>JANRJF010000243.1:0-2093 GCA_033764095.1 Deltaproteobacteria bacterium | reverse complement strand
TCAGGCCGCAGTCGTCGAGCGCCATCAGCGCCACCTGCGCGCCGAGCACGTCGACCGCCGGGCCGGTGCCGGCCTTCATGAACTTGATCATGTCGATTCCGACCACGAACACGTCACTCATGTTGATCTCCTGGATGGCGGGATGGGGAACGCCGGCCGCTCAGCGCGGCTCGAAGAAGTAGCTCAGGTAGGAGTTGCCGTCGCGGTCCTTGCGACCGAGCGCGTCCTTGTACACGACGCGCACCGGCATCCCCATTTTGATCTTCGCCGGATCGGGCTCGATGCCGATCAGGTTGCCCTTCAGCGTGCCGCCGCCGTCGAGGTCGACGATCGCCGACACGTACGGCACGTCGATGCCGGGAAACGATCGGTGCACGATCGAGTAGACGTACAGGTTTCCCTGGTTCGCCAGACGCGTCGCGGCGATCTTGTCGCGTGCGCCGCATTTCGCGCAGGCGGTGCGCGGGCCGAGGTACACCGCGCCGCAGGCGGCGCACTTGTGCCCCTCGAGATACGGCTCGCCGCTCTCCGGGATCTTGAGGAAGTCGACTACGGGCAGTGGCTTCGACATCGGACCGGTCATCCTCCGGGTTGGCTGGGTTTGCAGGGCTGAACGGCGAGACGCTCGCAGCCCCGGCGCGCTCGGTCAAGACGTGGATCAGGGGCGTATGGCTGATCGCCGGCTTGCTGGTTCGGTCCCTTCCCCCGCGTCAGCGGGGGTCAGGATGGGGGTCTCACGCTGCCGGCTCGCGTTCGTCGCGCGCCAACGTGAAGGCGCGCAGGAAGGCGACGTACTCGTCCGGCAGGCCGTGTTCGGCGGCGCCGTCGAGCAGCAGGCCCATGTAGCGCGGCGAGGGCAGGCGGCCGGCGGTGGTGCGCGCCGAGCGGTAGGTGAAGCCGCTGACCTGCGCGCCGTTGGCCAGTGCCAGGATCACCGGTTCGCGCCAGTAGAGCTCGGCGTGCACACCCTCGCTGCGGTCGAGCCGTTCGCAGCAGTCGACCGACAGCAGGTAGGCGACGCCGCAGACGCGCGCGCCGGGCTTCGGTTCGACGTTGGCGACGCCGCGCTCGCCCGCTCCGATCGGGATGTTGAAGCAGAGCTGGTGATCCGCCAGCCATGCGACGTGCGCCGCCAGCGGCCGCAGCGCGCGCCGCTCCTGGAAGATGGCGCGCGCCATGTTGCTGCCGTAGGCGAAGTACCAGAGCGGCGCGGCGGACATCCTTGCCGTACTCTTCCACAGGGCGCGGGGCGGATGACACCCCCACCCTGGCCCTCCCCCGAGGCGGGGGAGGGAATCGCTGCGGCGAGGCAGGTCTGTGTTCATCCAATGGCATCCGTGGTTTCTTCGCGCCCATGACCGACACGTTGATCCCGATCGTGCGCAAGTGGATCCGCTACGCGGACCGCGTCGTGGTGCTGACCGGCGCGGGGATCTCGACCGACTCGGGCATTCCGGACTTCCGCGGGCCAAAGGGCGTGTGGACGAAGAACCCCGGCGCCGAGAAGATGGCGACCATCCAGCACTACGTCGCCGATCCCGAGGTGCGGAAGCGCGCCTGGCAGAGCCGCCTCGACACCTTCGCGCAGCCGCGCGAGCCGAACGAAGGCCACCGCGCCCTGCTGGCGCTGGAGAAGCGCGGCACGCTGCACACGCTGATCACGCAGAACGTCGACGGGCTGCACCAGGCGGCCGGCTCGGCACCGGAGAAGATCGTCGAGGTGCACGGCACGATCCGCGAGGTCACGTGCCTCGACTGCGGCGAGCGCGCGCCGATGGAGCGCGCCCTGGCGCGCGTGCGCGCCGGCGAAGCAGACCCCGCCTGCCGCAGCTGCGGCGGCATTCTCAAGTCGGCGACCATCTCCTTCGGCCAGTCGCTGGTCGAGGAGGACATCGCCCGCGCCCAGCGCGCGGCGCGGGAGTGCGACCTGCTGCTGGCGATCGGCTCGACGCTGGCGGTCTACCCGGTCGCCGGCGTCGTGCCGCTCGCCAAGCGCGCCGGCGCCCGCATCGTCATCCTCAACGCCGAGCCGACCGAGATGGACGAGCTCGCCGACGCCGTCCTGCGCGGCTCGATCAGTGAGATCCTGCCGC
>JANRJF010000242.1:0-28851 GCA_033764095.1 Deltaproteobacteria bacterium | reverse complement strand
GGCCGCCGGCTGCACCATGGTGCTGAAGCCGACCGAGATCGCGCCGCTCAACGCCATCCTGTTCGCCGAGATCCTGCACGACGCCGGCGTCCCGGCGGGTGTGTTCAACCTGGTCAACGGCGACGGCCCGACGGTCGGCGAGGCGATCTCCAGCCACCCCGGCATCGACATGGTGTCGTTCACCGGCTCGACGCGCGCCGGCACCGCGGTGGCGAAGGCCGCCGCCGACACGGTCAAGCGCGTCGCCCAGGAGCTCGGCGGCAAATCGGCCAACATCATCCTCGACGACGCCGACCTGGCGAAGGCGGTCGCCGGCGGCGTGCGCAGCTGCTTCACCAACAGCGGCCAGTCGTGCAACGCGCCGACCCGCATGCTGGTGCCGCGCGCCAAGCACGCCGAGGCGCTGAAGATCGCCAAGGAAGCGGCCGAGTCGACGGTGGTCGGCAATCCAGCCACCGAGGGCACCGCCATCGGCCCGGTGGTGAGCAAGCTGCAGTACGACAAGATCCAGCGCCTGATCGAGGCGGGAATCAAGGAAGGCGCCGAGCTGGTCGCCGGCGGCCCCGGCAAGCCGCAGGGCCTGGAGAAGGGCTACTTCGTCAAACCGACCGTGTTCGGCAACGTGCGCAACGACATGACCATCGCGCGCGAGGAGATCTTCGGGCCGGTGCTGTCGATCCTGCCCTACGACACGGAAGAGGAGGCGATCCGCATCGCCAACGACACCCCGTACGGCCTCTCCGGCTACGTCTCGGCCGGCACCACCGAGCACGCGCTCAAGGTCGCGGCGCGCCTGCGCACCGGCAATGTGCACCTGAACGGCGCCGGCGCCGACTTCTCCGCGCCATTCGGCGGCTACAAGCAGTCCGGCAACGGCCGCGAGTGGGGCGAGTTCGGCTTCGAGGAGTTCCTCGAGGTCAAGGCGATCATGGGCGCGGAAGGCTGAAACCGACAGGCTGTTAGCTGTTGGGCTGTTACGCTGTTGGGGGGATCGAGCCGATCCGATTCGTTCCTCCCCCTAACAGCCTAACCGCCTAGCAGCCTAACAGCCTTCTCCGATGCATCGGCGCACCTTCCTGCGCCGCGCCGCCGCGGCGAGCGCGGCGGTCGCCCTCGCGCCGCTCGGCTGCGGCGGCTCCAGCGACGAGCGCGTCACCCAGCCGGTCGACGATCCCGACCTGGCGCACGTGCTGGCGACGGCCAGCCACGATCGGCTGTACGTCAAGCTCTCGCTGCACGTCGCGCCCGAGGCGGTGCCGGTGCTGCGGGTCAGCGGCGAGCCGGTGCGCGGCATCCAGACCGACAGCGCTGGTCGCTTCTGGGCCTTCGACGCGCGCGACCTGCTGCCGCATCACACGCACGTGCTGGCGCTGGTCGCCGGCAGGCGCCGGCTGAGTGCGCCGTGGCTCATCCAGACGCTGCCCGATCCAAACGCGCGCAAGCGCCACGTCCGCATCCTCGCCTACACCTGCGCCGGCGGGCACGACGCCTTCGGGCTCTACGTGCCCCTGGCGGTGCGCCGCCGCCTGTTGCAGCGCGGCCTCAGCTACAAGCCCGACGTGGTGGTGGCGAACGGCGACCACCTCTATTGGGACCTGCGCGCCAGCCTGTCCGCCGTGCTGCTCGGCCAGTCACCGACCGCGAAACGCATCGCCGGCATCTTCGACCGCAACCAGACGGTGCTCGGCACCGCCAACGAGGATGTGCTGACGCGCGCCGTCGACGGCCAGATCGCGGCGCTCTACGGCACGCTGCTGCGCGAGATTCCGGTCTTCTTCCTGCGCGACGACCACGACTACTTCGAGGACGACCAGGTCACGCCGACACTCACCACCTTTCCGCCCGACGACTTCAGCCGCGAGCTCGCACGCGCCGTGCAGTGGCTCTACTACCCGGAGTTTCTCCCCGCTCCCGGCCGCCCGCTCGACCTGCCCGGCAGCCGCGCCGCCGATCGCCCCGCCGGCGTCAGCGAGTCGTTCGGCACGCTGCGCTGGGGCCGTCTCCTGGAGGCGCTGCTCTACGACTGCAAGGGATTCATGCAGCCGACCAACCCCGAGGCGGGACTGGTGCCGGCCAGCGTCGAGCACTGGCTACAGTCGCGCATCGCCGACCCGACGGTCGCGCAGCTGATCCACATGCCGTCGAACCCGCCCGGCTGGACCGCCGGCAAGTACGCCGAGTGGTATCCCGACGTGCTGGTCGACGGCGCGCTGACCACCGACGTGCCGAAGCCCGGCTGGTCGAGCGGCTTCCTCGCCCAGCACGATCGCCTGCTCGCCGCCGCGTCGGCGTCACACCGCCTGCCGCTCTTCGTCAGCGGCGACATCCACGGCCAGGGATCGGGCCGCATCCTGCGCAGCGGCGCGTTGGATCTCTCCGACAACCCGGTGGTCAGTGTCATCAGCGGCACGCCCGGCACCGGCGTCGGCTGGCCATCGGCGGCGCGTGGCACCGTCGCCACGCCGCCGCGTCACCTCGACGTCGAGCCGATCACGTCGATCCAGGAGCTGAACGGCTTCCACATCCTCGACGTCGAGCCCGACCAGGTGCGCGTGTCGCACTTCCGTTGGCAACGTAACGTCGACCCAGTCGAGGCGATCGACGTGCTGGAGCCGTACCACATCAGCGTCCACGCCCGCTGACGTCGTCGGACCGCACGCGCGTCCGGCCGCAACGCGCACGACCGCGCGGTCGGCCGGCTACCCGAGCGGTGTATGCAAGGCGCGACATCCCTCGAACCCGGCTCCGGCCGACCGTCGTGTGCGCGCAACCTCGGCCGGCGGCGTGATAACCCGTCCCGACCCCAACAGGTCCCGGAGATCCGTTGGATGGGCTCGTAGCCGGCCGACCTCGTGTCGGCCGACGGCGCTACGCGTCGGCCGGGGCCGCGTCGCCGGCGTGCAGCACGGTCTCGGCGCGCAGGCCGCCGACGGCGAAGCCAAAGGCGCCGGCGATGGTGGTGTTGAGCAGCATCCACATGTGCAGGCCGAGTGTCAGCGCCAGCGCATCGGCCGACGGGACGCCGAACAACATCAACCCGCCGACGCCGGAGAGCTCGTAGGCGCCGAGCGACGACGGACCGGCCGGCACCGACATGCCGAGACCGATCACCGCCGTCACCACCGCCGCGGCGGCGAGCGGCAGCGGGATGTGCCAGGCGGCGGCCAGCAACCACACCTGCACCGCCTCCAGCCCCCAGATCACCACCGTCAGCGCCGACACCCCGAACCACTGCGGCGCGGTGCGCAACGCGGTGAGCCCGTCGGCGAACTGGCCGCCGACCCGCACGACGATGTCGGCCAGGCGCGGCAGGTGGAGCCGACGCAGCACCGCGCTGCAGATCGACAGCAGGCGATCGCGCTGCCAGCGCAGCAGGGCGACGAAAACAATCGCGGCACCGAACAGCAACGTGGCGCCGAGCGCGAAGTGGGCGAACCAGGCCGGCACGTCGAGGACCAGCCGCGCCACCAGCAGCACCGCCAGCAGCGCCAGACCGTCGAGGATCTTCTCCACCGCCAGCGTGCCGAGCGCCAGGCTGGCGCGCACGGCGCCGCCGCGCGGCGCGACCAGCACGACGCGCAGCAGGTCGCCGCCGCGTCCCGGCAGGACATTGTTCGCCATGGTGCCGACGGTCAGCGCGCTGAAGGCGGCGCGGAACGACGGCCGCGTCGCGACCGGAAAGATCTCGCGCCAGCGCCAGGGGCGCAGGGGCCATCCGGCCAGTGTCACCAGCGCCGGCACCACCAGGCGCCAGGCGTCGACGCGGCGCAGGACCTGCAGGGCGGCGCGCCAGTCGATCCAGTACCCCAGCACGGCGAGTATCGTGATGCTGGAGGTCAGCCCCAGCACCAGTGAGCGCCACCTGGACGGCCGCGTCACCGGCGTCGCGTCGATCGTCTGGACCCCCATGCTGCATCGCGACGGCTACCATCGGGCCGCGCCTCGGGCAATGCGCGTACAGGAAGGCGGTCAGCCTGCCAGGCGGTGGGCGGTTGAGGGGGAGGATCGTTTCCCTGACCGCCAGTCAGCCTGGCAGCCCGACCGCCTTCCTCACGCGACTTCGGCGCGCTCGACCACCGCCGGGCGATAGCCGTAGGTGCGCTGCAGGATGCGCCGCACGCGCGCCAGCAGCTCGGCGTGGCTGAACGGCTTGCCGATGTAGTCGTCGGTGCCGGCGACGAAGCCGCGCTCGCGATTCTCGCTGTCGTCGTAGGCGGTGAGCATCAGGATCGGCACCTCGGCGGTGGGCGCGGCGGCGCGCAGGCGGGCGCAGACCTCGAAGCCGTCGACGTTGGGCAGGCCGATGTCGAGCAGCACCAGGTCGGGCGGATGGTGCTCGGCGAGTTGCAGCGCCTCGGCGCCATCGGCCGCCAGCGTCACCGCCACCGGCAGGTCGCTCTGGTGCAGCGCCATCGCCAGCAGGTGGCGAAAGTCGGGCTCGTCATCGACCACCAGGATTTCGAAGCGGCGCGGCCTCGGCGCCGGCGCCGCCGCGGGGCTGGCCGCCGGTGGTCGCACCGGCACCGGCGCGGCACCGCGCACTGCGCCACAGTACGGGCAGGCGTGCCATTCCGGGTCGAGGCTCTTCTGGCAGCCGGTGCAGACCAGCTTGAGCGGCGTCGCGCAGTGCGGGCAGACCGCGAAGCGCTCGTCGACGACGCGGTCGCAGTGCGGGCAGTGCGGCTCGCTGTCGGCCATGTCCACGGCGCGCAGCACTTCCTCGGCGGTGGTGACGCCGTCCAGCACCATCTGCCGCGCCGCGCGCGCCAGCGGCGTCATGCCGTCCGCCAGTGCCTGGCGGCGCAACGCGCTGTCGGCGGCGCGCTGCTCGACCAGCCGGGTCATCGCCGGCGTCAGGGCCATCACTTCGATCACCGCGACGCGCTTCGTGTAGCCGATCTCGTGACACGACTGGCAGCCGCTGCCGCGGCGCAGCAGGGTCTCGGCCGGCAGATGCAGGGAACGCAGCTCGATCGGCTCGCCGGTGTAGGTCTGCGTACACTGCTCGCAGATGCGCCGCACCAGGCGCTGCGCGATGATCAGGTTGAGCGACGGGCCGAGCACGTGCGGTTCGATGCCGAGGTCGACCAGGCGGGTGAGCGTCGCCACCGAATCATTGGTGTGCAGCGTGCTCAGCACCAGGTGACCGGTCTGCGCCGCCTGCACCGCGATCTCGGCGGTCTCGCGGTCGCGGATCTCGCCGACCAGGATGACGTCCGGATCCTGGCGCAGGATGGAGCGCAGGGTGTTGGCGAAGGTGAGGCCGCGGCGCTCGTTGATCTGCACCTGGTTGACGCCCTTGATGTGGTACTCGATCGGGTTCTCGATCGTCACGATGTTGCGCGTCGACGAGTGGATCTCCGCCAGCATCGAGTAGAGCGTGGTGGTCTTGCCGCTGCCGGTCGGTCCGGTGACCAGCACCAGGCCCTGCGGCCGCGCGATCGCCTGGCGGACGACGCGCAGATCGCGCTCGTTCAGGTTGAGCGGCTCCAGGCCCGGCGGCGCCGCCGCGGCGTTGAGGATGCGCAGCGTGATCTTCTCGCCGAACTGGGTCGGCAGGCTGGAGACGCGCAGGTCGACCATGGTGTCGCGATGCTCGACGCGGATACGGCCGTCCTGCGGCTTCTGCCGCTCGGTGATGTCGAGCTTCGCCAGCACCTTGCAGCGGGTGACCATCGGGTCGTGCACCCACTTGGGGAACTGGAAGGCGTCCTGCAGCATGCCGTCGACCCGGTAGCGCACCCGCACTTCGTTGGTCGCCGCCTCGATGTGGATGTCGCTGGCGTGGCTGCGAATGCCGTCGAGCAGCACCATGTTGAGCAGCTTGACGACCGGCGGCAGGGCGCTCTGGTTGCGCAGCAGCTCGACGTCGCCGACGTCGTCCTCCAGCGCGGTGATCGGCACCTCGGCCTCGCCCGGCGCGGTCTGCAGATAGGCGTTCAGCGAGGCGTCGATGTTGTACGCGCGGCGCAGCGCCTCGCGCAGCCCGGAGGCGGTGACCACCGCCAGGCGGACGCGGTGCCCGGTGGCGAACTCGATCGCCCGCACCGCCTCGCGGTCGAGCGGGTCGACCATGCCGACGGTGAGGATGCGCCCCTCCTGGCTGAGCGCCAGGGCGCGGTAGCGGGCAGCGACGTCGTCGCGGATCAGCCCGACGACCGCCGGATCGAAGGAGCAGGTGGCGAGGTTGACGAACGGCAGGCGCAGCCGGCCGGCGACGGTGAAGGCGAGCTCCTCCTCGACGATGGTGCCGCGCCGGCCGAGCCACTCGAGCACCGACAGGTCGCTCTTCTCCGCCGCGATCTCGGCCAAGGCGCTGTCCACCTGCTCGCGCTCGAGCAGGCCGTGCTGGATCAGGTAGCGGAGCAGGTTGGCGTCGGAGGTCGGACGAGGCGCGGGCATCGCGCCTGATCAGGGCAAGGGACATGCCACCTGCGTGGCTATCGGCCGCGCGCCGCCGCGGCCGCCGCCCCCCTGTCGAAGCCTCGCCAGGTGCGAGCGGAAAGCAGCATCGGCGTGACGCTCATCAGGCGGAGGAATACCCGCCGTTCACCCATCGCGAAACCGAGAATCGACTACCGCTACGCCTCTCGCTCGGCAGGCGCGCCGGAGTCGTCAAGCGCCGGCGTCGTGCCCTGCCCGCTGCCGCATGCGGTGCTCCAACTCACCGCGATACCGATCGATCCGCTCGCGGGAGAATCCTTCTGGCAGGGGGCCTCGGAGTGGAAAGGTGGACAACGCCCAGGCGAGCGCCGCGGCCGTGACGCCGGCGTCCTTCGCCGCGGCGTCGGGGAGAAAGTTCTCGACGCGGTAGCCGCGCTCCTCCAGCATCATGACGTCGACCAGGTCGCGCGGCTCGGCCCGCCCGACCAGCGCGCAGATCTTGTTCGCCACGATCTCCTCGACTGGATCGAGCCGGAGACCGTCGCGATCGAGCTTGGGATGCAGTTGTGCGACGCGCTCGCGAACCAGATCGACGACGACACTCGCGTTGGGAGTGCGTAACAGGTAGCGGCGGAAGTCAGCTGACGTCTGTAGTGCCTCGACTTCAGCGCCGACGGCCGCCGCGGCACTGCGCAGCTGGGTGTCGCCCTGTGCCATCGCGTCGTCGTCGACAGTGAACAGGTCCAGATCGTCGGTGCGGCGGTGGCAGAGCACCCAGCCAGCCAGCACGGCACCGCCGGTGAGAAAGAATCCCGGCGCGCGTCGTGCGAATTCAGCCAGGAAGCGCTGCTGCAGCGCGCTCAGTTGGCTAGGCGAGGAATCCATCGCGACGCCACGCGTCGAACAGATATTCCCAGAATGCGCGACGCCGGCCCAGATGCGGGCGGATGGTGGCGAAGCGACGCCACACCTCCCGCGGTCGGACGAAGCGCCAAACATCCGTGTCGCGCGCCTCGCGCATGAGCTTGCCGATCAGCCGATCGCGCTCCTCGTCCGTGGCGACCGCCAGCGCGGCGCGAAACGCGCCAACAGTTGTCGATTCGTCCCAGAGGAAGTACGGCCGCGCGTTGGGATCGCTCATGTCGCTGCTGAGCGGTTGCACGGCGGCAGTATGCCTCCCGCCCACGCACCCCGGCAAGGTTCCTTTCAGTGCTCGACGACTATCCTGCCCCGACGCCTCACTCCGGCCGTCCGCCATCGCAGTCCACAACCCCGATCACCCCGGTGGACTCATCGCGCGCTATCCGAAACGATGCGAACCCCTTTCCCGTTCGACTCTTTACGTTGCACGCGTAGCAGTTCCCGGGCGTCAACGGTTTGGCCGCGATTTCGGTGACGAGGGACGTCGCTCCGTACGCAACGGTCGCCATGCAATCGGCCGACGTCGGACATCCTGCGGCCCACAGCAGCTCTTTGTGGTCGGCGGACGTGCAGACGATCGACCGGAATGGGCGCTCCGATGAGAACACGACGCCTCCCGCTGAGGTCGTGACGGTTAGGCGCATGGAGCAAAGGGGGGATCGCCAACCAACGTCCCGACCAGCGGTTCGCATCCGCCGACCGACGTCAGGAGGACACAGCCCAGGGCGAGGTATTGTCGTCCCGACATGGCAACGCGCTTATAGCCGGAGAACCGTCGCGACGCGCCCGCTGAACAGGTGGCTACCCGACCCCACGCACGCACGGTATAACGCCGGCTGCGAAACCCGAGGAGGTTCTCTCATGGCGCAGGCGGCTTCGACGACCCGCTACGGCACGCACGGACGCATCCTGATCGTCGACCTGACGACGCGCACCTCGCGGGTCGAGACGCTCGATGAGTCGGTCTACCGCGACTACCTCGGCGGTTACGGCCTCGGCGCCTATCTGATGTGGAAGCACTTCCCCGCCGGCACCGACGCGCTGGCGCCGCAGGCCTGCTTCGCGATCGTCTCGGGGCTGCTCACCGGGCTGCGCACGCCGTTCTCGGGGCGCATCCAGATCGTCGGCAAGTCGCCGCTCACCGGCACCTGGGCCGACTCGAACTCCGGCGGCAGCGTCGCCAGCCATCTGCGCCGCGCCGGCTACGACGCGCTGGTGGTGACCGGGCGCGCCAGCGAGCCGGTGATCCTGGTGGTGCGCGACGGCGAGGTGCACTTCGAGCCGGCCGGCGACCTGTGGGGGCAGGAGATCCCGCCGGTGTTCGACGCGCTGCGTGAGAAATACGGCCATCACTCCGAGGTCGGCGTCTCGGCGATCGGCCCGGCCGGCGAGAAGCAGTCGCGCATCGCCAGCGTGATGAACGACCGCTACCACGCCTTCGGCCGCCAGGGCTTCGGCGCCATCTACGGCAGCAAGAACCTGAAGGCGATCGTCGTCGCCGGTTCCGGCGAGCTGCCGATCGCCGACGAGGGCCGTTTCCGCGCCCTCTGCGCCGCGGTGACCAAGGAATACAAGAGCGCGCTGTCGCTGCGCATGCGCATCATGGTCTGGTTCACCAAGCCGAAGCGCTACCTCGGCTGGATGTACCGGCTGTTCTCGCGCTTCGGCATCAAGGTCGAGGCGCCGGTCGAGGCGATGCGCCAGCTGTGGAGCGACCGCGGCACCACCGGCGCGGTGGCGATCAGCATCGAGAACGGCGACGCGCCGGTGCGCAACTGGAAGGGGGTCGGCTCGACCGAGTTCCCGCTCGCCAGCAAGAGCTGGAAGCTCGATGGCGCCGAGGTCGACAAGTACATCACCAGGAAGCTCTCCTGCGGCGACTGCCCGGCGCCGTGCAAAGGCATCGTCGCGGTGAAACGGCGCGGCCTGAGCGACGTGCGCCGCCCCGACTACGAGACCATCATCGGCTTCGGCGCCAGCATCCTGAACGACGACCTGGAACTGGTCACCGCCTGCCACGACGCCTGCAACCGCTACGGGCTCGACGCAGTGAGCTCCAGCGCGACGCTCGCCTGGCTGTGCGAGGCGGTCGAGGAGGGCATGGTCACCGCCGCCGACCTCGACGGCATCGACATGCGCTGGGGCAACGGCGAGGCGGCGCTGGCGCTGACCATCAAGATGGGCAGCGGCGAGGGCTGCGGCGAGTGGCTGCGCCACGGCCTGGCGCGCGCCGCGCAGCACGTCGGCAAGGGCAGCGAGAAGTTCGCCGTGCACGTGCACGGCGGCGAGCCGGCCTACCACGACACGCGCTTCACCTCGCTGATGGGGGTGACCTACATCGCCGACCCGACCCCGGGCCGCCACACCGCCGGCACCGCGTCGTGGAACGAGACCTTCAACTCCAAGTTCCCGCTGCCCAACGCCGGCGTCGACCCGAAGGCGGTGACGGTGTCGTGGAAGGGCACCGAGGGCAAGGGGGTTGCGCAGGCGCACTTCAGCAACGCGCACCAGGTGATGAACGGCCTCGGCCTGTGCATGTTCACCAACCTCACCGGCGGGCTGCCGTGGCTGGAGCTGGTCAACGCGCTCACCGGCTGGGGCTTCACCGAGAAGGACCTGCTGCTCGCCGGCGAGCGCATCCAGAATCTGCGCGCCGCCTTCAACCGCCGCGAGGGCATCAAGCCGGCCGACTTCCAACCGCACCCGCGCATGCTCGGCGAGGGCGACGGCAACCTGCAGAACGGACCGCTGAAGGGCGTCACCGTGCCGCTGCCGCAGCTGAAGGACGACTACTACCGCGCCATGCACTGGAACCCGCAGACCGGCAACCTGGCCAAGGCGCGCGCCGATCAGCTCGGCATGAGCGAGCTGCTGCAGGGCTACCTCGACGCATGAGCGTGCTGGCGGCACTGAAACGCGCCCTCGGCGGTGCCGCCGCCGACGCCATCCGCGTGCACGTGATCCTGAAGGGCCGCACCGGCGCCGGCTGGCACGACGTCGACACCGACGTCCACTTGCCGGCCGGCGCGACGCTCGCGACGCTGCTGGAGGTCGCCGACCGCCGCGGCATCCACTTACGCGATGCGATTGCCGCCAGCCCCCACCTCGGCCACACGCTGATGCTCAACGGCCAGCGCTGTCCGGTGGAGGAGAATCTGGCGCGCCCGCTTGCGGATGGCGACGAGATCTACCTACTCGCCCCGCTGGCGGGGGGGTAGAGGCTGTTACGCTGCTAGGCTGTTACGCTGTTAGGGGAAGAGGTTCTCACAGGATCCATTTCTTCCCCTAACAGCCTAACCGCGTAACAGCCTAACAGCCTTCCTACCTCCGCCCGTAGTCCATCACCGCGCCCTTGCGCTGCGCGATGATGTAGGCCTCCAGCGCGCGCATGTTGGGGCTGTCGGCCTCGAGCTTCTCGCCGCGTACCGGGTGCTCGATGCACCAGTTGATCATGTCGCGCAGCAGCGCGACGCGGCCGAGCTGCGGCTGGAACTTCGGATAGGTCTCGGGATGGGTATTGGCGGCGTGCGGGTGGCACATGTCGCACGACACGGCGATCTGGCTCTTCAGCTTGTCGCCGCTGTGGAAGATGGTCGAGCCCTCGGCGGCGAGCTTCACCGTCTCGTTCTTCCACACCAGCACGTCCTCGGCGCTGATCGCGGCGTAGGTGGCGCCCTGGCCGCGGCCGACCAGGCCGCTGTTGTCGGCCGGCATCTTCATCTCGTGCTTCTCCAGCTCTTCCTGCACCCAGCCGCTCTCCGGGTTCTTCTCCAGCCACTGCGCCATCAGCGACTGCGCGATCTTGGCGCCGTTCTCCGCCGTGCGCGCCTGGTCGGCCGGCACGGTGGTGGTGGTGTGGTTGTCGCAGAGCTTCACTTCGATGTCCTTGCCCGCCGCGGCCGGCGCCGCGGCGGCCGGCGCGTTCGCGGCCGGCGCGGCGGCGGGCTGATCGCCCTCGGCGCCGGCGCGCGGCACGGTGAGCGCCAGCAGGGCCAGCAGAGCGAGCGCGACGAGGCTTCCGATCACTGTGCGCATCGTCCCCTCCTTCTCAGTAGCTGACCAGGTTGGGCTTGGGCGGCACCTGCTTGGTGCCGCGCGACGAGAGGTACTCGGACGAGACGGTGATCGGGTTGCGGTTCCACAGGTTGTAGACCTTGTCGACCAACCCGTCGGCGCGCACCAGCACTTCTCCGTTGCCGAGCGCGTCGTTGGGATTGAACGGATCGGCGCGATCCATCTGCACGGTCAGCGCCGGCAAGCCTTCCGGTGCATACGGCCACGGCCACGCGGTCGAGAGCATGCCGTGGAAGTGGATGTTGCCGATGCGGTTGGTGAGCAACTGGTGGGTGTGGCCGTGCACCACGGCGACCTTGTTGAACGGCTTGAGGATCGCCTGCACCTCGTCGGCGTCGTCGGTCCAGAAGTTCCAGGGCCGGTAGTACTTGTAGAGCGGCGAGTGCGAGAAGACGATCAGCGGGGTCGACTTGCTCACCGCGCTGAGGTCCTTCTTCAGCCAGGCGCGCTGCTCGTCGCCGACCTTGAAGCGGCCCTGGATACCGTTGTCGAGCCCGGCGACGGTCAGCATGCGCTGCTCCGGCGTCATGCCGCGCGGCGTCCAGAAGTCGTCCTCGTGGATGCTGTTCAGCACCACGAAGTGCACGCCCTTGTGGTCGAAGGAGTAGTTCGGCGCGCCGAACAGCGCCTGCCACTTCTCGCCCATGTCGAGGAACCAGTCGTGCTCGCCGACCATCATGCGCACCGGCGCCTTGACGTTCTTGAGGATCTGCGCGCCGAGCTCCAGCTCGCCGGGCTTGCCGAGCTGCGCCAGGTCGCCGCCGAAGAGGACGAAGTCGGGCTGCGGGTCGAGCAGGTTGACGTCGTCCACCGCGCGCAGCAGCGAGCGGATGAAGCGCTCGTTGACGTTGCGCTCGTAGAGATGCGCGTCGGAGATGTAGGCGATGCGGAACGGCTCGACGCCGGCGCTGGCGGCGTGCGCGACGTCGATCGGCATGAAGGACTGCGGCACGACGCCCTTCACTGCCGCGGCGGCGAAGGCCGCCGCCGACACCTTGAGGAAGCTGCGCCGGTCGAGCCGACGCAGGCCGTCGAACAGCGCGGCGCGCTCGGCGTAGTGCTTGGTCTCGATGCTGGTGAACTTGGCGGCCATGATCACTTGCCTCCGGTGACGCGCGCTTCCCAGGGCAGCGTCCTGCGCATCGCCAGCGCCTCGTCGCGGAACGGCCGCTTGGTCGCGGCACTGGCCTTCTGCGCGGCGAAGATGGCGGCGTTCTGCTCGGCGAAGCGGTTGTCGGTGAGGGTGAAGAGGAAGGCGACCACCGCGTCGATCTCCGACTCGGTCAGCGCCAGCGGCTCGATGCCGCCGTCGAGATACGGATTGGTCTCGCCGCCCTTGTTGTAGTGGTCCATCACGTCCCACAGGGTGGCCATCGAGCCGTCGTGCATGTACGGCGCGGTGATGCCGATGTTGCGCAGCTGCGAGGTCTTGAAGGCGCCGATGTCGCTGCGGTCGCGGGTGATCATGAAGCGGCCGAGCTCCGAGAGGTCGGTGCTGAGCGCCAGCTTGTCGAGCGCCTGCTCGCTGTCGTTCTTCGCCAGCTCCGCCTGGGCGCGCGTCGCCAGCTGCTCGAAGTCCTGGTGGCGCGCCGACACGCCGATGTTGTGGAACCGGTTGTCGGTGCCGAGCGGGTTGGACGGGTTGAGCGCGTGGCAGCTGACGCAGCGCGCCTTGCCGTTGAACAGCACCCAGCCCTCTTGCGCCTGGGCCGAGATGGCGTCGGTCTGGCCGCGCGCGAAGGCGTCGAACGGCGCGTCGAGGAACACCAGCGTGCGCTGGAAGGCGGCGAGTGCGCGGCCGACGTCCTCGTAGTTTGGCGCGCGGCCGTAGGCCTCCTTGAAGCGCGCCTGATAGTCGGCGTCTCCGGCGATCGCCTTGACCGCCGCGGCACCGTCCGGCTGGCCCATCTCGATCGGGTTGATGATCGGCTGCTTGGCCTGGTTCTCCAGGCTGGGCGAGCGCCCGTCGAGGAAGAGGGTCTGGAAGAGCAGCGCGTTCAGCACCGTCGGCGCGTTGCGGCGGCCGAGCTGGTCGCGGATGCCCTCCGACACCGGCCGCTGATCGGTGAAGCCGCGGCTGACGTCGTGACAGGTCGCACAGGCCACCGTGTTGTCGGCCGACAGGCGCGTGTCGAAGTAGAGCTTCTCACCCAGGGCGACGCGCGCCGGGGTGAGCGCGTTGTCATCCGGCACCATCGATCCCCAGATCACCGGGTCGATGCGCGTCGACGGCTGCGGTCGCGCCTCGCTCGGCAGCAGCGCGCCGAGCTTCTGCTGCTGCTCGGCCATCGGCATGGCGCCGTGCAGCGGATCGGCGGCGGCGGCGGATGCCGACGCTGCGGCGGCGAGCAGCAGTGACAGCGCCAGGCGCCAATGGCGTCGCTCCCTCGGCCGATGCGGCGATCGGTTCATGCGCGAGCCCTCCAGTTGCGGTTGCAAGACGAGCCCTCGCTACCGCTGGCCCGGCGGCTTGTCAACACTCAGTGTTGTCTGGAAAAGGCCGCGGCCTCGATGGAGCGGTGCGACTGGCGGGCGGGGACGCCCGCCGCCACGGCCCGTCAGACCTCGTCTCGGCAGCGCAGGCAGACGCCGCGCAGGGTGACGGCGATGCCTTCGACGCGGAAGCCTTCCGGCAGCGCGGCGAGGCCGCGGATCTGGCCGTCGGCGCGCGGCGCGACGTCGACCAGCTGGCCGCAGACGCGGCAGCTGGCGTGGTAGTGCGGATGCGTGCGCGCCTCGTAGCGGAACGGCTCGCCGCCGTCGGTGACGCAGGCGGCGAGGCCCTCGCGCACGAACGAGTTGAGGATCTCGTAGACCGTCTTGCGGCTCACCGAGCGCTGCTCGCGGCGCAGCAGCTTGTGCAGCTCCAGTGCGGTCGGGTGCCCGTGCGCGGCGCGCAGCAGGCGCAGCAGCGCGATGCGCTGGCGGGTGGCGCGCAGACCGCGGCCGGACAGCTCCTGCGAGAGCTCCGGGGCGCGTGGCGCCAGTGTCGACTTCGCGGCCATGGCGATGCCGGCAGCAAACCGGACCGCGCCGGATGAATCAACCGGGGTTGGCGGGCGATGCCCGAGTCAGCGCGGTCTGCTATGGACGCCGCCCGATGGCGCCGCACGACTTCCTGCTCGCCCTGCTGGTGCTGCTGACGATCGCATCGGTGACGCTGGTCTTCTTCCACCGCCTCGGGCTCGGCTCGGTGCTCGGACTGCTGGCGGCGGGGGTGGTCATCGGGCCGACCGGGCTCGACCTCGCGCGCCGCGTCGCCGACGTGCGGCGCTTCAGCGAGCTCGGCGTCGTGCTGCTGTTGTTCGTCGTCGGCCTGGAGATGCACCCGAAGCGCGTCTGGGAGCTGCGCCGCGCCGCGCTGCTCGGCTTCTGGCAGGTGCTGCTCACCGGCGCCGCCATCGCGCTCTACGTGCGCTTCATCGGGCTGCCGACCGCCACCGCGCTGATCATCGGCTACGGCTTCGCCCTCTCCTCCACTGCCGTCGTGCTGCAGCTGATGCAGGAGCGCGGTCAGCTCGACCGCCCGGCTGGGCAGACGACGTTCGGCATCCTGCTCATGCAGGATCTCGCGGTCGTGCCGCTGCTGGCGGCCGTCCCGTTGCTCGCCGGCCGCGGCGGCGCCGACGCGCACGGGCCGCTGGCGCGCCTGGCCCTGGTGCTCGGCGCCCTGCTGGCGGTGGTGGTCATCGTGCGCCTGCTGCTGCCGGCGGCGCTCGATCGGCTCGAACGCGCGCGCGACGGCGAGGCGTTTGCCGCGGTGGCGATGCTGGCAGTGGTCGCCGCGGCCCTGGTGATGGAGGAAGCCGGTGCCTCGATGGCCCTCGGCACCTTCCTCGCCGGCGTGCTGTTGTCCGAATCGCCGCACCGGCAGCGCATCGAACAGCTGGTCCTGCCGTTCCAACACGTGCTGCTCAGCCTGTTCTTCGTCGCCGCCGGGATGTCGATCGACCTCGGCGCGCTGCTGCTGCCGCTCCGGGTGCTGCTCGTGCACGCCGTGGTGCTGATCGTCATCAAGGCGGCGGTGCTGATCGGCCTCTGCCGCGCCTTCGCGTTGCGCCGCGGCGACGCATGGCGCATCGGGCTGGTGCTGGCGCAGTGCGGCGAGTTCGGCTTCGTGCTGTTCGCCGCGGCCGAGTCGGTCGGCCTCATGCACCCGGCCGGCTTCTCCGTCGCCGCGGTGCTGATCGGTCTGTCGATGGCGGTGACGCCCCTGTTGGCGCGCGTCGCCGATCGGATTCACTAGGCTGTTAGGCTGCTAGGCTGTTGGCTGTTGGGGAAAGAACGAGTTCCTTCCCGTAGCAGCCCAACAGCCTAACAGCGTAACAGCCTTCCTCACTTGCGCTCGACCGCGATCGCCACCGCTTCGGTGTAGGTGACCTCGACCAGGTCGCCCTTCTTCACCAGCTTGAGGCGCGACGGATTCTGCACCCGTACGGTGATCGGGTCGCCTGCGTCCGGCGGCTGCAACGTGACGGTGCCCTTCTTCTCGTCGATGCCGACGATGGTCGAGGTGATGGTCACCGCGCGACCGGCCGCCGCGCCCGGCAGCTGACCGGGCTGCGTGGTGTCGCCGGCGGCGGCGACGTTGACGCCCGGCACCGCCTGGCCCTTGGGACGGACCTCGTAGGCGATCGACTCGATGTACGTGGCGCTGACCGTGTCACCGGCCTTCACCTCGTCGAGTCGCTTGACGCTGTCATCGACCTTCACCGTGAAGCGCTCGCCGTCCGGCCCCTGCAGGACCGCGGTGCGCTTCTTCTGGTCGATAGACACCACCGTCGCCGACACGGTGATCGAGTTCTGCGCCAGCGTGCCGGAGATCGGCGTCGGCGTCGCCATGCCGAGCGCCGACTTCATCGACTGCTCCTCCGACGTCGAACAACCGGCCAGTCCGACCGCGCCTGCACACAGCAGTGCAGCAATCAGCTTGCGTTGCATCCCCTTGCCCTCCTTGCGTCTGATTGGCGGACGCACCGCCCGATTGCGGCGCGACCCGATCGCGCTTCTCGCCCGATCGCCCTGCCGCGTCCAGCTTTTTCCGTTGGCGGCGCCCCCCGGTAGCCCGCTTGGCGCGCCGCGGCAAGCGTCAGGTGAGGGCGTCGAGCTGGATCGGCAGGCCGTCGAGCGGTTTGGAGATCGGCGCCTGCTGCACCGGCATGCGGTAGCCGGAGGGCACCGACCAGCGGAAGCGCTGCACCAACGCGTGCATGATCGCTTTGATCTGCATCTCGGCGAAGTGCATGCCGAGACAGAGGTGCGGTCCGCCGCCGAACGGCACCCAGCTGTGCGTGTGCCGCTGATCCTCGGCGCGCTCGGGCGTGAAGCGCTCCGGGTCGAAGCGCGTCGGCTCGCTCCACCACTCCGGCATGTAGTGGGTGTGGATCGGCGCGATGACCACCATGGCGCCGCGCGGGACGCGGTAGCCGCCCCATTCGAACGACTCGGTGGCGACGCGCGGGATCACCGGCAGCGGCGGATAGAGGCGCAGCGTCTCCTTCAGCACCAGGCTGAGCGTCGGCAGGCGGTCGAGGTCGTCGAAGCCGACGCCGTCCTGGCCGAGCGCGCGGCTCTCCTCGCGCACCCGCTCCTGCCATTCGGGATGGCGCGCCAGCTCGTAGGTGATCGAAGTCAGGGTGCTGGTGGTGGTGTCATGCGCCGCCATCATCAGGAAGACCATGTGGTCGATGATGTCCGGATCGCTGAAGGCCGCGCCTTCCTCGCTGCGCGCGCGGCTCAAGCGGCTGAACATGTCGCTGCCACCGCCGGCGCGCCGCGCCGCCAGCATGCCGCCGAAGTAGCGGATCATGAACTCGCGCCCGACCAGCCCGCGGTGGAACTCCAGGCCGGGGATGCGCAGGCGCAGCTTCGACATCGACGCGGCGACCAGATCCTCGAAGATGCCGTTCATGCGCGTCGTCTCGGGCCCCAGCTCGACGCCGACGAAGATGCGCGCCGCGATGTCGAGGGTGAGCGCCTTGTAGGCCGGAAAGGCCTGGAACGTCCGCTGCGCGCCGCGCCAGCCGTCGAGGCCGGCGGCGATCAGCGGCGTCATGCGCTCGCCGTACTCGCGCAGCGCCGGACGGGTGAACGCCTCGCGCATGATCTTGCGGTGCTGCTTGTGCTCCTCGCCGTCGCGCAGCAGCAGGCCGTTGGGGAAGATGCGCCCCATGATCTGCATCCACGGCTTGCGGGCGGAGAAGATGCGGTCCTTGTCGAGCAGCACAAAGCGGTTGGCGTCGGGACCATAGAGGTTGACGTATTTGATCAACCCGAGGTCGAGCAGCACCACCGGGCCGTACTGCGCGTGCAGCCGCTGCAAGCGCCCGCGCATGTCGATGCGCTCGCTGCTGCCGCTCAGCAGCGCCCGCACCAACTCCCAGCGCGAGGCCTTTGGAACCGCCGGAAGAGCCCCCAACGCTGCCGCTTCAATTGCCGCCATTCCTGGCAGTTAGCGGGTTGTTGAGATTCTGGTCAATAAGCCCTTCCACGGGTGGCGAGGCAGCTGTGCTAGAGGCTCGGCGGCAGAGAGGAGGAGCGATGCAGGAGCGAGACCGACTGCGGGCCGCGCGCGAGGCGACGGTACGGCTGCACATGGAGGCCGAGAACGTGCACGACTTCGACACCGTCATCGGCACCTTCCGCCACCCGCGCTACGAGCTGATCGCCACCGACCAGATCCACGACGGCGAGGCGGCGGTGCGCGAGTACTTTCGCACCTCGCGCAGCGCCTTTCCCGATCAGCGCAACGAGGTCATCGCCCTGCACCACCTCGACGACGGCGTGCTCGCCGAGTTCTGGTTGCTCGGCACCCACAAGGGTCCGCTCGTCGGCGTCGAGCCGACCGGCAAGAGCTTCCGCTGCCGCATGGCGGCGCTGTTCCTGTTCGAGGGCGAACAGATCGTCTGCGAGCGGGTCTACTTCGATACCGCGACGATCCTGCGCCAACTCATATGAACGCGATGAGCGATGAGGTCCGAGCGATGAGTATGGCCGCATCCGGAAGTGACGGCGGGCAGGGAAGCCCGCGCTACTCATCGCTCGTCGCTCGTCGCTCATCGCTCTCTGTTTAGGCGCCGCGCCACGGGCCGGGCGACCTGGGCGGCAGCTCCTCGATCCCCTCCTCGACCTTGAAGATGCGGAAACCGCGCGCCTGGTAGTTGGCCAGCGCGCGCGGGTGGTCGAGGTCGCAGGTGTGCAGCCAGACCCGCCGGGCGCCGGCGATGGCCCAGGCGCGGCGCACGATGTCGGTCAGCAGCGCGCCGCCGAGGCCGCCGCCGACGAACGCCGGCAGCAGGCCGAAGTAGCGGACCTCGACGTCGCCGCCGGGCTGCGCCTCGAGCTCGCCGTAGCCCGCCGGCGCGCCATCGACGTAGGCGACCCAGGTCTCGACCTCGGGGCGCTCGACCCACGCCTGCCAGCGCGCCAGCGTCCAGTCGATGCGGCTCAGCCAGTACCAGTCGCCCCCGACGGCGCGGAACAGGAAGCGGCTGAACTCCGGGCTGGGCCGCCCGACCCGTTGCAGGGTATAGGCGACGGGTGACGGGCGGGCGGGGATCAGTTGCGCGGGATCGGTGATCTCCAGGTGGGTGGTCACCACCCGCCGGGGGCTCGGTGCGGACGCCATCGGCGCCCGGACATAGCGCAACGCAGGCGACGCGCCCAAGCAGAAAGCTGCTGTCCGCCGTGCGCCACCTGGGTATACTCGGGCGGCCTGCGATGACTTCCCCGTCCAGCCGGCCCCCGGAGCCCGTGCTCGCCGTCACCGAGCCCCTGCGGGTGCTGTTCGTCGAGGACGACCCGGCAGACGCCGAGTTGGAGGTCCGCGCCCTCGCCGCCGCCGGCTTCCGCTGCGCAATGGAGCGCGTCGACAGCGAAGCGGCGCTGGTGGCGCAACTCGACGCCGAGACCTACGACCTGGTGATCTCCGACTACAACCTGCCGGCGTTCAACGGCCTGCGCGCCCTGGCGGTGGTGCGCGAGCGCGGCCTCGACGTGCCGTTCATCCTGGTGTCCGGCGCGCTCGGCGAAGAGGCGGCGATCGAGAGTCTCAAGCTCGGGGCCACCGACTACGTGCTCAAGGGCCGCCTCGACCGCCTACCGCCGGTGGTGCGGCGCGCGCTGCGCGACACCGAGGAACGACGCCAGCGGGCGCGCGCCGAAGCCGCGTTGCGCGAATCGGAGGAACGCTACCGCTCGCTGGTCGAGAGCGCGCCCGACGTCATCCTCACGCTGGCACCGGACGACACGTTCAGCTCGCTCAACCCGGCTTTCGAGCAGGTGCTCGGCTGGTCGACGGCGGAATGGCTCGGCCGCTCGTTCCTGCCGCTGCTGCACCCCGACGACGCCCGCGAGGCGCCGCGTTCGATCGCCGCGGTGCGGGCCGGCACGCCGCAGCGCGACATCAAGCTGCGCGTGCGCAGCGCCAGCGGCGACTACCGTATCGTCGAGCTCACTGCGACACTGCAGGCCCGCGATGGCGAGGCGCCGGAGCTGCTCGGCGTGGCGCGCGACGTCACCGCGCGCGTGCGCGCCGAGGCGAAGATGCGCACGCTGGTCGAGATCGCCAAGGAGCTCAGCGGCACCCCCGACCTGCAGCGCGTGCTCGAGCGCCTCACCGGCCGCATCGCGCGCGCCATCCCATGCGACCTCGTCGCGCTCTTCACCGTCGAGCCGGACGGCGGCGCGACCCGCCTGATCGCCCAACAGGGTCTGCCGGCCGAGCGCCTCGCCGAGGCCGCGGCGCTGCGCTTCCAGCCCGGCAGCAACTTCGACGGCACCGTGCGCTCCGGCCAGACGATCGTCCTGTCCGATACCGCCACCGCCCCGGCCCCGGTCGCCGACCTGTTCCGCCGCTTCAACATCGGCGCGGCGGTGATCGCGCCGTTGCGCTGGCAGGAGCGCCACTTCGGCGGCCTGCTGCTCGGCAACGACGACGTGCGCCCCTTCGCCGCCGACCAGGTCGAGCTCGGCGAGGCGGTGGCGCGACAGATCGCCGGGGCGCTGGAGGCGGCGGAGCTGCACCGCGAACAGCAGAACGAGGCGCGCGTCAGCTCGGCGCTGGCACGCGTCGGCCAGGAGCTGATCTCCTCGATCCACCTGCCGGTGTTGCTCGAACGGCTGTGCCGCATCACCACCGAGGTGCTGCGCTGCGACGTCACCTATACGTTCCTGCGCTCCGACGACGAGGACGCGCTGCTGCCGGTGGCCGGCTACGGCGACACGCCGGAGCGCTGGGAGATGCTGCGCACGCTGCGCATCCCGGGTCGCCCGGTGGCGCCGCTGATGGCGCGCATCGAGCGCGACGACATCGTGCAGATGGACACCGCGATGCTCACCGAGCTGGTGCCCGCCGACCTGCTGGAGGCCTACGACCTGCGGCGCTTCCTGGCGGTGGCGGTGCGGCGCGGCAGCGCCATGGTCGGCGTGCACGTCGCCGCGCTGCGCGGCGAGGGCGCCTTCTCGCCGCAGCAGCAGCGCATCGCGCGGGGCATCGCGCAGCTCGCCTCGCTGGCGCTGGAGAACGGCCGCTTGGTGAACCAGCTCGAGCAGGCCAACCGCTTGAAGTCCGACTTCCTCGCCACCATGTCACACGAGCTGCGCACGCCGCTCAACGTCATCCTCGGCTACAACGAGCTGCTGCTCGACGAGGTGTTCGGCGCGCTCACCCCGGAGCAGGCCGCCAGCCTCGACCGCGTCGGCACCAGCGCGCGCGAGCTGCTCGAGCTGATCAACGCGACGCTCGACATCAGCCGCCTGGAAACCGGCCGCGCCGCGCTCAACCTCGCCGACCTCGACACCAGCGCGCTGCTGCGCGAGATCGAGGCGGAGACGCGCTCGCTGCGCGAGAAGCCGGGCGTCGAGTCGGTGTGGCGCATCGCCCCCGACCTGCCGCACGTCTACAGCGACGGCGTGAAGCTCAAGGTGCTGGTGAAGAACCTGGTCGCCAACGCCTTCAAGTTCACCGACCGCGGCAGCGTCACCGTCACCGCCGCGGCGCACGACGGGTGGCTGGAGCTGGGCGTCGCCGACACCGGCATCGGCATGTCGGCGGACACCCTGGCGGTGATCTTCGAACCGTTCCGCCAGGGCGACAGCTCGAGCACGCGCCGCCATGGCGGCGTCGGGCTCGGCCTCTACATCGTCACTCGCCTGCTCGACCTGCTCGGTGGGCGCGTCGAGGTGCAGAGTCAGCCCGGCGTCGGCTCCACCTTCCAGGTCTGGGTGCCGATCGACGCGCTGCGCCAGTCGCGCCGCGCCCGCGCCTAGGCGCCGGGCGCGCCGCTCAGCGTCCCATCGGCACCGTGAACCAGAAGGTCGAGCCGCGTCCGGGCTGACTGTCGACGCCGATGCGGCCGCCCATCTGCTCGACCAAGCGCTTGCAGATCGCCAGGCCGAGGCCGGTCCCGGCATGCGAGCGGGTCGTCGCCGGCACCTGCGCGAAGGGCTGGAACAGCCGCTCGGTCTCCTCGGCGGGAATGCCGAGGCCGGTGTCGGCGACCTCGCAGCGCAGGACCACGCCGGCTTCGCCGCCCCCGGCCGCCGCCAGGCGCACGACGATGCTGCCGCGGTCGGTGAACTTGACCGCGTTGCCGACCAGGTTGGCGAGCACCTGGCGCAGGCGGTCGGGATCGCCGACCAGGGCGTCGGGCAGCCCCGGCGCCACCTCCTCGCGCAGCCGCACGCCCTTCACCGCCGCGTCGCGCCCGTGCGCCTCCAGCGCCGTCGCCAGCCACGGGCGCAGGGCGAAGCGGCGCGGCCGCAGGTCGACGACGCCGGCGTCCATCTTGGAGAAGTCGAGCAGGTCGGTGAGCAGGCCGTTGAGCTGACTCGCCGAGCGCTTGATGGTCTCGACGAAATCGCGCTGCTCGGCGGTGACGGCGACGTCGAGCGCCATGTCCGCCATGCCGAAGATGATGTTCACCGGCGTGCGTAGATCGTGGCTGACGCTGGCGACGAAATCGCGCCGCGCCCGGCTCGCCGCCTCGGCCGCTTCCTTCGCCTGGCGCAACTCGTCGCGCGCGTGGAACAGGCTCAGCCGGTAGCGGTCGGTCAGCAGCGCCGCCGCCACCGAGAGGCCGCCGAGCGACAGCATGCCCGACATCAACACGCCGGCGCTCACCGCGGTGGTGACGCTGGTGAGAATGCCGATGCCCAAGCCGGCGCAGGCCGCGCCGGCCACCGCCGCCTGCGGCCACCCACCCCACGGAAAAGCGGTGAGGAAGCCGATGACCAAATAGAGATTGCCGAGCGCCAGCACCTCGGCCTCGCCGCGCACCAGGATGTGGTAGGTGGTGGTGTTGGCGATCAGTGCCACGCCGAGCAGCGTGGTCACCACCAGGCAGCGGCGCGGCGTGACGTCCGGGCCGCGCGTCAGCCAGATCGTCGCCCCGCACCAGACGACGCCGACGCCGTAGACGGTCAGGTACGTCGCCAGGCGCTCCGGATGCAGCTGCACCTCGAACAGCGCCACCGCCGCATAGGTGAGCAGAAAGGCCCCGATCGCCCACGGCAACTGCTGGCGCACCGTCGCGGCGGTGTCGCGCGCGTACCCCTGGCGCAGGGCGTCGACTTCGATCGACGCCGGCTCGACGACCGCGGCGGCGGACGCCGCTGCTCGTGCGCGCAACACATGCGCAGTCGCCAGTGGCATCGACGCGTTCGCCATGTCCCCTCGGCTGCCACCCCCGGCCCCTCGGCTCGACGCGGCAACGACTGGGACGCTAGCACGCGAAACGCCGCCCAGGTATCGCGAATCGCGCCGCGTCATGTCGCACAGCGCGGCCCTGACGCCGTCGATGCTGCGCGACTCGACACCTACCGCAGCGCGCGCGCCCGGTCGCGCGGCCCGCCGGGGCCGCATCCGGGCGGCGGCCACGGAGGGCCGCGCTACAACCTCTCGGCGCTCACAGCCCCTTCAAGCCGTCGATGCTGCGTGCATTGCGCGCGCGGCGGTAGGTGTCGAGACCGTCCTCGCCCTTGCGCTCGGCCCAGTCGGTCAACTGCTTGCGCTCGCCCTGGTAGGCGTAGCGCGGCACCGAGTAGCCGCAGGAGTCGGCGATGCGCTCGAGCCCGACGCGGATGATCGAGCGGATGCCCGGCAGGGCCGGGAAGCGCGCCGCCAGCCCGGCGAACTCGGCGTCGCCCGGCCGCACCACCTCGCCGCGGCCGTAGAGGCGCACCAGTTTCGGCGGCCCCTCGAAGGCGCAGAACAGGAAGGTGATGCGGCCGTTGTCGCGCAGGTGGGCGATGGTCTCGACGCCGCTGCCGGTGAGGTCGAGATAGGCGACCGTGTGCGGGTCGAGAATGCGGAAGGTGTCGTGGCCCTTCGGCGACACGTTGACGTGCCCGCCGTCGCCGCTCGGCGCGCTGCCGACGAAGAACATGCGCTGCGCGCCGATGAAGGCCGCGAGTGCCTCATCGATGGCATCGAAGGTCTTGCCCATGGCGTCTCCTTCGCACGCCGCCGCGCCACCAGCCAGCCGCCGTCGACGACGGTGCGGCTCAGGTCATCAGCGCAGGGACCGTCGCCCAGTCCTCCGGGTCGTGCCCGACGATGATGCGCGCGCCGGCGTCGCGCAGCTTGCGCAACGCCAGCAGCGAGCGCCGCATGCCGTCGGGGTCGTCGACGATCGCCGGCAGGTGCAGGTTCTCCAGCGTGCGGCGCAGGTAGCAGGCGTCGGCGGTGAGGACGACCTCGCCGCTGTCGAGCCGCACGCGCAGCGACTGGTGCCCCGGCGTGTGGCCGTAGGTGGGCAGGCAGACGACGCGCCCGTCGCCGAACACGTCGTACTCGCCGTCGACCTGCAGCACGTCGTGGCCGAGCTGATAGTCGGCGGTGCCGTAGAACTGCCGCGCGATCTGGTCGGCGTCGTGACCGGCCTCCCACTCGCGCCGTTGCACCACCAACCGCGCGTTGGGGATCAGCGCGTTGCCGCCGCTGTGGTCGAAGTGCAGGTGCGAGTTGATCAGCAGGTCGACGCGCGCCGCGTCGATCCCGAGCGCCGCCAGGCGTCCCGCCACCTCCTCGCCGGGGGCAAAGTGGACGGTGAACACGCCGGCGATCGGGCCCAGCCGCCCCTCCGGATCGTGTTGCGTCTGCGGGTGCATGCCGGCGTCGAACAGCACCAGCCCGCGCGGATGCTCGACGAGGAAACACGGCACCGGCACCCGGATGCTGCCGCGCTCGCCCTCCAGGAAGTTGCCCAGCGCCCCCTCCAGCCAGCCACAGGTCAGCGCATGCAGTCGCATCGGGTCCCCCTCACGGTTCCAGCAGTACCTTGATCACGCCCGGCTGCGCCGCGTGACGCAACGCCGCGACGCCATCGCGCAGCGCATGCCGCGCGCTGATCAGCGCCCCGACCTCGACGCGACCCGACGCGAGCGCCGCCAGCGCCGGCGCGAACGGGCCGCAGCGCGACCCGACGACGGTGATCTCGTCGATCACCAGCGGCGCGAGATTGAGCGGCGCGCCATGCGCGACCGTGCTCTTCAACACCAGCGTGCCGCGCGGCTGCGTTGCGGCGACCGCCAGCTCGAAGCCCGCCGCCGTCCCGCTCGCCTCGACCACCAGGTCGGCGCGCCCCCGCGTCCACTCACCGAGCTCGACCGTGCGCACGCCACGCCGCGCCAGATGCGCGAGCTTGTCGGCATGCTTGCCGACCGCCAGCACGTCGGCACCGGCGGCGGCCAGCACCTGCGCCGCGAGCAGGCCGAGCTTGCCGTCGCCGAGCACGATGCACGACAGGCCCGGGACGACGCGCACCTGCTCGAGGATCTCGAACGCCGCCGCCAACGGCTCGGCGAACACCGCGGCCGCGTCGGGGACGCCGTCGGGCACCGCGTGCAGGTTGGCGAGCGGCACCGCGACGCGCTCGGCGAACGCCCCGTCGGCGCGCTGGATGCCCATCACCCGGCGCGTCGGACAGTGGCGCCCGAGGCCGCGCACGCACCACGCGCAGGCGCCACAGGCGAAGTTGATCTCGGCGACCACGCGGCGGCCGCGCCATTGCGCCGGCCCGTCCTCGACCACACCGACCAGCTCGTGGCCGAGGATGCCGGTGAACCCCATGTAGCCCTTGGTGAGCTCGAGATCGGTCTTGCAGATGCCGGCGAGGGCGACTCGGACGACGGCGTCGTTGTCCGTGGGACGCGGCTCGGGCGCGTCGATGACGTTCGCCGTGGTGCCGTCGAAATGTAACGCGCGCATCGTTGCGAAGCGTTCTTTCACCACAAAGACACCAAGTCACCAAGGCCTTCGTGTTGCCTTGGTGTCTTGGTGTCTTTGTGGTGCAGCAAGGCGCGCGAGATACGCATCGACCATGCGCACCTGCACCGCCCGGGTCAGCCGCCGCGGCTCCAGCGTCGCCTGCAGGCCAACGCCGTCGATGAACGCGACCAGCTGATCGGCCGCGGCGCCCGGCACCAACGACGCCGGCAGCTCGCCGTCGCGCCGCGCCGCCGCCAGCAGCTCCCGCACCAGGTGGCGCCAGACCCGGTAGCGCCGCCGCTGCTCGGCGGCGAGGGCGGGGTCGGCGAACGCCCGCCCCCAGAAGGCCAGCCAGATGCGCCACTCGACGCGGCTGTCGGCGTCGAGCGGCAACGCCTCGCGCACCACCATGCGCAGCGCCGCCAGCCCGCGCGCCGCGCGGGCCCGCGTCGCCATGCGCGCCCCTGTGCGCGCCGTCGCCAGGCGCAGCGCATGCAGCAGCAGCGCGTCCTTGTCGGGAAAGTAGTGCGCCAGCACGCCGGTCGAGCAGCCGGCATCGCGCGCGATGGCGCGCACGCTGCTCGCGTCGAGCCCGTGGCGGGCGATGGTGCGCCAGGCGGCGGCGGCAATCGCCGCGCGGCGCGCGTCGTGGTGCACGATCTTCGGCATCGCTTGCTCCGGTTTTCGAACGTTTGTTATAAATACCGCATGTCCGCAAGTCTGGTGCTGCTCGGCGGGGCACTGGTCGGCGCCGCGTTGACCCCGACCGACGCCGCGTTGAGCGCGGTCGACGCGGCGCCAGTGGCGATCTTCGCCGCACGCGACGCGCACGGCGCGCCGACCGGCTGGCCGATGACGCCCTATCGCGACGGCGGACGCGCCGTCGTCACCTCGACCCTCGCGTTCCTGGACAAGACCGAGGCGGTGCGGCGCGACGGCCGCGTCGCCCTGCTCGCCGGCGGCTGGCTCATCCAGGGCACCGCGGCGGTGCACGCCGACCCCTCCGGCGACGAGTTCGTGCGCCGCTTCCTCGCCACCGAGCGGCGCAAGTATCCGCCGGTCGAGTCGATCCTCGCGGTGCCGCTGCACCGCTGGCTGTTCGACTGGTACTTCGGCCGCGCCTTCATGGAGATCACGCCGCGGCGCGTGCGTGCGGTCGCCGGCTCCGACGCGGCCACGCTGCTCACGCTCGACGGCGACGGCCTGCCGGTGATCACGCCGATCGCCGCGCCGCCGCAGGACGCAGCGGGCTGGCCGCTGCACACGCCGGACGGCGCGCCGCTCGCCGACCTGCCGGACAGGAGGGCGACCGTCCTGCTGCACGTCGAGGACGCGGCGATGCGCGACCTGCGCCAGGTCCACCTGCGCGGCGTGGTGCGCGGCGGCGCGTTCACCGTCGAGCGGCGCCGCGGCACACTCGCGCCGTCGCCGCCACGCGGCTGGTGGACGGAACTGAGCGAGCAGTGGGCGCTGCGCCGGCGCGGTCGCGCCGGCCGCGCCCGCATCGAGCGCTGGAGCGACGGTGCACCGCGCTGATGCCAGTCGCTGCGCCGCGCAGCTCTCCTTCTGGCTGCCCGGCCTCGGCCAGCTCTACCGCCGCCGCTGGCTGCGCGGCGTCGCCTTTCTCGCCGCGTCGTGGTGGCTGAGCGACGTCACCCTCGCCGCCTGGCCATTCACCCCATGGTGCGCGGCGGCGGCCGGCTCACTGGCGATCGGCGTGTGGGTTGCCGCGGTGTGCGACGCGAGGGGCATCACCGATGAGCACCGAGAACCACGGAGACACACGCAGGCTGGCTCCTGAATACGGATGCCTCCGGCTTCATCTGTGGTTCTCTGTGTTCATCTGTGGTGACTCGTCCTCACGGATCGAGATTGACCAGCTCGCCGGTCTCGAAGTCGAGGCGGCGATAGTAGCAGTTGCGCGGCGCGCCGGCGGCGTTCCTGGTGTGGCAGATGCCGCCGCGGCGCGGGCGGACGACGTAGAGCAGCGAGTTCTGCTCGCAGTTCACCCGCACCTCGAGCAGGTCGAACGTTTCGCCGGAGGTCTTGCCCTTTTCCCACAGCTCGTTGCGCGAGGTACTCCAGAACACCGCCATGCGCTGGCGCAGCGAGGCCTCGAGCGCCCGCTGGTTGGCGTACGCGACCAGGATGACCTCGCCGGTGTCGGCGTTCTGCACCGCCACCGGCAGGATGTCCGGCGCGGCGCCGGTCGCCTTGAGCAGCTTGCGGAAGTCCAGGCGCAGCGCGCTTCCCTCTTCGAGCTCGTTCATGGTCCGGCATTGATAGAACAGGCGACACGGCGATTAAACCGGCCCTCGACGAACGACGAACCGGCTCTGGCGGTGTTCATCCGCCGGTTTCTGTGGTTTCGTTTCGCGGATGCCCGGCGACACGTCCGATCGCACCGCCCTGCTGCGCCAGGTGCGTCAGGCGCTGGCACCGGTTGCGGGGCGCGTCCCGGCGGCGGCGGCGGGTATCGACCTGCTCGATCGCGACCTGCTGCCGCGCTCGGCGGGCGGCGACGCCTACCTGGTCGCCGGCATCGTCGGCCCCAACAACGCCGGCAAGTCGGCGCTGTTCAACGCCCTGGTCGGCCGGCTGCTGAGCCCGTCGGTCCCGACCGGCGGGGCGACACGACGCCTGGTCGGCGCCGCCCACCCCACCCTGCTGGCGGCGCTGCGCGCCGAGCCGACGCTGGCGCGCTTCCGCCTCGCACCGCTGCCGATCGCCGGCGCCGGCCCGGCGCAGGCGCCGCTCAGTCCCGCCGGCGATCCGACCGAGCTGCTGGTCGCCGAGGAGGCGGCGCTGCCAGCGGCGCTGATGCTGATCGACACGCCCGACTTCGACAGCATCCTGGAGGACAACCGCCTGGCGAGCGAGTCGCTGCTCGCGGTCGCCGACCTGGTGATCGCCGTGGTCACCCGCCACTCGTACCAGAACAAGGCGGTGGTGCGGTTCCTCGAGCGCTGGCTGCAGCACGGCCGGCCCTGGATGCTGGTCTACAACGAGGCCAGCGACGCCGACGTGGCGCACGTCCACGCCGCCAAGATCGCCGCCGACGTCGGCACCGCGCCGCTCGCCACCTTCTGGGCGCCGCACAGCCTGGCGGTACAGAGCGGCGCTGCGCCACTCGATCCGCTGCCGCTGCCGGGCACCAGCGCGCCGCTGCGCACGCTGCTGTTCGACAGCGGCGCGGTCGCGCGCGTCAAGGCGCGCGCCGTCGACGCGGCGCTGGCGCGGCTCGGCGACGCCCTGGCCGATAC
>JANRJF010000241.1:0-7100 GCA_033764095.1 Deltaproteobacteria bacterium | reverse complement strand
GCGGCGCGCTTCTTCATTGACCGCCAGCGCGTCCAGATGCCGGCCTTCAAGCACTTCCTCAAGCCGGAGGAGATCGACGCGCTGGTCGCCTACGTGCGCTGGCTCGCCGCCGGCGAGTGGAAGACGATGGAGCTGCACCAGCAGTAAGGTTCGCCGGTGAGCCGGTAACTCGGTTCGCCGGCAAACCCAGACACCGGCTCACTGGCTCACCGGCTTACCGGCTCACCGGCTTACCGGCTCACCGGCTCACCGGTGTGGGTCACCGGTCACGCCTCTTCCGAGCCGTTCGGCGCCCCCAAATTGACTCTGTCGCGCCGCCCGCGAATAGTGGCGGTCTATGCGTATGCGGGAAGTGCAGGCGATCGTGTTCGAGGTCACGCGCTGGCTGGCGCTGGCGAGCATGATCGGGATCATGGCGCCGACCGTCTGGCTGTCGCGCGCCGCGGCGCAGGAGGCGATCACCGTCAGCGGCGAGGTGATCGACGTCTCCTGCTACCTGTCGCAGGGCAGCAAGGGAAAGCGCCACAAGCAGTGCGCCGAGCTGTGCGCCAAGAAGGGGCTGCCGATCGGCGTGCTGACCGACGCCGGCGACGTCTATCTCCTGATCGAGGATCACGACGCGCCGGAGGGCTACACCGCCGCCAAGGGACTGGCCGGCGAGCGCGTCACCGTCACCGGCAAGAAATTTGCCAAGGGTGGCGTGCAGTCGGTCCTGGTGGCCGACGTCAAGAGCGAGTGACCGCGTGCAGCGGGGCGGTACCGCGGCGGCGCTGATCGGCCTGCTGGCGCTGGCCGGCTGCGCCGGCGACGGCGGCACGCCGGTTCCGGCCGAGGGCTGGTTCAACCAGCTGCAGACGCAGGTGTTCAATCAGCACTGCCTGAACGCCGGCTGTCACAACTCGACCAACGTCGCCGGCGGGCTCAACCTGTCGCCCGGTGCCTCGTACGCCGCGCTGGTCGGCGTCGAGCCGGACAATGTCGTGGCGCGTGCCGACGGGATGTTGCGAGTCGAGGCGTTCGCGCCCGACAACAGCTTCCTGCTCACCAAGGTCACCATGCCCGGCCTCGGCGAGGGCGGCCGCATGCCGCTCAGCATGGCGCCGCTGTCGAGCGACGACATCACCCTCATCCGCACCTGGATCACCGAGGGCGCGCCGCCGGCCGTGACCGGCGTGCCGACCGCGACGGCGACGCCCACCGGCGCGCCGCCCACTGCCACCGCGACGCCGCTCGACACCGCGACGCCGAGCGAGACGCCGACCGCGCCCAACACCGCGACGCCGACCGCGACGGTGACCGGCAGCGCGCCGCCGACCGCCACCTCCACCCACACCCCGAGCCAGACGCCGACCGCCAGCGAGACGCCGACGCCCACCGCGACGCCGACGCTGTCGCTGTATGCGCAGATCCAGACGCAGATCTTCGACGTGTCCTGCGCGACGCTGTTCTGTCACGACCTGCAGGGCGCATCGAACAATCTGGTGCTCACTCCCGACGTCTCATACGGCGACCTGGTCAACGTCGACCCGACCAATCCGGCCGCGCTCGCCGCCGGGATGAAGCGCGTGGTGCCCAACGACACCGCCAACAGCTACCTGCTGCTCAAGCTGACCGGGCCGCTGACCATCCCGCTCGGCAGTCGTATGCCGCTCGCCCAACCGACGCTGCCGCCCGAACAGATCCAGTTGGTCGTCGACTGGATCAACTCCGGCGCGACACAGTAGAGAAGAGACCGATCGCAGACTTCGCCACAGAGACACAGAGGCACCGAGATGAAAGTCACACATCCCCCTCCGTGCCTCTGTGCCTCCGTGGTGAAGGCAGTTGTTCTCTTTCTTCTTCTGGTGGGGACCGCACAGGCGCTCGTCACCTTCGAGAGCGGCCCGGTGCGGCCGCTGGCGCTCTCGCCGGACGGCACCCGGCTATTCGCCGTCAACACGCCAGACAGCCGGCTGGAGATCTTCAGCGTCGAGGCCGGCGGGCTGACGCATCTCGACTCGGTGCCGGTCGGCCTCGAGCCGGTCGCCGTCGCGGCGCGCAACGATGGCGAGGTGTGGGTGGTGAACCACCTCTCCGACTCGGTCAGCGTCGTCGACGTCGCCGCCGATCCGCCGCGCGTCGCGCGCACGCTGTTGGTCGGCGACGAGCCGCGCGACATCGTGTTCGCCGGCCCGCGCGTCGACGGCGTCTTCACCCGCGCCTTCATCACCACCGCGCGGCGCGGGCAGAACCTGCCCGCCTCGGTGCCGGCGGCGCTGACCACGCCGGGCACGCCGCGCGCCCTGGTCTGGGTCTTTGCTGCCGACGCGCTGCCGGCCGACGGTGCGCCGCTGCACGTCGTCGAGCTGTTCGGCGACACGCCGCGCGCGCTGGCGGCGACGCCGGACGGGGCGACCGTGTACGCGGCGGTCTTCCACTCCGGCAATCTGACCACGGCGTTGAGCGAAGGCGCGGTCTGCAACGGCGGCGCCAGCGCACCGGCGTGCGGCCTCGACGGCGTGCAGATGCCGGGTGGCCTGCCCAGCGCGCAGGTGCCGGGCGGCCTGCCGGATCCGAACGCCAACCACGAGGGAATTCGCGGACCGGAAACCGGCCTGATCGTGCGCCAAGATCCGCTCAGCGGCATCTGGCAGGACGGGCTCGGTCGCAACTGGAACAACGCGGTGCGCTTCGAGCTGCCCGATCACGACGTCTTCGCCATCGACGCGCTCGCCGCAACGCCGGTCGAGACCGCCAGCTTCGCGCACGTCGGGACGGTGCTGTTCAACATGGCGATCGACCCCGTCAGCGGCGCGCTGTTGGTCAGCAACACCGAGGCCAACAACGAGGTGCGCTTCGAAGGGCCGGGGACCAGCGCGACCACGGTGCGCGGCGATCTGCACCGCGCCCGCATCACCGTGATCGAGAACGGCGCGGTGCGGCCGCGCCATCTGAACAAGCACATCACCGCGCTGCCGCAGAGCTACCGCACCACGCCAATGCCGGCCGCGGTGAAGGCCGCCAGCCTGGCGACGCCGCTGCAGCTGACGGTCTCGAGCGCCGGCACGGTCTACGTCGCCGCCTTCGGCTCCAGCGCCGTCGGTCGGGTCGCCGCCGCGGCACTGCGCGACGACAGCTTCGTCCCCGACGCGTCGGCGCAGATCCCGGTGAGCGGCGGCGGGCCCTGTGGCCTGGCGCTCGACGAGCCGCGCCAGCGCCTCTACGTGCTCACGCGTTTCGACAACGCGGTGAAGGTGATCGATACGCAGAGCGGCGCCGAGCTCGCGCAGCACCCGCTGCACGACACCGAGCCGGCGTCGCTGCGCGCCGGCCGTCGCGTGCTCTACGACGCGCGCCTGAGCTCCAGCAACGGCGAGGCGGCGTGCGCCGCCTGCCACGTCTTCGGCGACTTCGACAGCCTCGCGTGGGATCTCGGCAATCCCGACGACGACGTGCGCCCCAACCCGAATCCGCTCGGTCCGATCGGCGGCGGTCAGGCGTTTCATCCGCTCAAGGGGCCGATGACGACGCAGACGCTGCGCGGCATGGCGCACGGCGGCCCGATGCACTGGCGCGGCGACCGCACCGGTGGCACCTTCCACGGCGACCCGCGCGCGCTCGACGAACGGCTCGCCTTCGCGGCCTTCAACGTCGCCTTTCCCGGCCTACTGGGTCGCGACGAGGGCGAAATTCCCACCGCCGACATGGACGCGTTCACCGATTTCGTGCTCGCGGTCCAGCTGCCGCCCAACCCGATTCGCGCCCTCGACAACCAACTGTCGGACGCGGCGGTGGAGGGGCGCAAGTTGTACTTCGGCCGCGGCACCGATGGCGTCGCCAACTGCAATGGCTGTCACGAGCTCAACGCGTCGCAGGGGTTCTTCGGCAGCGGTGGCCTAACGACGTTCGAGAACGAGCCGCAGGAGTTCAAGGTCGCGCGCCTCAGCAGCGCGTACCAGAAGATCGGCATGTTCGGCATGCCCGACGTCGCGTTTGTCGATCCGCCGCTGCTCAGCATCCAGCCGCAGGGACCGCAGGTGCGCGGCTTTGGCTTCCTGCACGACGGCAGCATCGCCACCGTGTTCGACTTCCTGCACGCCACGGTCTTCTCCACCTCGGAACAGGAGCGGCACGATCTGGAGGAATTCATTCATCAGTTCGACACCACCTTTGCGCCGATCGTCGGCCAGCAGGTGACGCTCACCGATGCCGGATCGGCGGCCGACGTTGCGCGCGAGGCGCTGTTGATCGCGCGCGCCCGCACCGCCTTCACCTTGGTCGATCAGCCTGGCGCCCGTGAGTGCGAGCTGGTGGTGAAAGGGGTGGTGGACGGCGAGGCGCGTGGCTACCTGCTCGATCCGATCAGCGGCGCCTTCGTCTCCGACCGCGGCGCCGAGCCGGCGCTGAGCGACGCCGCGCTGCGCGCCCGCGCCGGCGCCGCGACGCCGCTCACCTACACCTGCGCGCCGCCGGGCGACGGCGTGCGCCTCGGGCTCGACCGCGACCTCGACGGCTTCCTCGATCGCGACGAGCTCGACGCCGGGAGCGACCCGGCCGATCCCGACAGCACGCCGAGCGGCGGCACGCCGACGCCGACCAGCCCGCTGCCGACCGCGACCGACACGGCGACACCCACCGGCACTGCAACGCCGACCGGCCCGACGCCCACCGCCACCGCGACGCCGACCGGCGGGGTGCCTATCTTCGGCTGCCCCGGCGACTGCAGCCGCGACTCGGTCACGACCATCGAGGAGCTGATCCGCGCCGTCAACATCGCGCTCGGCAGCGAATCGCTCGATACCTGCCGCAGCGCCGACCGCGATCGCGACGGCAGCGTACGAATCAACGAGCTGCTGCTCGCCGTGCTCTCGGCGTTGGACGGCTGCGAGCTGCAGCCGCCGGAGATCTGATCTTGATGCAGACATGCCGCATCGCGGAAGCGCGGAGAAGGCAAACGTCAACGTTGTCTGTCTGCTCTCCGCCCTTGCTCCGCAGTCGGTTTGCGCCCCCATCCTGAGCTTCCCCCGCTCACGCGGGGGAAGCGACAGAGACAGCGCTTCCTGTCGCACAGAGCCTTCATTGATGCAGATTCCTTGCCCCGCTTGAGCGGGGCAAGGTCAGGATGGGGGCGTCTGTCGACGGTCCCATCCCGAGCCATGCCGCTCCGCGCCGCCGCAGTTCCGTCAGGTCAGGGCTGGCTGACGCGGTTGAGGGTGTCGGCCAGGATCGCGCAGGTCTCTTCGATGCACTCGTGCTGCGGCTCGTGGCCGATGCCGGGCAGGGTGGTCAGCCGGGCGTTGGGCAGCGCAGCGGCGATCGCGTGGCCGACGCGCACTGGAATGATGCGGTCGGCCTCGCCGTGCACGACATGCACCGGCAGGCGGATCGAGGCCAGCCACGGCGTCGGCTCGGCGACGTCGAGCGCCCGCAGCAGTGCTCGCAGATACTGCGGCCGGCCGGCCACCAGCCACTGCGACCAGTAGTCGACGACCTCCTGATCCGACGGGCGGAAGCGCGGGTTGTACATGTCGCGCATGAACAGGCGCGCGACGCGCGGACGCCGGGCGAGCACCGGCATCAGCTCGGCGAACGGGCGGTAGCGCAACGTGCCGAGCGAGAACGGCACCGGGAAGCGCGTGCCGAGCGCGCAGATCGGCACGGCCGCGGCGACGCGGTCGGGCACCTGGTGCGCGACGCCGAGCGTCACCCCACCGCCGAGCGAGTTGCCGCTCACCACGCAGCGCGCAATGCCGGCGCTGTCCAGATAGGCGACCACCGCCGCCGCCTGCTCGGCCACCGTCAGCGGCCGCGCCGGGATGTCGGATAGTCCGTGCCCCGGCAGGTCGATCGCGTGTACGCGCGCCCGCTCAGCCAGCCGCTCCTGCACCGCGCGCCAGGTGTCGGCATTGTCGGTGATGCCGTGGATCAGAATCAGATCCGGCCCACTGCCGCGCACGATGACGCCGAGCCGGCCGGCGCGCGTTTCGACGATCCGGCGGTCGCCGGGTGTGCGGCGGGCTTGGTCGAGGGAGATCATGCAGGCTGTTAGGCTGTTACGCTGTTAGTGCCGCCACCGGCCGCGCCCGAACAGTCGAGCGAGAAACGCGCGTCCTCGCCGCTTAGAAGATCACCACCAAGACACCAAGGCACCAAGGTCCGAGGTCCGCTTGGTGTCTTGGTGCCTTGGTGGTTGGCCTTGCTCCTGTGCGTGAAGTTTCAGTCAGGCGGTTAGGGGAGGATGGCGGCTCATCACAACGGTCTCAGTGGGCTTCCCCTAACACCCTAACAGCCAGCAGCCTAACAGCCCTTCAGAAGAACACGTGCAGCTCCAGGCTCCACAGATCCTGGTTGTGGCTCGGCTCGGTCTCGACGCCGTTGCCGACGGTGTAGAAGGCGCGGACCTGCACGAAGCGGGCGAGGAAGGGCTCGACGCCGATGGCGAAGTAGTTCTCGCCGTCCGAGCCCTGGCGCGGCAGCGAGCCGTCGTAGTCGGCGTAGTTGAACGCGACCTTGGTGTTGAGCCAGTCGAAGAACAGGTAGTTCGCCTCGGTGTAGAAGATGAAGGTGCCGCCGGCGACGGTGGTGTCGGTGGTGCTGTCGGGGAACGACAGATGGCCGATGTCCACCTCGGCCTGGTAGGTCAGCCGTTCCAGGTTCGAGCCGGCGAAGAAGCCGAACCAGCTGGTCTCGGTGTCGGAGGAGTTGGCGACCGAGCCGGAGCTGCCGACCCAGACGTTGCGCACCACCGGCAGGTCGGTGAACATCGCCGACACCGTGCCGCTGAACTGCACGTCGGTGTCGGCCGAGGCGCCCTGCGACACGGCAAATGCCGACGCCACCGGACCGGGCTCCCAGCCGAGCTCGAAGGCCGGCTGGCTGACGTTGAAGCTGAAGCCGGTGGTCGCCGAGCCGTTGCGGCCGCCGCGGATGAAGGCGTTGTCGTTCTGAATCTGCATCCCGTAGGGCAGGAACATCTTACCGGCCTTCAGGTAGACGTCGTACGGCAGCAGCGCCATCGCCCACACCTCGCGCGTGTCGAGGCTGGGGGCGAAGCGCTGGTCGAGATAGAAGTTGAGCAGGTCGGGGATCAGGTTGACGTTCAGGTAGCCGGTCGCCTGGTT
>JANRJF010000240.1:0-2689 GCA_033764095.1 Deltaproteobacteria bacterium | reverse complement strand
GAGGTCGAGCTCGAGGCGCCGAAGGTGCCGTACAAGGAGACCATCAAGGGCAGCGCCAAGGCGCAGGGCCGCCTGAAGAAGCAGACCGGCGGCCGCGGCCAGTTCGGCGACTGCTGGCTGGAAGTGTCGCCGCTGCCGCGCGGCGCCGGCTTCGAGTTTGTCGACGGCATCGTCGGCGGCGTCATCCCGCGCAATTTCATTCCGGCGGTGGAGAAGGGCGTGCGCGAGGCGATGCACGAGGGCGTGCTGTCGCACAACGAGATGGTCGACGTGCGGGTGAAGGTCTACGACGGCTCGTTCCACACCGTCGACTCGTCGGAAATGGCCTTCAAGATCGCCGCCTCGATGGGCTTCAAAGCCGCCGTGCAACAGGCCAAGCCGATCCTGCTCGAGCCGATCATGGCGATGGAGATCGCGGTGCCGGACGACTGCATGGGCGACGTCATCGGCGATCTCAACAGCCGCCGCGGCAAGGTGCTCGGCGTCGACCCGAAGGTCGGCTCGCAGGTCATCCGCGCCCTGGTGCCAATGGCCGAGGTGCTGCGCTATTCGCCGGACCTGCGCTCGATGACCAGCGGCCGCGGCGCCTTCACCATGGAGTTCGACCACTACGAGGAGCTGCCCGCGCACCTGGTCGACAAGGTGGTGAAGGAAGCCGAGGAGCGGCGCGCCGCGCAACAACACTGAGTTGCGGGGGTTGGGGGTTAGGGGGTTAGGGGTTAGGGAAGAGGTTGTTCCGATGCGATTCCGCCTCCGCCTCCGCTCCCCAACCTCCAACCCCTAGCCCCCAACCCCCTTCCTCTATGGATGATCCGGACATCGAAGCTCTGGCCGAAGAGATCGCCCAGGGCACCGATACGATCAGCGTTCCAGCGCCGCTCACCGAGGAGCAGGAGGCCGGCAAGGAAGTGTCGCGCAGCCTGGCGATGGAGATCGCCAACATGCCGGTCGGCCAGCGCCTCAAGCTGGCGATGAAGGGCAACCGCGACGCGCGCGTCATCCTGCTGCGCGACTCCAGCCGCCTGGTGCAGCGCTTCGTGCTCAACAACCCGCGCATCACCGACGAGGAGATCATCGCGCTCTGCAAGAACCGCAGTATCGAGCGCGAGATGTTGGACGCGATCTGTCGGCGCAAGGAGTGGCTGCAGAACTACCAGGTGAAGCTGGCGCTGGCGACCAATCCGAAGACGCCGATGGTGCTGGCCACGCGCATCGTGCCGCAACTGTTGCCGCGCGACCTGCGCGCGCTGGCAAAGAGCAAGAACGTGCCGAGCGTGGTCTGCGGCATGGCCAAGCGGTTGGTGATCCAGCGCGGCGGGTAAGGAGGAGGCGACCGACGATGCGGTGCGCGGTAGCGGCGGACACCAAGCTGGAGACGCCCGAGGGGCCGTTGACGGTGAAGAGCGTCGGCAACTCGCCGACCCCGGTGATGACGCGCGGCGACGACGGCGCGGTGCGCTTCGCCATGACCAGCGAGGTGCGGGTGGTGGCGGCGGCGCAGCCGGTGCTGCGCATCGCGCTCGCCAACGGTCGCGCGCTGCGCGTCGGCGCCGACCAGCTCCTGCTCGGCGTCGACGGCACCGCGTGCCGCGCCGGCGACCTGCGCGCCGGCGACGCGCTGTTCGACGCCTTCGGCTTCCCGGTCGGCTACACCTACCTGACCGACGACGGCCAGGCGCGCGTCTCCGACGGCGGCGTCGCCATCGCCGCCGTCGGCCCCGGCGGCGAGGCCGACCTCTACGATCTGCGCGTCGAACGCGCCGGCCGCTTCGTCTTCAGCGCCGGCGTGATCGGGCTGGAGGGGAAGGGCTGAGCGACTTGAGAGCGCTGAGCGACGAGCGATGAGCGATGAGCACACGCCGTGCGGGTTCAGGGCTGCGAGCTGCCCGCCGCGACCCGCGTCGAGCGCTCATCGCTCGTCGCTCCGCAGCCTATTCGGGCCCGAGCTGATGGCGGAAAGCTGAAGGCGGTGAGCTGAGAGCTGCCCGCTCATCGCTCGTCGCCCATCGCTCCGCACTGCTCTACGGGACGGGGGTCGGGGTTCGCGCCGGCTCACCCGAGCGGCGCACGTCGAGCACGCCGGCGGTGGCCTTGCGGGCGGTGAAGTTCAACGCCACCTCGTCCACCGTCACCAGCTCGCCGCCCTGCAGGTTGGCGAGCGCCGGGGAGGTGAGAACGGCGACCGGATCGCCGCCGTCGATGGCGCCGTCGTTGGAGCCGTCCGCGAGGAAGGCGAGGGTGAGGGTTTCGACCGGCGGCAGCGTGAAGCCGAACGCCCCATCGCTCTCGACGGTGGAGACGCTCAGCAACTCGGCGCTGGTCGGGTCGGCGTCGGCGCCGAGGAAGGCGAACACCAACAACGCGCCGCGCGTCCCCGGCGCGGTGATGTGGCCGCTGACCACGACCTCGTCGGCGCCGACCGCCGGGCCGGCCGAGACGGCCGCCGCGCCACTGCCGGCGCCGGAGTGGCCGCCGCCGCAGGCGGCAAGCAGCAGCACGGGCAGGGCGGCAAGCAGGGGCTGCAGGGGGCGCGGGATCGTCACAACTATTGAACGTACTCGTGCGAGTCGTCCGGTTCAACGTCTTTGATGCGCCGGCGGTCTCGATCCTGCGGCCAGCGCGGGTGGCGATGCTGGGACGGCGGCCGGGGACGGCCGCGCTACTCGTCGATTTTCGGGCTGTAGCGCGG
>JANRJF010000239.1:0-17666 GCA_033764095.1 Deltaproteobacteria bacterium | reverse complement strand
GACCATCCAGTCCGACGAGGCGCGCCACTCGCAGATCGGCGAGCCGCTGCTGCGCATCCTGATCGAGCACGGCAAGCAGGCCGAGGCGCAGAAGCTGCTCGATATCTCCTTCTGGCGCTGCTGGAAGCAGTTCTCGCCGCTGAGCGGCATCTGCATGGACTACTACACGCCGCTCGCCCACCGCGAGCACTCGTTCAAGGAATTCATGCAGGAGTGGGTGAGCGAGCAGTTCATCCGCCGCATCCTCGACCTCGGCCTGTCGCGCCCCTGGTACTGGGACATCTTCCTGGAGGACCTGGAGACCTTTCACCACGCCCAGCAGGTCGGCGTGTACCTCTACCGCCCGACCGAGTGGTGGCATCCGATCGCCGGGGTGAATCCCGACGAGCGCGACTGGCTGGAGGCGCACTACCCGGGCTGGAACGAGACCTTCGGCACCTGCTGGGACGTGATCATCGACAACATCCTGAACGGCCGCACCGACGCGACCGTGCCGGAGCCGCTGCCGATGATCTGCAACATGAGCGGCTTCGAGCTCACCGGCGTGCCGGGCAAGCCGCTCAAGGACTACACGCTCGACTACAAGGGGCGCCGCTATCACTTCGGCTCCGAGGTCGATCGCTGGATCTTCGAGCAGGATCCGCAGCGCTACGCCGGCCACCGGAGCCTGGTCGACCGCTACGTCGGGCGGGTCATGCCGCGGACCGCCGAGGACGTGCTCACCTACATGGGCATGTCGGCGCCGGAGCGCGGCACCGACGGCACCAACTTCGCCTGGGTCGAGCCCTACCGCCGCGCGCGCGGCAAGGCGGCGTGACATGGCGGCGTTCGCACTGTGTTGCGGGTTCGACGGCGACTACGGGTTCAAGGTCCTGCTGGTCGACGACGGCTTCACCATCGCGCAGGTGGCGCAGGAGGCGGCGCGCCAGTTGGCCGGCGTGGTCGTGCGGCCGCTGGAGCCGGGCGAGAAGCTGACCGTCTGCGTGCAGGGCAATCCGACGCCGCTGGCGCCGGAGGCGACGATCAAGTCGGCCGGGCTGATGGAGATGGAGACCATCTTCGTCCATCGCCAGGCGCGTTGAGCGCCATGGCGTTCATCCGCGCCTGTGATCTCGACGACGTCTGGGAAGGCGAGATGGTCGAAGTGACGGTGGACGGCAACGACGTCCTGCTCGTCCATCTCGCCGGCGGCGAGCTGCGCGCCTTCGACGCGCAGTGCCCGCACCAGGCCTGGCCGCTCGCCGAGGGCGAGCTCGACGGCGAGACGCTGACCTGCGGCGCGCACGGCTGGGTGTTCGACGTGCGCAGCGGCTGCGGCGTCAACCCGACCGACTGCGCCCTGCGCCGCTATGCGGTCGAGGTGCGCGACGACGCGGTGTGGGTCGACGTCGCCACCGGGGCCGCGGAGGAGAGAGTGCCGTGACCAATCCACTCGACGGACATGACGCGGGCTACGCCGGCCCGGTGCTGCGCAGCGGCGAGGTGGCGGATGCGGTGGTGGAGGCGGTGCGCGAGGACAACGCCGAGCGCGAGGTGATCATCGAGGAGCACGCCTCGTACATCCGGGTGAAGGTCGCCGGCGAGTGCATCGTCCGCCGCGAAACGGTCGAGCGCATGCTCGGCCGCCCATTCGAGATGCGCGAGATCGAGATCAACATGCCGGCCTTCGCCGGACACATCCGCACCAGCACGGATGCGTTCCGCTTCGTCATCGGCAAGCGCGGCTGACCGCGCCGAGGAGATGAGATGTCCGCCGCCACCGGCCTGAAGACCTGGAGCGCGCTGGCCGACAAGCGCCGCCGCGCCAGCGAGTACGAGATCGTCACGCACGGCCTGCACTACCGCACCCGCAACCCCGAGGCGCCGTACGAGCTCGATCCCAACCTGTTCATGAACCGCTGGTACAAGCAGCACGTCGGCGGCGCGCGCCTGAAGCACGACGACTGGGACGCCTTCCGCGATCCCGACGGCGTCATCTACCGCTCCTACACGGCGCTGCAGGACACCCAGGAGGACTACGTCGACACGCTGCTCGACGAGCACAACCGCGCCGGTTACGACCGCGACCTGGCGCCGGCGTGGGTGGCACGCCTGGCGCGCCTGTACACGCCGAGCCGCTACGCGCTGCACACCGTGCAGATGGCCTCGGCCTACCTGGCGCAGATGGCACCCGGCAGCACGATGACCAACTGCGCCGTCTTCCAGGAAGCCGACGCCTTCCGCTGGCTCTGCCGCACCGCCTACCGCACGCGCGAGCTGGCCAGCGCGCATCCGTCCGCCGGCTTTGGCGTCAACGAGCGCACCGCCTGGGAGGAGGACGAGGCGTGGCAGGGCGTGCGCGAGCTGATGGAGCGCGCGCTAGTCGCCTACGACTGGGACGAGCACCTGGTCGCGCTCACGCTGGTCGCCAAGCCCGCCCTCGACGAAGCCTGCGTGCGCCAGCTCGGCGCCGCCGCGCGCGCCGCCGGCGATCCGCTGCTCGCCATGCTGCACGACGCGCAGTGGCGCGACGTCGAGCGCGCCCGCCGCTGGACCAGCGCGCTGATGCACTTCGTCTGCACGCAGACCGGCAACGCCGACGTGATCAACGACTTCCTCGCCCGCTGGGTGCCGCTCGGCGAGCGCGCCATCGCCGCCTACTGCGCCGCCCTCCCCGACGGCACCGCCGCGACCTCGAACGCCATCGCCGCGGCGCGCGCCTTCCGGGGCGAGCTCGGCTTCGCGCACTAAACCAGGAATTCACCACAGAGACACGGAGTCACGGAGAAGACTCTCAGAGAGCCATAGCTCCCTCCGACCTCCGTGGCTCTGTGCCTCTGTGGTGAATCCCTTTTGAAGGAGATGCTTCATGTCCGCACATGCCACTGCCTCGAGTGAACCGCGTTGGGCCGTGCCGCGGCTCGGCGCGCATCTGCTGACGCGCAACGGGCCGACGCTGCTGGCCGGCAGGCCGGCGCGCTTCATCGATCTCACCCGCGAGGTGTTCGAGGGCATGCCGATCTGGCCGGGACATCAGCGGCCGTTCCGCATGACCAACCAGACGCACGGCCGCTACCGCGAGCTGTGGAAATCGGACGTCGGCTTCGAGGCGCACAACTGGCTGATCAGCGAGCACACCGGCACGCACTCCGACGCGGTGTTCGAGTACGATCCCAACGCACCGACGCTCGAGTTCACGCCGCTGGAGTACTACTACGGCGAAGCGGTCTGCGTGGACGTCAGCCACATCCGCTACCCGGACTACATCACCGCCGAGAAGCTCGCGGCGGCGGTGCAGGCGCAGCGGATCACCATCAAGCCGGGCGACATCGTCTGCCACTACACCGGCCACAGCACGCGCAACTGGCCGACGCTGAAGTTCGTCACCGACTACACCGGCCTCGATCGCAGCGCCGCCACCTGGCTGTGCGAGCAGGGGGTGATCAACATCGGCACCGACAACCTGGCCATCGACCACACCGACGACGGCGACTATCAGGCGCACACCGTCTGCGGCGAGTACCAGATCGTCAACACCGAGGTGCTCGCCAACCTCGACCTGTTGGTCGGCAAGCGCTTCTACTACGTCGGCCTGCCGCTGCGCTTCCGCGACGGCACCGGCTCGCCGATCCGGGCGATCGCATGGCTGCCGGAGTGATGCGGCGGCTCGAGCCGGCGGCGCACTGGGGCTGGTCGATGCCGGTCCCGATGTCGCAGGGCTGGCGGGTCGGCAACCTGATCTTCGTCGGCGGCCAGATGTCGGCCGACGCCACCGGCAACATCCTCGGCGTCGGCGACATCGAAACGCAGACCCGCAACGTCTTCCGCAACATCACCGCGGTGCTCGCCGAGGCCGGCGCCGACTGGCGCCACGTGGTGAAGCTCAACACCTACTACGTCTTCGACGGCAGCACCGACGAGGTGCGCGAGTTCTGGGAGCGCATGACGCGGGTGCGCATGGAGTTCCTGGTGCCGCCCGGCCCGGCGGCGACCGCGGTGCGGGTCGCCGGCCTGATCTACGCCGACGCGCTGATCGAGGCCGACGTCGTCGCCGTGCTGCCCGAATAGCCCTCGCTCATGCTGGACGTCGTCGAGCTGACCCGCGCGCTGATCCGTTGCAACACGGTCAACCCGCCGGGCAACGAGGAAGCCTGCGCGCGCCTGGTGGCGCGCGAGCTGGAGGACGCCGGCTTCGCCACCAGCGCGCACGAGAGCGGCGCGGGGCGGCCGACCATCGTCGCCTCGCTGGCGGGCGCGCGCGACGTGCCGGCGCTGTGCCTCACCGGCCATCTCGACACGGTGCCGATCGGCAACGAGACGTGGGAATGGGATCCGTTCGGCGGCGACCTGGCGAGCGGGCGGGTGCACGGCCGCGGCGCCAGCGACATGAAGGGCGGCGTCGCCGCGCTGGTGCTCGCGGCGCGCTGTCTGGCGCGCCTGCCGCAGCGGCCGCCGCTGGTGCTGGCGCTCACCGCCGGCGAGGAGACCGGCTGCGAGGGCGCCTTCCACCTGGTGCGCACGACGCGCGCGCTGGAGGGCGTCGGCGCCATCCTGGTCGCCGAGCCGACCGCCAACTATCCGCTGCTCGGCCATCGCGGCGCGCTGTGGCTGGAGATCCGCGTGCCGGGCCAGAGCGCGCACGGCTCGACGCCGGAGCGCGGCATCAGCGCCATCGGCCGCGCCGCGCGCGGCGTCGTGCAGCTCGAGGGGTTGCGGCTCGACGAACGGCGCGACGCGCTGCTCGGCACCGCCTCGCTCAACGTCGGCACGATCAACGGCGGCACCAGCCCGAACATCGTCGCCGACCTGGTGACGCTCGGGCTCGACGTGCGCACGCTGCCGCACCAGCACAGCGCCGACCTGGTGCGCCGCCTGGCCGGTGCGTTCGAATGCGAAGTCGAGGTGCGCACCCTGGTCGACGTGCCGAGCGTGCTGACGCCGCCCGACGACCCGTGGGTGCGCTGCGTCTTCGACGTCATGGGGCCGCTGCTCGGCGAACGCCCGCGGCCGCGCACCGCGTCGTACTTCACCGACGCCTCGGCCCTGCGCCAGGGCGCCGCGGCGCCGGCGGTGATCCTCGGCCCGGGCGATCCCGACCAGGCGCACCGGCCGAACGAGTCGTGCGCGATCGAGCGACTGGAACAGGCGGTGGACGCCTACGTCCGCATCGCCACCGCCTGGGCGAGCGCGCCGCACGCCCGCGACGGCGGGCTCAGAACGTCGGCGGCGTGTTGATCCAGAGGATGCGCGCCGCGGTGGTGCCGGGATTGCGATAGCCGTGTTGCCGATTGGAGCGAAAGGCGAACGAGTCGCCGGCGCGCAACTCGTAGGTGCGGCCGTCGAGGGTCAGGCTGAGCTCGCCCTCCAGCACGTAGCCGACCTCTTCCCCCTCGTGCTCCATGCCGCCTTCGCTGCCGCCGCCCGGCGCGACGATGTGGATGTTGCCCTGCAGCAGATGCCCGTCGCCGTACGGCACCAGGCGTTCCAGCGCCACGCCGGCGCCGCGCTCGGTGCGGTCGATGCTGATCACCGGCCGCGCGCCGGCGCGCAGCACCGCGGCGCCGTCGTCGCTCTGCGATTCGAACAGCGCGCCGATGTTGATGCCGAGCACGTTGACCAGGCGGTGCAGCAGGGTCAGCGACGGCGTCGCCTTGCCGTTCTCGATCTTCGAGATGACGCTCATCGAGCAGCCGACGCGCTCGGCGACGTCGCGGATGCGGTAGGCGCGCACCAGGCGCGCGTGCCGCAGGCGGGTTCCGACCCAGCGCCAGGTCTGCTCGCTCGCGTCGCGCGTCGGATCCGCGGCGGTGCGCCGTGGCGCGCCGTTCTTGCGCGCGCGTGGTCCGTCGGTGCGGCCGACGACTCGGGGCATAGCGGAGCCCGACCTAACGCCAGTCGCGCCATGCGGTCAAGCCAGTGTGCGCGTCTTCACAGCCACGCCGCGTGCGTGTCGTCGCGCGGGCGGGCGCGACACGCCGCGCCCCAACCGGTCTGAAAGGAGTCAGTCCATGTCCGTCCATCGCATCGTCGTCCGTTTCGCCGCCGCCTGCGCGCTCGGCGCCGCGCTGCTCTCGCCGAGCCCCGCGCGCGCCGAGAAGCTGGAGAAGTTCACCGTCGGCCTGGTGAACTGGATCGGCTACAGCGGCCTCTTCGTCGGCCAGGCGAAGGGCTTCTTCGCCGCCGAGGGGCTCGACGTGCAGCCGACGGTGTTCAGCGCGCCGGGCGACGGCATGGCGCCGGTGATGAACGGTTCGCTCGACATGCACTTCACCACCCTCGACGTGGTGGTGAAGACCGCCGAGAAGGCGCCCGGCGCGGTGAAGATCGGCATGCTGGTCGACGCCTCGCGCGGCGCCGACGCCTTCCTCGCCAAGAACGAGTACGCGACGGTGAAGGACCTGAAGGGCAAGAAGATCGCCACCACGGTCGGCGAGTGCAATCACCTGCTGCTGATCACCGCGCTGGAGGCCAACGGCCTCAAGGAGACCGACGTCGAGATCGTCAACATGAATCCGGACGACGCCGGCACCGCCTTCGCGTCGGGCAGCGTCGACGGCGCCACCACCTGGGAGCCGTGGATCACCAAGGCCACCACCACCGGCAAGGGGCACGTCGTCTTCAGCTCCAAGGAAGCCCCCTACGTCATCATCGACGTGCTGGTGATGAGCCCCAAGCACGGCGACAAGAAGAAGATCGAAGCCTTCCTGCGCGGCATGGTGAAGGCGCACGAGTACATCGCCGCCAACCCCGCCGACGCCGCCGTCATCGCCGGCAAGGCGCTGGAACAGACGCCGGAGGAAGCCGCCGCGATGTTCAGCAAGGTCAAGCTGTTCAGCAAGGCGGAGAACTTCTCCGAGCTCGGCACGCCGGAGAAGCCCGGCCCGGTCATCGCCGCCACCGACGTGATGGACGACTTCTTCATCGCCCGGAAGTCGATGGAGAAGCCGGTCGATCCGTGGTCGCTGTACGATCTGTCGGTGCTGAAGTGAGCTGACGGCGTGACCGGTGACCGGGTGACCGGTTACCGGTGACCAGTGCTCGGGCGGACACCGGTTACTGGTCACCGGTCACTGGTCACGCTTCTGTTTGACCTGCCGGCCGCGCCCATCCTACACGCGGTCCTTCCGAAGGGGGGTCCGCGATGCCTGCCAACACCTCGCGCCTGGGCCGCATCAGCACCTGGAGTGGTCGTCTGGGAATCGTCGCGGCAGTGCTCGGTCCGGCACTTGCGCACTTCGAGATCGTCAAGCCGCTGGCCGGCTTCGGCGTGTTTGCGTTCGGCTTGCTGCTGGCCGTGCTGTGCCTGGCCATCGGGCTGCTCGCGCTGCTGCTCGGTCCGTCGGCGACGCGTCCGGCGAGCGCCGCGGGGCTGATTCCAGCGGTGCTGCTGATCCTCGCCGTGTTCGTCGCTGCCGGCGCCGGAGAGAACTACCCGCGCATCAACGACATCACCACCGACACGATGCGGCCGCCGATCTTCATTCACGCCGTCACGCTGCCGGAGAACGCCGGCCGCAACATGGACTATCCCGGCGGCGATTTCCCCACCCAGCAGCAGAGCGGCTATCCCGACCTGGCGCCGGTGACGCTCGCCGCGCCGCCCGATGAGGCGTTCAAGCAGGTCGCGGCGACTGCGCGCTCGATGGACGGCTGGCACATCACGCGCGAGGATCCCACCGCGCGCGTCGTCGAGGGCTACGACACCTCGCGCCTGTTCCGCTTCAAGGACGACTTCATCATCGAAGTGCGCCCGCTCGACGGCAAGAGCCAGGTGCAGATGCGCTCCAAGTCGCGCGACGGCAAAGGCGACATGGGCGTGAACGCCAACCGCATCCGCGTCTTCCTGGCGCGGCTCGGCAGCTGAGTCCACAGATGAACACAGAGAACCACGGAGAGCACGCAAGCCGTCATCACGAGATGACAGCTTCCGTGTTCTCAGTGGTTCTCAGTGTTCATCTGTGGTGATTGTCCGTCGCGCAATACAACGAACTGCCGCTCCGGTGCGTCGCACAGCTGCTCCTTCAGGTCGCCGTCGGCGCCGCGTTGGATGACGCGCGCGCCGTCGGGCGCGAACTGCACGATGTAGCTCTTGCGCGTCGCGGCGGTGCGATTCGGACCGGTGCGGTGTGGGGTCAGGCTGGAGAAGACGACGATGCTGCCGGCGCGCGCCGGCACCGGCATCGCGTCGGGCGCGTCGTCCAGGCAGCGCCAGCCGAGCTCGGTCATCCAGTGGCGCAGCGTGCCGCGATGCAGGCCCGGCGTCACCCACGGGCAGCCGTTGTCCGGCGTCGCATCGGTCAGCGCGATCCAACAGGTGAGGTAGCGCTGCGGCTCGACGTAGGTGTAGCCGTTGTCCTGGTGCCAGGGAAAATCGGCCTCGACGTCGGGCTTCTTGTAGACCGCCTGGTCCCAGTAGAGCCGCACGTCGGGCCCGATGAGGTCGTGGGTGAGATCCTGGAACAGCCGGCCGGCGCAGAACTCGCGCAGCAGCGCCGAGCGCGTCACCAGATGCGGCGAGAAGGTGATCTCGCCGGCGCGCGCGATGAAGAGCCGACCGCCCTCGCAGGCGCGTACCATCGCCTCGACCTCGGCCTCGATCGGGTCGATCGCCGCCAGCAAGGCGGCGCGGGTCGCCGCGTCGAGCGCATCCTCCAGCACGAAATACCCGGCATGGTCGTACTGCCACGCCTGCGCCGCCGTGACGCGCCGAAACGGGCCGCGCGTCGGCGCCCACTCGAAGCCCTGATTCAGCGGATGCGCCTGGATCATCGGGGAGAAGAGGGAACCACGGATAAACACGGATGAACACCGATGAAGAACAAACCGGTGGCGCCTTCCCGCGAATTCAATCCGTGTTCATCCGTGTTCATCCGTGGTTCCGTTTTCTCTTTCAGACGCGAAAGTCGACGGCGAGGACGGTCGCCAGCGGATCGATCTCGGCCTCGGGGACGGTGATGATCAGCTCGCCGGAGGGGTCGCTGTTGAGGATCTGGTCGGCGACCGAACAGCGGGTGCGGAACGGCAGCGCGGCGCCGCTGCGCAGCGCGCGGACGGCGGCGACATGGCGGATGCGCACGCCGCGCACGGTGATGGTGTCGTAGGGGCGCTGCAGCAGGTGCAGGTAGACGCGCGCCCCGCGCCGCGTGCTGGGTCCGTAGTACTGCCACGCTTCCAGGCCGGGCGCGGTGTCGTGGATGCTCTCGCCGTGCGCGGCCATCCAGTCGGCGATGGCGGCGAGGCGTTCGGTCTGCACCTCGGGCAGCACGCCGTCGCCCATCGGGCTGACGTTGAGCAGCAGGTTGCCGCCGCGTCCGGCGACCTCGCAGAGCGTGTGCACCAGCTCGCGCGCCGACTTGTAGTTGCTGTCGGTCGGGTTCCAGCCCCAGCTGTCGTTCATCGTCAGGCAGGTCTCCCACGGCCGCGACGGCGGCTGCGGCGGGATGAACTGCTCGGGCGTGTCGAAGTCGCCGCGCCCCGGCAGGCGATCGTTGATCAGGATGTCGGGCTGCAAGGCGCGGATGTGCGCCTCGATCGCCGCGCAGTTCCACTCGTCGAGCGAGCGCTCCCAACCGCCGTCGAACCAGATCACGTCGATCGGGCCGTACTGGGTCAGCAGCTCCTCGATCTGCGCGTGCAGGACCGCGAGATAGCGCGTCCACTGCTCCGGCGTCGGGCGCGGCTTCATGCCGTACATGTAGGGGCGGTCGGCGTCGGTGAACGGCGGATAGTCGGGATGGTGCCAGTCGGAGAGCGACAGGTAGAAGCCGACGCGCAGGCCGGCGGCGCGCGTCGCGTCGACGTACTCGCGCACCAGGTCGCCGCCGTACGGCGTGCGCGCGATCGACCAGTCGGCGGCGCGCGTCGGCCACAACGCGAAGCCGTCGTGATGCTTGGTGGTCAGCACCGCGTAGCGCATGCCGGCGCGCTTCGCCCACTCGAGCCAGCCGCGCGCCGCGTTGCGTTGTGGACAGAAGCGCGTCGCGCCGGCGTGGTACTCGTCCGCCGGGACATCCTGACAGGCGGGGAATACCGGCGCGCCGCCGACCAGCGGCCACGACAGCTCCCATCCCTGCTGCGAGACGTGTCCCCAGTGGATGTACATGCCGAAGCGCGCCGTATCGAACCAGGTCATTGCCGCTCCTCGCGCCGCATAGGCGCGTGCCAGACCGCCTGCATCCGGTCCGGCTGATAGCGCAGCGCCTGGCGCCTCCGCCAATCCCGTGAGCCCGGGGCCAGAAGTCGCTTGCTGCTGGCCAGCAGCGCGTACTATCGACCCGCTGTACAGGTGGTGCCGCGACGTCGCCCGCGCTGCGCCATTCCAGCAAGCCGACTCGTGCTGCATCCCGCCGACAATCCCGCTCTGCTCGACGCGCTGTTGGCGCAGGCCCCCGGGGTGCTGTGGACGGCCGACCCGGCGCTGCGCTGTCGGTTCATCGCCGGCGCGGCGGCGGCGCGGCTCGGATTGCCACTCGGCGCGCCGATCGCAGACTCACCGCTCGCTCCCGCCGCGACGCCGGCGGCGTTGGCGGCGCACCAGCAGGCGCTGCGCGGCGAGCCGGCCGAGTATGCGGTAGCCATCGCCGGCGTCGTCTTCGCGTGTCGCATTGAGCCGTTGCGCGACGCCGGCGGCGCGATCGCCGGCGTGCTCGGCCGCGCCGTGCCGTCCGACGAGCAGCGCCTGGCGGATGCCGGCCGCGCCCTGCTGCGCGAGCAGGCCGCGCGCCAGCGCGCCGAACGCACGCTCAGCGACCTGGTCAACAACTCCTCCGCTGCCATTTATCTGAAGGATCTGACCGGCCGGTACCTGCTCAGCAGCGATCGCGTCAGCGCGCTGTTCGACGCCACCGGCACGCCGGTCGAGGCGCGCGACGACTATGCCGTCATGCCGGCGGCCCAGGCGGACATGGTGCGCGCCAACGATGCGCAGGTGCTGGCGGCGGAGCGCTCGATGCAGTTCGAGGAGGTCGTGGTCGACGGCGAGGGAGTCGAGCGCACCTACCTGTCGATCAAGTTTCCGCTGCGCGACCGCGACGGCGTGGTGTACGGCGTCTGCGGCATCTCCACCGACATCACCGAGCGCAAGCGCATCGAGTCGGAGCTGCGCCGCTCCGAGGCGACGCTCGTCGCGGTGATCGAAAGCAGCTCCGATCCGATCTGCGCCATCGACCGCAACCTGCATATCATCGCGCTCAACAGCGTGCTGCGCGACCACGTCACCAAGGTCTTCGGCCGCACGCCGGACGTGGGCTCGGCGCGCGGCCTGGCGGATCCCGAATTCGTCGCGCGCTGGACGGCGCGCTTCCGCCGCGCCCTCGAAGGTGAGCGCTACGACACCGAGGAGGAGCTGACCATCGGCGACGTGACGCATCACTTCCTGGTCGCGCTCAATCCCACCGTGCAGGACGGCCAGGTGACCGGCGTGACGGTGTTTGGCAAGGACATCACCGAGCTGCGCCGCGCCGAGCAGGAGGCGCGCCTGCACCACGCCGAGCTGGCGCACGTGCTGCGGCTGCACACCATGGGCGAGCTGACCGCCAGCCTGGCGCACGAGGTGAATCAGCCGCTCGGCGCGATTGCCAATTACGCGCAGGGCTGCCGACGCCGCATCGAGGCCGGCGCCACTGCGAGCGAGCTGCTGCCGACGCTCAACGCCATCGCCAGCGAGGCGCTGCGCGCCGGCGAGATCACCCGCCGCGTGCGCGAGCTGCTGCGCAAGGAGAACAGTCCGCACGCGCTCGCCGACGTCACCCAGATCGTGCAGGCGGCGGTGGAGATCGCGATGCCGCCGGCGCGCGCGCGGCACGTCACGCTGCGGGTGGTCGCGGCGCCGGCGCTGCCGGCGGTGCGGGTCGACCCGATTCAGGTCGAGCAGGTGGTACTGAACCTGTTGCTCAACGCCATCGACGCGTGCGCCGCGGCGGCCGATCGCAGCGTCGAGGTGCGCGTCGCCGCGGCCGGCGCCGCGGCCGTCGAGGTCGCCGTGCACGACCGCGGCAGCGGCATCGACCCGCGCGTTGCGCCGCACGTCTTCGAGCCGTTCATGACCACCAAACCGAACGGCCTCGGCATGGGGCTGGCGATCAGCCGCTCGATCGTCGCCGCGCACGGCGGCGAGCTGATCCTCGAGAGCACCGCGGCCGGCACCTTGTTCCGTTTCACGCTGCCAGTCGCGGCTGCGGACTGAATCCACAGAACACACAGAGCAGCACAGAGAACACGGACACGTTCATCGCGAGATGACACCCTCCGTCCACGCTGTGGTTCTCTGGGTTCATCCGTGGTGAGCGTGCTTCCTCACGCGAACGCCGGCAGCACCGTCTCGGCGAACAGCTGCGCCGGCTCGCGGATGTCGCGGCCGAAGAACTCGACCATGATCAGCGAGACGCCCTGCGCGTGCAGTCTGCCGATGGTGTCGATGCACTGCTGCGGCGTACCGGCGATGCCGGTGCCCATGTGGCCGCCGTAGATGCGCTGCGCCTTGGTCACCTTGGCCTCGGCGTCGGCGGCGTCGCTGCCGATCACCACCATGGTCTGCTGTGAGAGGCGCAGCGTCGCCGGATCGCGGCCGATCGCCTCGCAATGGCGGCGCAGCACCGACGCCTTGTGGCTCAGCTGCTCCAGGTTGACGGCGAGGTTGTTCCAGATGTCGGCGTGCTTGGCGACCAGCTTGAGCAGCACCTTCTCGCCGCCGCCGCCGATCATGATCGGCGGCGTGCGCACCGGCTTCGGCGCGCAGAAGACCTCCTCGGTCTTGTAGTAGCGGCCCGTGAAGGTCACCTGCTCCTCGCTCCACATGCGGCGCATCAGCTGGATGCCCTCGTCCAACTGGCGCAGGCGATCCTGCACCGGCGGGAAGTCGATGCCGTAGCCGTGGAACTCCTGCGCGAACCAGCCACTGCCGAGACCGACGATGACGCGCCCGTTGCTGATGCCGTCGAGCGTCGCCACCATCTTCGCCAGCAGCGCCGGGTTGCGGAAGCCGATCGGCGTCACCAGCGTGCCGAGCTCGACCTTCTCGGTGATCGCGCCGACCGCCGACAGCGCGGTCCACGCCTCCATGATCGGTATCGCCGGCATCGGGATGCCGTAGAGGTGATCGTTGAACCACACCGAGTGGTAGCCGAGCTGGTCCATCGCCAGCGCCGCCGCCTTGGTCTCATCCCAGCCGCGCTTGATCTGCGGCAGCATCACGCCGAACTCGACTCGCGCCATCGTTCCCCCCGGTCAAAAGATTGGCCACAGATGAACACAGATACACACAGATGACCACGGACGCGGGCGTATGAGTACGTCGCCACACTCAGGTCAGCTCGGAATCTCTTTCGGTCACAGAGTCGCCGTCTGAGTGGTGTGCGTTTACATCACGACCCGCGCGCCTCCGTGGTCATCTGTGTGTCTCCGTGTTCATCGGTGGCCTTCTTCGTCCTCCAACCACGCCAGCGGGTTCGCCGGACCGTTGCCGTGGCCGATCGCCAGTCCGTGGGTGATGGCGGCGGTGATGAAGCGCTTGGCGGTGTGGGCGGCGTCGAGCAGCGACTGGCCGCGCGCCAGGCAGGCGGTGAGCGCAGCGGCGGTCATGCAGCCGGTGCCGTGCGTGTGCGGGGTGGCGATGCGCGGCGCGCGCAGCTCGTGCAGATGGCTGCCGTCGTGCAGCACGTCCACCGACTCGGCACCGTCGAGGTGACCGCCCTTCACCAGCGCGGCGCGCGCACCGAGGTCGACCAAGCGGCGCGCCGCGTCGCGCATGGCGGCGAGGTCGGCGATGCGCACGTCGAGCAGCGCCTCGGCCTCCGGCAGGTTCGGCGTCACCACCGCGGCCAGCGGCAGCAGCTCGCGCAGCAGCGCATCGCGCGCGTCGTCGGCGAGCAGGCGCGCGCCGCTCTGCGCCACCATCACCGGATCGACCACCAGCGGCGCCAGTCGATGCGCGCGCACCGCGTCGGCGACCGCGGCGATGATCTCGCGCGTCGCCAGCATGCCGGTCTTGGTGGCGTCGACCCCGATGTCGCTCGCCACCGCGTCGATCTGCGCGCGCACGAACTCCGGTGCCACCGCCAGGATGCCGGCGACGCCGCGCGTGTTCTGCGCCGTCAGCGCCGTGATCGCGCTCATCCCGTAGGTGCGGAATACGGTGAACGTCTTCAGATCCGCCTGGATCCCGGCCCCGCCGCTGGAGTCGGAGCCCGCGATCGTCAGCACTCGAGGAGGAATCATCTCAGAAAAGCTTAGCCACAGATGAGCACGGATAAACACAGAGGGCCACGGAGGCGTTGCGGTTGAAGCGCACCGTCGCGGCCTCGCCGTAGCCATCGGTGTTCATCTGTGTTCATCTGTGGTCTCTTTTTTTCTCTGGTTGGAGGGACGACCATGAACGCGATGCCGGCGGCGCGCAGCGACACGTACTCGATCCAGGGGCAGGAGGTGCGCCTGCCGGTGATGGTGCGCGACGCCAGCTCCGGCGCGGCGACCTACGCGGTCGACGCGGCGGCGGCGCGGCGGCTGATCCCCGACGCCTTCGAGCCGGCGCTGATCTGGCCGGGCAAGGCGCTGCTCAGCCTGGCGGTGATCGACTACCGCGACAACGACCTCGGCCAGTATCACGAGGTGTCGATCGCGTTCTTCGTCCGCCAGCGCGGCGAGCGGCACGGCATCCTCGGCACGGTGAAGGACTTCTTCCGCGGCGCGGTGCCGACCTACATCCGCCACCTGCCGGTCGACGGCGCCTTCACCCGCGAGGCCGGCGAGACCATCTGGGGTTTCCCCAAGACGATCCAGCAGATCGACTTCGCCCGCCGCCCCGAGCGCCTCACCTGCACCCTGACGATGGACGGCCAGCACGTGCTGACCCTCAGCCTGCCGGCCGGCGGCGCCCGCGCCCTGCCCGAGCAGCACCTGGTCACCTACTCGCTGATCCACGGCGTCGCGCACGCCACGCCGTTCACCTCCAAGGCGGACGGCGCCGGCTTCCACCTCGGCGGCGCCGAGCTCAGCCTCGGCAGCCATCCGATCGCCGATGAGCTGCGCAGCCTCGGCCTGCCCAAGCGCGCCCTGATGACCATGTGGATGGAGCGCATGCAGGGCCGCTTCGACGCCGCAGTTCCCCTCTGAAGCCAGAACGGAACCACGGATGAACACGGATAAACACAGATAGAATTGGCTGATTCCGGGCCGGGGGGGCCGGAGCGCTGGGCTCATCCCCATCTGTGTTCATCCGTGTTCATCTGTGGTTAAGCTGTTTCCTTCCCTCTTATGATTTACGACGCAGTCATCGTCGGTGCCGGGGTGTCCGGCGCGTTCATCGGCAATGCGCTCACGCAGGCGGGATTGAAGTGCGTGATCCTGGAAGCGGGACGTGATTTCAGCGCCGCGACCTATCCGCGTACCGAGGTCGACGCCAACTCGCAGCTCTACTGGGGCGGCGGTATCGAGCTGACCAAGGACGCGCGCATCGGGCTGTTGCGGCCGAAGGTGGTTGGCGGCGGCTCGGTGGTGAACCAGGCGCTGCTCGACCGTTTCGACGCCGACGCGCTCGACTCGTGGCGCGAGCGCTCCGGCATCGACTACCTGTCGCGCGCCGGGCTCGACCCCTGGTACGAGGCGGTGGAGCAGAACGTCAGCATCACCACCGTCCCCGAGCAGTACGCCAACGGCAATGCCGAGGTGTTCAAGCGCGGCTTCGCGGCCAACGGCTACCGTTGCGCGCCGCTGGTGCGCGGTCAGCGCGACTGCCGCTTCGCCGACGGCAACTGCTGCATCGAATGCCTGATGGGCTGCCGCATCGAGAGCAAGCAGAGCATGCCGGTGACGCAGCTGCGCCGCGCCCGCGCCGCCGGACTGGAAGTGGTCGCCGAGTTCGAGGCGCAGCGCGTCGAGGCCGACGGCGACACCGCCACCGTGCACGGCGTCGGGCGCGACGGCAGCGCCGCCAGCTATCGCGGCCGCCGCTTGATCTGCGCCGCCGGCGCCATCGGCAACTCGCGCCTCCTGCTGCTGTCGGGCTTCGACAAGCAGCTGCCGGCGTTGGGACAGAACTTCTACACCCACCCACAGTACATGACGCTCGGCGTCTACGACCAGCCGATCAACGCGCACCGCGGACCGCTGCAGTCGTACAAGTCCGACGACCCCACCTTCCGGCGCGGCGGCTTCAAGCTGGAGAACGTCTTCGGCCCGCCGGTCGCGGTGGCGATGCTGGTGCCGGGCTTCGGCGCCCGACACCTCGCGCGCATGCGGCAGATCACCCACTTCGCCTGCATCGAGGTGGCGGTGCGCGACACGCAGCCGGGGCGCGTCCGCGTCACCCGCCGCGGCGCGCCGGTGATCGAGAAGACGCTCAACGCCGAGGACTGCCGCCGCCGCGACCGCGGCCTGGCGGCGATCCGCAACATCTTCCTCTCCACCGGCGCCAAGGAGATCATCGAGGGTGACATCGCCATCGGCCTGCACCTGATGGGCGGCTGCAACCTTGGCACCGACCGCGCGCGCTCGGTGACCGGGCCCGACTTCCGCCTGCACGGCTTCCGCAACGTCTACGCGGCGGACTCGAGCACCTTCCCCGACGCCCCGGGCATCAACCCGTCGCTGACGATCATGGCGCTGGCCAGCAAGGCGGCGCAGCAGATCCTCAGCGACGCGCGAGCGTGACGCATGACCCAACCGCTCATCTCGACATCAGAGCCCGTGTCGCCCGAGCCGCCCAAGGTCGCCGCCGCGCCGCCGCCGCGCCCGTCCCAGCCGACGACCATCTCGCATACGCAGCTGCTCGGCCTGCGCAAGGTCGGCGACCTGATGATCCCCGGCGACGCCGACATGCCGCGCTTCTCCGCCTCCGGCTGCGCCGAGCAGGCCGATCGTATGATCGGCTTCATGAACCAGAGCGACCGCGACGGCGTGACGCTGCTGCTCACCGTCTTCCGCTTCATGCCGCGCATCGCCATCCGCGGCCTGCTGGCGTTGATGGACCGTCACGCCCGCTTCCCCGAGCCGATCGCCGGCGTGCTGCGCCTGCTCAACATCGGCGTGAAGGGCGTCGTGATGACGCTCTACTACTCGGGCCTCGACGCGCGCGGCGAGATCCTCGCCGGCATCGGCTGGGATGCACACGTCAGCGGTCCGCCGCTGGCCGAGGACGCGCCGCTGCCGCCGCAGGTGTCGACCGCACTCAAGCCGAGGCCCGCCTTCACCGGTCCGACCGCCGCCGAGGCGATGAGCCGCGCGCGGCTCGGCGCCGCCGCCCTGCGCCGCACCAGTCTCGCCGATCGGCTGCGCTACCTCGACGCGCTGCGCGGCGTCATCCTGCGGCGCCGCGAGGAGATCGTCACCCGCATCCAGCAGGACACCGGCAAGGGCCGCGCCGACGCGCTGATCTCGGAGATCTTCGGCGTGCTCGACAACCTCGCCTGGCTGCAGGCGCACGCCGCCAAGGCGCTCGCCGACCACAAGCAGCACACGCCGCTGGCGTTGATGGGGAAGACCTCGCAGACCTGGTACGAGCCGCTCGGCACGATCCTGATCATCTCGCCGTGGAACTACCCCTTCTACCAGGCGATCGTGCCGATCGCCTGCGCGCTCGCCGCCGGCAACACGGTGGTCTACAAGCCGTCGGAGCACACGCCGCTCAGCGGTCTGGTCGAGGACCTGCTCGCCGAGGCGCAGCTGCCGCCCAACTGGGTGCAGGTGGTGTACGG
>JANRJF010000238.1:0-20583 GCA_033764095.1 Deltaproteobacteria bacterium | reverse complement strand
TCGTCGAGGTCCCAGTCGAGGAACGGGCGGTGATGCCCGTACCCGGCGTTGTTGACCAGCAGATCGAGCGAGCCGAGCTGTGCGTGCGCCGCCGCGGCGGTGGCGAACACCGCGTCGCGGTCGGCGACGTCGCACGGCAGCACGATCGCGCTGCCGCCGGCGGCGCCGATCTCCGCCGCCAGCGCCTCGAGCTCCTCGGCGCGGCGCGCTACCAGCGCCAGCCGCGCGCCAGCGCGCGCCATGTGCAGCGCCAGCAGGCGACCGATCCCGCTCGACGCGCCGGTGATCAGGCCGTTGATGCCGCGATACGTCTCGAGCTTCGCCATCGCTCCGCGCGCGGCGCCGCGCCCCTACCGGTGCGTCGCCTGGCGCCGTGCCCGGCGCGGCCGCGCCGCGCGTCGGCGCGCCGGCGCGTGCACCGCTTCGGCCGCCGCCTGCAGCTCGGCGAAGGCACGCTCGACGGCGACGACGAAGTCGTGCAGGTCGGGCACCGTTTCCCAGTCGGCGGTGAAGCCCCAGAACAGGCCGCCGTTGTAGCTGAACAGCCCGACCACCAGCGCGACGTTCTCGAACAGCGGCACCACCGGGTAGGTGGTCTTCATCTCGCAGCCGAGCAGGTAGAGCGGGATCTGCGGGCCGGGGACGTTGGTGACCGTCAGGTTGTAGGGCCGCGAGCGCAGGCCGAGCTTGACCGCCTGCACCAGCACCGTCGGCACGGTCCACTCGGCGATCGCGGTCATCACCTCGCCGCCGAGCGCCTGCTTCGACTCCTTCAGGCCGCTCATTGTGATGCGCACCGCCTCGAGCCGCGCCACCGGGTCGTCGAGCTGGATCGGCAGCGGCGCGATGATCTCGGTGATGCGGTTGCCGAGCGCGCCGTGTTCCTCCTTGGCACGTACGCTGACCGGGACCAGGGCGCGCACGTTGAGGGTGTCCGGGTCGACCGCGCGCTGCAGGCAGAACTGCCGCAGTGCGCCGCTGACCGTCGCCAGCACGACGTCGTTGAGCGTGCCGCCGAGCGCGTTCTTCACGGCTTTGAGGTCGGCGACCGACATGCTGGTCCAGTCGAAGCGGCGCGACGGTCCGATCTCGGTGTTGATCGGCAGCTGCGAGGCCGGGTTCATCGCCGGCGAGAACGCCTCGGCCAGTGCCGACACGGTTTCCTCGACCTTGCCGAGCGTCTCCTCGGGATGGCGGATCGCGGTCTGCACGGCGCGCAGCACGTCGAGCGGCTGGCCCAGGCGGCGCCGCGCCTCGTCGAGCAGCAGGCGCGCCTCGCTGGGATGCTGGCGCGGCATCCAGGCGAGCGGCTCGCCCGGCTCCGGATTGGGGAACGGCTCCATGATCACCGAGATCAGGTCGGCGCCGGAGACGCCGTCGATCATGCAGTGATGCGTCTTGCTGATCAGCGCGAACTGGTCGTTCTCCAGCCCCTCGACGAAGTACATCTCCCACAGCGGCCGGCCGCGATCGAGTTGCTGCGACATGATGCGGCCGACCAGGCGCTTGAGCATGCGCTCGTCGCCGGGCTTGGGCAGCGCCGTGTGGCGCACGTGATAGGCGAGGCGGAAGCGGTCGTCGTCGACCCAGATCGGCAGCCGTTCGTAGGGCAGATAGGCGAGCCGCTGGCGGAAGCGCGGCACGAGGTGCAGCCGCGACTCGATCATGCGGCTGATGCGCTCCATGTCGATGCCACCGGCGGCGGTGCGCACCGGCGCGGCGTCGAAGAGCATCACGCCGCCAACGTGCATGTGGCAGCGTGCGTCCTCCAGGCCGATGAACGACGCGTCCTGGGCGCTGAGGCGTTCGTAGAACATCCGGGATCCGTGGTCCGTGCTGGGTGGTCGGAACGGAGGTGGGAGTGCCTTCAGGCGGCCGTGGCGCCCGGCAGCGTGATGCGCGGCTGCTCGGGATGCGGGCGGTAGAGGATCAACACGCGACCGATGATGCCGGCGACCTCACAGCCGGTACGCTCGCCGAATACGCTGGCCGCTTCGTCGCGGGTGGCGGGGCATTCGCCGCCGATGCGCACCTTGATCAGCTCGTGATCGGTGAGCGCCTGATCCACCTGGCGCACCACCCCCTCGCTCAGTCCGCGCTGCCCGACGATCACCACCGGATTCAGCCGATGCGCCAGCCCGCGCAGGTATTTGCGATCCTTGCCGGTCATTGAGTGGCCGATGTGTAGGGCGAACCGGGGAGGGAAATCCAGCGGAATGACAGCTCACAGCCTTCAACCGTCAGCCATCGGTCTTTTCAGACCCTCTCTGGCCGACAGACTGACAGCTGACAGCGGATGGCTGACAGCTGACGCCTGATACCGATCCCTGGTCACTGGTCACGCCTCTCGTCTACAAGGAGCGCCATGAACCTCGGCAAACTGGCATTGAGTCTTCCGGTTCCGGGCGACGTCGCCGCCTGTCTCGACTGGGCGCGGCGCGCCGAGGACCTCGGATACGAGAGCATCTGGATCGCCGAGACCGGCGGGCCGGATCCGTTCGTGCTTGCCGGCGCGGTGGCGCAGGTGACGACGCGGGTGCGCATCGGCCTGGCGGTGTCGCCGGTCTACATCCGCACGCCGGCGACCATCGCGGCGGCGACCGGCACCGTGTCGCAACTGTCCGGCGGCCGCTTCATCCTCGGCCTCGGATCGTCCAGCCACGCCATCGTCGAGGGCTGGCACGGCACGCCGTTCCGCAAGCCGTTGGCGCGCGTACGCGAGACGGTCACCGCGGTGCGCGGCATGCTGGCCGGGCAGAAGGTGTCGCTCGACGGCGAGACGCTGCGCACGCACGGCTTCCGGCTGATGGTGCCGCCGGCCGGACCGGTGCCGATCTACGTCGGCGCGCTGCGACCGGCGATGCTCGAGCTGGCCGGCGAGATCGGCGACGGCGTCGCGGTGAACCTGCTGCCGGTGGCGGCGATGGCGCCGACCTGTGCCGCGATCGCCGCCGGCGCGCGCAGGGCGGGCAAGGATCCGGCGACGATCGAGGTGGTGTGCCGCCAGCAGGTGGTGGTCACCGACGACAAGCCTGGCGCGCGCGAGCTGTTCCGCAACGCGCTCACCGGCTACTTCGCGACGCCGGTCTACAACCAGTACGCCGCCTGGTACGGCTTCGAGGACGAAGCGCGCATGATCGCCGAGGGGTTCAAGAGCGGCGACCGCGCCCTGACGCGTCAAGGCATGACCGACCGCCTGGTCGACTCGATCGCCATCTTCGGCACCGTCGACGAGTGCAAGGCGCGCATCGCCGAGTACGTCGCCGCCGGCGTCGACACCACCGCGATCAGCGTGCTGTCGTTCGACCCGGCGGTCTTTGCGCGCGTCATCGAGGGATTCGCGCCGGGGCGATGAACGGCGTGACCAGTGACCAGTGACCGGTCACCGGTCACGCTTCTCGTACTTACGTCCCGCGCCGCGGCAGGCCGGCGCGATCGTACACCGCGTCGATCACGCGCATGTTGGCGACGCCGTGGTCGGGCTCGGTCGGGGTCGGGGTGCCGTCGCGCACGGCGGCGACGAAGGCGCGCAGTTGGTGCGTGTAGGTGGCGTCGCCGGGGACGTGCTCGCGCGTCGTGGTGCCGCCGGTGCGCAGCGTCAGGCGGTGGTGGAAGTGCGGTGCGAAGGGGTTGAAGACGCGCATCTCGCCGCGCTCGCCGCGCACGATCGCCTGCAGCTTGAGCAGCGTGGCGGAGAACAGCGAGCAGGTGATGCGGCCGCTGACGCCGTCGGGGAAGCGCAGGTCGGCGGTCATCCAGCGGTCGACATTGGGCGACGACAGGCGCGCCTCGGCGCGCAGCACCTCGGGCTCGGCGCCGGCGAGGAAGCGCACGACGCTGATCGTGTAGCAGCCGACGTCCATGGTCGCCCCGCCGGCGAGGTCGTAGCGGTAGCGGATGTCGCCGGGGATCGGCAGCGGGATGCACATCGTCGCCTCGACGTGGCGCACCGGGCCGAGCGCGCCGGAGTCGATCACCGCCCGCATGCGCGTGGCGAGCGGATGGTAGCGCCAGTGGAACGCTTCGATCAGGCGCCGGCCGGTGCGCGCGGCCGCGTCGGCCATCTGCTGCGCCTCGGCGGCGTTCGACGCCAGCGGTTTCTCGCACAGCACGTGCTTGCCCGCCTCCAGCGCGCGGATGGTCCATTCGGCGTGCAGGCCATTGGGCAGCGGATTGTAGATGGCGTCGAGATCCGGGTCGGCGAGCAGCGCCGCGTAACTGTCGTGCACGCGCGCGATGCCGTGCCTGGTGGCGAAGGCGCGCGCGCGCGCCGCGTCCCGCGCTGCGACCGCCGTGATCGCCGCCTCCGGTACCAGCCTGGCGGGCTTGAGCAGCGCCATCGGGGTGATGCGGGCAGCGCCGAGAACGCCGATGCGCAGCGGGGTGGGCATGGCGCGGTCCCCTAGCGCGCCCGCGGACCATCGTGCAAAGGGCGCGGTTCCGCCGGACGGCGCGGAAGGCTATGGTGGCGCGATGCCCCGCCAGCCGTTCATCCGTCCCGCCATCCGCCGCATGGCGGGCTACGTCCCCGGCGAGCAGCCGCAGGGGGGCGGGTTCATCAAGCTCAACACCAACGAGAACCCGTACCCGCCGTCGGCCGCGGTGCGGCAGGCGATTGCCGACTGCGCCGGCGAGGACGTGCGCCTGTATCCCGACCCGATGGCCAATGCGCTGCGCGACGCCGCGGCGCGGTGCTACGGCCTGAGTCGCGAGCAGATCCTCGCCGGCAACGGCTCCGACGACCTGCTGGCGATGATCATGCGGCTGTGCGTCGATCCCGGCGACCGCGTCGTCTACCCGATGCCGACCTACAGCCTCTACGACACGCTGGTGGAGATCGCCGGCGGGACCATCGTGCACCTGGCGTGGCCGGCGGACTGGGCGCTGCCGGCCGACGTCGCGGCGGCGAACGGGCGGGTGACGATCATCTGCAATCCCAACGCGCCGTCGGGGACGTTCGTGCCGGTCGAGGCGCTCGACCGGCTGGCGCGCGAGGTTGCCGGCCTGTTGGTGATCGACGAGGCGTACGTCGATTTCGCCGCCGATTCCGCCCTGCGCCTGGTGCGCCAGCACGACAACCTGCTGGTGCTGCGCACGCTGTCGAAGTCGTTCTCGCTCGCCGGCATGCGCGTCGGCCTCGCGTTCGGCCAGCCGCAACTGATCGACGAGCTCGCCAAGGTGAAAGACTCCTACAACCTCAGCCGGGTGAGCATCGCCGCGGGCACCGCGGCGTTGAGCGATGCCGACACGGTGCGCGCGCACGTCGCGCGGGTGGCGGCGACGCGCGCCCGCCTGATCGCCGGCCTGCGCGGGCTCGGATACGCGGTGCCGGACAGCCAGGCCAACTTCGTCCTGGCGCGCCGGCCGGGCGTCGACCAGCGGCCGATCTACGACGCCCTCAAGGCGCGCAAGATCCTGGTGCGCTACTTCAACGCCGACGGCTTGCGCGACGCGCTGCGCATCACCGTCGGGACCGACGCCGAGATCGACGCGCTGCTGGCCGCGCTCGGCGACCAGCACGCGCACTGAGCGCCGCGCTCAGTGCGCCTCGTCCGCCGGGACGAACGGCGCCATCGCCCCGCCCGGCGCTTCGTCGGGGATCTGGACGAACGCCCCGGGCGAGCGGTCGAGCTGCTTGAACTGGTTGTCGCGCAGCTGGAAGACCGCCGGGTCGCCGTCGCGCATGGCGGTGTACTCGACCGCCGGGGGGTTGGGGGAGCGCGACCCCAGGTGGACGGTGCCGAGCGCAGCGCCGTCGGGCGTTTTGACGGTGACCGACAGTGTCGGCGGCGCCAGCCCGTAGGCGGCGAGATCGCCGGCCGCCTCGGCGAGCACCTGCGTGCCGACCAGGCGGCTCAGCGTGCCGACGAAGCTGCTGGCCGCGGCCGGGTTGACCGGCTGGTCGCTGCCGCTCAGCGCCCACTTGCCGTCGGTCGCGGTCAGCGTGAAGGCGCCGCCGTCGCCGCGGGTCACCACCAGGCTCCCCACCTGTGTCGGGTCGAAGGTGAGGATGGTCTTGTCGCGCAGCTCGTTGACGCCCTTGTCGAGGTCCGCCTTCGCCCATTTGCCGATGACGAAGACGGTGGGGCGATCGGCGGTGCGGACGTAGAGGCCCTGCTCCGACTCCTTGCCGAGCTGCAGCGTCACCGCCTGGTCGCCGCTGTGCAACACCAGCTCGCGCGCCGGATGGTCGAGCCCGTAGGCCGCCAGATCGGCGTCGGCCGGCTTGTCGTTGGCGAAGTCGGTGGCGCGCAGGTTGCGGACGGTCGAGAGCAGGGCGCGCACCGCGTTGTTGTCGGCGCGATGCTGGCTCGGCGCGGTGATCATCCAGTTGCCGTCCTGCTTGGCCAGCGCCACCACGCCATTCGGCCCGCGCAGCTCGACGGCGCTGACGGCGGTGTCGTCGAGGCTGACGATCGTCTTGTCGCGCAGGTCCTTCGGCTGCTTGTCCATGCCGGCGTGGAAACCGGAGCCGGTGAGGAAGATCTTCGGCTGGTCGGCGCGTTGCACGTAGGTGGAGAAGCTGACCCCGGTGGTCTTGCCGACCTTCAACGCCGGCAGCGGCTGACCCTTCTCGCTCAGCGTGACGGTGACCTCCGGTTGCGCCAGGCCGAACGGGGCCAGATCGGCGGGCGGATCGTCGATGGTCTTCTTCACCTCGGCATCGGCGATGGCGCGGATCATGTTCTTCACCGCGACGCCGTCGGCGAGCGCCTCGACCGGCTTGGTCACGTACCAGGTGCCGTCGCGCTGCTCGAGCGCGATCTCGCGGTCCGGGTAGGCGAGCGTGACGGCGGTCACCGCGTCGGCGTTGACCGTCAGCAGCGTTTCCTTCTTCGCCTCCTGCTCGATGTGCTTGCGCTCGACGAAGTACAGGTAGGCGACGATCGCGGCGAGCAGCGCGGCGAGAAAGACGGTGTTGCGCAGGCGCATGGCGAGACGGCGGCGGCTACTCGCGCCGCCACCAGACGATCAGGCCGGCGAGCAGCAGCAGCTCGGGCAGCACCAGCACGGCGAGGTAGAAGACCGCCTGCATCTCGCCCTCGGTGAGGCTGACGCGCGAGGCGCGCAGGGCGCGCGGCCGGATCGACAGCAGGTCGGCCTGGCCGACCAGCCAGCCGACCGCGTTCATCAACAGGTCGCGGTTGTAGAACGTCCCTTCGAGGTGCTGATTGCTGGCGAAGTCGCTGGAGCCGAAGACGACGATGCGCGCGTCCTTGCCGTCCGGCACACCGAGCTGCTTGAGGTCGAGCTCGGCCGCCACCGCGATCGGCACCGGGCCCTTGCGGTCGGCGTCCGACATGGCGGCGCTCTGCTGCTGGAAGAGCGCGTCGAGGTCGGTCTCCGCCCAGCTGGAGGCGCTGGTCTTGGCCAGCTCGGTGGCCTTCACGCCGGCCTTGCCGTCGGCAGCGGCGGACACCGAGCGCACCATCGGGAACAGCGAGCGGCCCTTGAGCGCCTTGGTGATCTCGTGCTCGCCGTCGTAGGTCTCGACCAGCGGCGCGAGGCCCAGCGCCGGACCCTGGAACAGGCGCACCACTTGGTCCACCACCACGTCCTCGCCGAGCGCGATGCCGTACGGGGCGAGGAAGGCGGCGAACTCCTGCGCGTGTTGCGGTGGGAGCATCAGCAGCATGCGGCCGCCGCGCTTGATGTAGGCGTCGAGCAGCGGCAGCTCCTGCGCCAGGTAGGGGCGCGTCGGTCCGGCGACCAGCACCACCGTGCAGTCGTCGGGTACCTTGTCGAGCGTCGCCAGCAGCACCTTCTTGACCGTGTAGGTCTCGTTCTCCAACGCCTGCTTGAGCAGCGCCAGGCCGCGCGCGCTCTCCTTGTCGTCGATGTCGGGCTCGCCGTGCCCCTCCAGCACGCAGACCGTCTGCGAGGCCGAGCGGGTCAGCTTGATCAGCGCGTTGGTGAGGTTCTCCTCGCTCGGCTGCGTCACCTGGCTGGAGGCGGCGCCGTAGGCCAGGCGGACGGTATTGTAGGCCTTGATGCCGTACTTCTCGGTCAGCTCCGGCTCGCGATCGGGATCGATGAGCCGATAGGTCACCTTGTCCGAGGCCGCCTGGTAGTTCTTCAGCAGGTCGGCGAGGTCGGGGCTGACGCCGCCCTCGACGAACGCCTCGAAGCTGAGCGGCTCCTTCAGACCCTGCAGCACCTGGGTCGACTGCGGCGACAGGCTGAAGACCTGGTCGCTGGTCAGGTCGAAGTGGGCGTTGTGCCGATAGGCGAGGAAGTTGAGCAGCGTCAGGATGGCGAAGAAGATCAGCGAGCCGATGATCGTGCTGGTCCCGTACTTGGTCGAGCGCTCGCCGAGGAAGGTCTGCAGGCTCTCCAGCCCGCTGCTCAGGTAGGCGATGATCGCCAGCAGGCCGGCGACCGCGTGCACGGCGATGAAGGCGACGTCGAACGACGTCGCGCCGCGCGTCAGCACCGCCGCGACGGCGGCGAAGACCAGCAGGATGACGCCGATCAGGCCGAGAAGACCGCTGCCCTGACGCACGGCTATCTCCAGCGCAGCGACTCGACCGAGCGCTGAGTGAGGAACAGGGCCAGCGCGGTGACGCTGCCGAAGTACATGAGGTCGCGCGTGTCGATGACGCCCTTCACCATCTCGCCGAAATGCTCGGTGAGCGACAGGTACTTCAGCACGGCGCCGACGCCGGCGCCGGCGGTCTCGGCCGGCCAGGAGATGACGTAGAGCAGCAGCAGACCGACCAGGCAGCTCACCGCCGCGATGATCTGGTTCTCGGTGAACGACGAGGTGAGCAGGCCGACCGAGACGAACGCGGTGGCGAGCAGCAGCAGGCCGAGGAAGCCGCTCAGCACCACCCCGATCTCGGGATCGCCGTAGAGCATGAGGATCAGCGGGTAGACGCCGGTCAGCAGGACCATGATGAAGACGAAGCCGAAGGCGCCGAAGAACTTGCCGAGCACGATCTCGGTGATCGAGATCGGCGAGGTCATCAGCAGCTCGTAGGTGCCGCTGCGTTTCTCCTCGGCGAAGCTGCGCATGGTGATCACCGGCACCAGGATGACCAGGATCACCGACAGGTTGTGCAGCAGCGGGGCGATGACGAAGTCGTTCAGGTTGAGCTGCGCCATCGCCTCCGGATTGCGGAACGACAGGTACATGTTCAGCAGGAAGCTGAAGCGCGCCAGCAGGTTGAAGAAGAACCAGCCGCCCAGCAGCAGGTAGCCGGTGAGCACGACGTAGGCGATCGGCGACACGAACTGGGAGCGCAGGTCCTTGGCCGCGATGGCGAGAATGTTTCTCACGCCGATGCCTCCTCGCCGCGGCCGCGGCTGATGTAGCGCATGAAGACCTCTTCGAGCGGCGCGCCCTGCGTCAGGTGGTCGATCTGGTCCTCGACCACCACCCGGCCCTCGTTGATGATCACGACCTTCTGACAGATCTGCACGACTTCCTGCAGGATGTGGGTCGACAGAATGACGGTGCGCTGGCCGGCGAGCTCGCGCACCAGGCTGCGGATGTCGCGGATCTGGCGCGGATCGAGCCCGATGGTCGGCTCGTCGAGCACCAGCACGCTGGGCTCGTGGATGATCGCCTGGGCGAGGCCGACGCGCTGCCGGAAGCCCTTCGACAGGTGGCCGTTCACCCGGTGCGCGACCTCGGTGAGGCCGCAACGCTGCAGGGCGCGGTCGACCTTGGCGTTGAGGTCGGCGCGCGGCACGCCCTTGATGCGGCCGACGAACTCCAGGTAGCTGCGCACCGTCATGTCGGCGTAGAGCGGCGGGTTTTCCGGCAGGTAGCCGATGCGCTTCCGCACCTCGTGCGAGTCGTCGAAGATGTCGAAGCCCTCGACCTTCACCGTGCCGCTGGTCGCCGGCAGGAAGCCGGTGATGATGCGCATGGTGGTGGTCTTGCCGGCCCCGTTGGGCCCGAGAAAGCCGACGATCTCACCCTTCTGGGCGGTGAACGTCACCTGGTCGGCCGCGACCAGGTCACCGTATCGCTTGGTGAGATTGCGAACCTCGATCATGCAGCATGCACCGGGGCGCTTGACGTTTGACTGCGCTCGGAATTCAAACCGGCGGCGATTTATTTTCGTCGTGTCGGGTTGTCAAGCTCGCCGTCAAGCCGAATTGCCGGCCGACCGGGGGTCTGGTAACCGCCCCGCATGTCGGATGCGCGCGCGCGCCTGGTGCTGGTCGATGCGAGCGCCTACGTCTACCGCGCCTTCCACGCCCTGCCGCCGCTGAACGGGCCCAATGGCCTGCCGACGCACGCGGTCTACGGCTTCACGACCATGGTCCTGAAGCTGCTCGGGGAAGCCAAGGCGGACTACCTGGCGGTGGTCTTCGATGCCGCCCGCAAGACCTTTCGGGACGAACTGTACGCCGACTACAAGGCGCATCGGCCGGAGATGCCGGCCGATCTGGCGGCGCAGCTGCCCTATATCGACCGGGTGGTCACCGCCCTGCGGCTGCACGCCATCCGCGTCCCCGGCGTCGAGGCGGACGACGTCATCGCCACCCTGGTCGCCCGCCATGCCGGCCCGCAGCTCGACTGCGTCATCGTCACCGCCGACAAGGACCTGATGCAGCTGGTCGGCCCGCACGTGCGGTTGTGGGACACCATGCGCGACCGCTGGATCGACGCGGCGGCGGTGCAGGCCCGTTATGGCGTGCCGCCCGAGCAGCTGGGCGACGTGCTGGCCCTGATGGGCGACGCGATCGACAACGTGCCCGGCGTCAGCGGCATCGGCGAGAAGACCGCCATCGCGCTGGTGCAGGCGTTCGGCAGCGTCGAGGGGGTGCTGGCGCAGCTCGATCAGGTCGCCGCGCTGCCCAAGCTACGCGGCGCCAGGAAGGTCGCCGAACGGCTCGCCGCCGAGGCCGACAACGCCCGCCTCAGCAAGCAGCTGGTGCAGATGCGTCGCGACGTCGAGCTGACGTGCGGGCTCGACGAGCTGCGCCGCAGCACGCCCGATCAGCCGGCGGTGCAGGCGCTGTTCACCGAGCTCGGCTTCGAGAGTCTGCTCAAGCAGTTGGCGCAGGACGCGCCGCAGTTGACGGTCGAGGCGCGGACGGTGAGCGAACCAGCCGAGGCGACCGCGCTGTTCGCGGCGGCGCGGCGCGCCGGCCGGCTGGCGTTGACCACGCTCTGCGATCCCGGCCCTGCCGCGACCTCGCCGGCGCGCGCCTTGCTGGTGCAGGTCGGCGGCGAGGCGGCGCCGGCGCGGCTGCCGCTCGACGCACCCGGCATGGTGGACGCGGTGCGCGCCGGGCTCGCCACGGCGGATATCGAGGTCGTCGTGCACGACCTGAAGCGCGATCTGCTCGCCCTCGATGCCAGCGGTCTGACGCTGAGCGGCCGCGGCTTCGACGTCGCCATCGCCGCGGCGCTGGTCGATGCGGCGGCGCCGCCGCAGCTCGAGCGCCTGGCGGCCGATCTGCTCGGCACCCGACCGCCGCCCTTTCGCGGCGATCCGGGCGGTGCCGCGGCCGGGGTGACGCTGCTGCAGCCGCTCGCCGACGAGCTGCGCCCGCGCCTGGAGGCCGGCGCGCTGCGGCCGTTGTTCGACGAGATCGAGATGCCGCTGGTGCGCGTCCTGGCCAACATCGAACGGCGCGGCATGCTGGTCGACCTCGCCCACCTGGCGGCGCTGAGCGCCGAGTTCGGCGCGCGCATGGACGTGCTGATGGGCGAGATCCACGCGCTCGCCGGCGGCGAGTTCAACATCGGCTCGGCCCCGCAGCTGCGCAGCGTGCTGTTCGAGAAGCTCGGCCTGCCGACGCGCGGTGTGCGGCGCGGCAAGACCGGGCTGTCGACCGACGTCGATGTGCTCACCAAGCTGGCCGCGGTGCATCCGCTGCCGGCCAAGATCCTCGATTTCCGCGCCCTGTCGAAGCTCAAGTCCACCTACCTCGACGCGCTGCCCCAGGCGGTCAACCCGATCACCGGACGGTTGCATACCAGCCTCAACCAGACCGGCGCCGCCACCGGCCGGCTCAGCTCCAGCGAGCCCAACCTGCAGAACATTCCGATCCGCGGCGAGGAGGGACGGCGCATCCGCGAGGCGTTCATCGCCGCGCCCGGCGCCGTGCTGATCGCCGCCGACTACTCGCAGATCGAGCTGCGCGTCATGGCCCACCTGTCGCGCGACCCGGCGCTGATCGACGCCTTCAGCAGCGGTCAGGACATCCACACGCGCACCGCCGCCGAGGTGTTCAATGTCCTCCCCGGGCTGATCAGCCCCGACCAGCGACGCGCCGCCAAGGTGATCAACTTCGGCATCCTCTACGGGATGGGCCCGCAACGCCTGGCCGGCGAGCTCGACATCTCGCTCGGCGAGGCGCAGGGCTACATCGCCAACTACTTCGCCCGCTATGCCAGCGTCCGCCGGTACATGGACGAGGTCGTGGCCGAGGCGCGCCAACGCGGCTACGTCACCACGCTGCTTGGCCGCCGGCGCGCGGTGCCCGAGCTGCTCAGCCGCGAACGCGGCGTCGCCCAGGCGGCCGAGCGGGTGGCCGCCAACACCCCCATCCAGGGCTCGGCCGCCGACCTCATCAAGAAGGCCATGGTCGGGGTCGAGCGCCGCCTGGCGGCCGCCGGCGTTCGCGGCGGGATGATTCTCCAGGTACATGACGAGCTGCTGCTGGAGGTCGCCGAGGGCGATCGTGAGGCGGTCTGCGCGGCGGTGCGGGAGGAGATGGAGGGGGTGATGGAGCTGGCGGTTCCACTGCAGGTCGACATCGGCGTCGGCCGCACCTGGGCGGAGGCGCACTGAAAGTGCCGAGCCGCCTGAATACCGGCGACAAGCGGCCGTCTATGGCCCTGGGCGGTTCCCGTGGAACGTAGCGATCGCGAGCTGGTTCGCGAGAGCCGCCAGGGCGACAAGGAGGCCTTTCGCGAGCTCGTCGAACGATACCAGCGCAAGATCCTCTCGGTGGCGATGGGCATGGTCCACAACCGGGACGACGCGCTGGAGCTGGCCCAGGAAACCTTCGTCAAGGCATACGAGAACTTAGACCGATTCAAAGGCGAATCGAGCTTCTACACATGGCTGTATCGCATCGTCGTCAATCTGGGCATCGACTTCCGCCGGCGGGATCGCCGGCACGGCACCGTGTCACTGGCCGATCGACCGGGGGGCGGCGAGGACCTCGAGGCGACGCTGCCGGATCAGCGGCTGGCCGATCCGTATCAGCAGACGCGCTCGCGCGAGATCGGCGACCGCATGCAGCAGGCCATCGACGAGTTGACCCCCGATCACAAAGCCGTAATACTTTTGCGCGAAGTCGAGGGATTGTCGTACGACGACATCAGCCGAGTCATGCAGTGCTCCAAAGGCACGGTGATGAGCCGCTTGCACTACGCGCGCAAGAAGCTGCAGGACAAGCTGAAGGATCTGTTGTGACGACCCGAGGAGCGGCACGGTGACCTGCCGCGAAACCCGACCCCTGCTGCCGCTGTTCTTCGACGGCGAGCTGGAGGCGCGGCAGATGCGCAGCGTCGCGCTGCACAGCACGCGCTGCACGACCTGCGAGCAGGAGTTGCGCGAGCTGGAGCACCTGCAGGAGGCGGTCGCGTCGCACGTCTCGGCGCTGGTGGACGAGGTCGACCTGAGCCGCGTCTGGGCCGGGGTCGCGCCGCGCCTGGCGCCGCGCGCCCCCTCGCTGCTCGGGCGCTGGCGCGCCTGGTGGGAGGAACATCGCCTCGGGTGGGGGCTGCGCGGTCCGGCGTACGCCGGCGCGGCGGCCGCTGCGCTGTTGGCCCTGCTGCTGATCCAACCGACGGACGTCGAGAAGACGCCGGCGTCGACGGCGCAGGTGGCGCCGCGCGCCAAGATCGACAACTCCGCCAAGCTCGACTCCATGCAGAGCAGCGTCGATTCGGTAGCCCTCGTCACCGATGCGGAGACCAACACCACCCTCCTCTGGATCATGGATGACGCGGGCGGAGTGGTCGAACCCGTGTCGGACGAATGGGACTCGCTCGAGTAACCTGCGGCGCGCTGCCCGCCGTCTGCCTGTTGGCCGCCAGCCTGGCGATCACGCCGGCCGCCGCCGAGAATGCCGAGCTGCCGCCGCCGGCGTTGGCGACGCCCGACGACGGCGTCGAGGTGCGCATCGACACGGTGCTGGCGAGCAGCGCCGGCAAGCGCTTCGACCCCGCCCTGGCGCCGTTCAAGCGGCCCTTCCTGCAGCTCTTCCCGTACTCGTCCTACACGCTGGTGCAGGGCGAGCGGCGCGTCATGCCGTGGCGCCGCGAGGAGCAGTTCCTGCTCCCCGGCGGCCGCTACCTGGTGGTGACCCCGCGCGGGGTGCACGGCGATCGCGTCTCGCTCGGCGTCATGCTGATCCAGGGCGCGCGGCCGCTGGTCAACACGGTGCTGTCGCTGAAGAACCGCGGCGTGTTCCTGGTCGGCGGACCGCGCTACGGCGACGGCGTGCTGATCATTGCCATCGGCGCCCGCACCCGCCAGCCGGCGCTGCCGGTGCAGGCCAGCTCGAGCCCGCACTGATGGACGGGCTCGGGGCCGACCTGTGGCGCCAACTCGGCGCGCAATGGGTCGATTGGCGGGAGCGCATCGGCTTCGGCGATCGTCTCACGCTGCTGCCGGGCTGGATGGCGCCGGGGCTGGCGCTCGGCGCGCTGCTCGGCCTGGTGGCGCTCTCCGGCATCGCGCTGGCGGCGCTCGGCGTGCTGCTGACGGCGCTGTTCCTCGCCGCGCTGCTGCTCGAGGCCGTCTTCGGGCTGCGCGTCGAGCTGCGCTTCTGAGCCGACCGGCGCCGTCGCGTCAGTGCGACGGGGCGTGGCAGGCGGCGCGGCGCTGCAATCGTTGCGGCGTGAGCGTGGCCGCCGCCGCGTCGAATCGCCACCAGAGCTCCGGGTGCGGCGTGTCGAGCCGCAACACGTGCGTCAGGCCGCTCAACGCCGCGACCGCGCCCAGCGCACTGGCCGCGATGGCGGCGCGGATCGCCTCGCCACCGCCCGGTCCCGCCGCGCGCGCCGCGCAGGGGAGGCAGCCGCGACCGCCGCCGGCGACGTGTAGCCAGCCGCCGCCTGCCGTCAGGCCGGCGCCGATGCACAGCGGCGGCGCGGTCGCCGCCACCGCGTCGAGCGCGTCGCGCGCGAGGTCCGCGACCAGCACCAGCGCGGCGCCGGCATGGCCCGCGACCGACACCGCGACGTCGGGATTCAGCCGCCGCAACTCCTCGGCGAGCTCGGCGTCGTCGACACTCACCCCGCCGATGCCCGCGCCAACCAGGTAGCGGGCGGCGGTGGCGGCGAGCGCGCCGCAGCCGTGCACGGCGGCGCGAGTGCCGAGCAGGCGTTGCTGACCGGCGGCGCCGACCTGCGGCAGGATGATCTGCCGGCTGTATCGGTCGATCTGCTCGTCGCTCAGCACGGCGCGGCGCTAGCGGCGCGGATGGCGCTGCTGCCACTCCTTCCAGCCAGCCCACAGGTTGGTGCTCAGGTAGCGCTCGCCGAAGTCGGGGAAGATCATCACGATGACGCCGGCATCGAGCTCGCGCGCGACGCGCAGCCCGGCGTAGAGCGCCGCGCCGGACGACTGCCCGACCACCAGGCCGAAGCGCGCCGCCAGCTCGTACACGAGATCGTAGGCGGTGTCGGTCGGCACCGGAACCTTGGCGTCGAGCTCCTGCTCCTTGTAGATGCCCGGCACGATCGAGCTCGCCATGTGCTTGAGCCCTTCCAGCCCGTGCAGGGCGTCGTCCGGCTCGGCGGCAATGATCTGCACGGCGGCGTTGCGCGACTTGAGGTAGCGTCCGGTGCCCATCACCGTGCCGCCGGTGCCGATGCCGGCGATGAAGTGCGTCACCCGCCCCTCGGTCGCCTCCCAGATCTCCGGCCCGGTGGACTCGAAGTGGGCGCGCGGATTCATCTCGTTGAAGTACTGGTCGGGCTTGAAGTACCTCGCGCCGCCCTCGGCGAGCAGCTGGCGGCATTTCAGGATGGCGCCGTCGGAGCCCTCCATGCCGCTGCTGAACACCACCCGCGCGCCGTAGGCGTGGATGATGCGCTTGCGCTCGCGGCTGACGTTCTCGGGCATCACCAGCGTCACCGGATAGCCGAGTGCCGCGCCGATCATCGCCAGTGCGATGCCGGTGTTGCCGGAGGTCGAGTCGACGATGGTCTTGCCCGGCGCCAGCGCGCCGGTGGCCAGCCCGTGGCGCACCATCGACAGCGCCGCGCGGTCCTTCACCGAGCCGCCGGGATTCATCCCCTCCAGCTTGGCGAGCAGCCGAACGCGCGGCGACAGGCCGCGGCCCATCGCCGTGACGTCGAGCAGCGGCGTGCCGCCGATCAGGTCGAGCACCGACTCGGCACGCGCCGGTGCCGGCGGTGCGGCCGCGTCGGTCGCCATGCCCGGCGCCGCGGCCATCGCGGTCAGCCTCCGGCGATGGCCGGGACGATCGACAGCTCGTCGCCGTCCTTCACCGCGGTCTCCAGGTGCGAGAGGAAGCGGATGTCGTCGCCGTTCAGGTAGATGTTGACGAAGCGCCGCACGCGGCCCTCCTCGTCGCACAACCGCTCTTTGATACCGGCGAACTGGCGCTCGAGGTCGTCGACCACGGCACCGACGGTGGCGCCGCTGGCGCCGACTTCCTCGGAGCCGCCGGTGAAGCGGCGCAGCGGGGTGGGAATGCGAACCTTGGCGGGCATGAATCCTCCTGGATTGACCGGCGTCACTGCTGCGCGACGGCGCGCGGCGCCGCCGGCGTGAGCGACGCGTACAGCGCGTCGAACTCCTGAATGCGGGCATCGATGGTGGAGGGGGCGGCGACGCTGGCGGCCACCGCCTCGATGGTCTTGTAGCCGTTGCCGGTGACGCTGATGACGATCGATTCGTCGCGCGGGATGCGGCCACTCTCGATCAGCTTGCGGGTCACCGCCACCGTCGTGCCGCCGGCCGGCTCGGTGAAGATACCCTCGGTGCGCGCCAGCAGGTGGATGCCGTCGATGATCTCGGCATCGCTCGCCATCTCGCCCCAGCCGCCGGTCTCGCGCACCGTCTGCAGCACGTAGAAGCCGTCGGCCGGATTGCCGATGGCGATCGACTTGGCGATGGTGTCCGGCTTCACCGGCTCGATCACGTCGCTGCCGCGATGCAGCGCCTGCACCACCGGCGCGCAGCCGGCCGCCTGGGCGCTGTGCACGCTCGGCAGCGGACCGTCGACCAGCCCGATCGCGCGCAACTCCTCGAAGGCCTTGTGGATCTTCGGCAGGATCGTGCCGCCGGCGGTCGGGACGACGATGTGGCGCGGCAGCGTCCAGCCGAGCTGCTCGGCGACCTCGAAGCCGTAGGTCTTGGCGCCTTCGGTGTAGTACGGGCGCAGGTTGATGTTGACGAACGCCCAGCGGTACTTGTCGGCGATCTCGCTGCACAGGCGGTTGACGTCGTCGTAGTTGCCGCGAATCGCCACCGTGTGCGGCCCGTAGATTGCCGAGCCCAGCACCTTCCCCTGTTCGAGGTTGTCGGGGATGAAGATGAAGCAGTTGAGCCCGGCGCGCGCGGCGTGCGCCGAGACGCTGTTAGCGAGGTTGCCGGTCGAGGCGCAGGAGACGGTCTCGAACCCGAACTCGAGCGCTTTCGAGATCGCTACCGAGACGACGCGGTCCTTGTAGGAGAAGGTCGGGTGGTTGACCGAGTCGTCCTTGACGTAGAGCTCCCGCACGCCCAACGCGGCGGCGAGTCGGTCGGCCCGCACCAGCGGCGTGAAGCCGGAGTAGGGTCCCACCACCGGATCGCGCGTCACCGGCAGCAGCTCGCGATAGCGCCACAGGTTGCGCGGCCGCGAGGCGATCGCCTTGTGGGTCAGCACCCGGCGGATCGCATCGTAATCGTACACCACTTCGAGCGGGCCGAAGCACTGCTCGCAGACGTGGAGCGGCGCGTGCGGATATTCGGTTCCGCACTCGCGACATTGCAGGCCCTGCACGTACGCCATGGACTCCCTCCCTTAGCCCGCGCGGCCGGCGGCATCCAGCGCCGCCGGCGAGACCGCCGCGCAGCGCGGGCAGCGCGGATTGCGCGCCACCCGGATGCGCCGCCAGCGCCCGGTCAACCCGTCGAAGGACAACAGATGGTCGGCCAGGCTGGGCACCTGGCCGGTCAGATGAGCGAGCGCCTCGCCCGCCTGCACGGCGCCGATCACGCCGGCGATCGCCCCGATCACGCCGGCCGACTGGCAGCTCGGCACCTCGTCGGCTGGCGGCGGCTCGGGAAAGAGGCAGCGGTAACAGGCGCTGCGCCCCGGCAGCACGGTGAGCGTCTGGCCGAGAAATCCGAGCACGCCGGCGTGCGAGTAGGGCCGCCGGCAGGCGACCGCGCCGTCGTTCAGCAGGAACTTCGCCGCCACTCCGTCGGTCGCGTCGATGACGAAGTCGGCGGCGGCGAAGTAGGCCGGCAGGTTGGCGGCCGTCACCGCTTCGGCGCGCGTCTCCACCGTCACCGCCGGGAAGGCGGCTCGCAGGCGCGCCGCCGCCGACTCGACCTTCGGCTGGCCGAGCGTCGCGGTCGAGTGCAGGACCTGACGGTGCAGATTGGACAGCTCGACGCGGTCCGGATCGACCAGCGTCAGCCGCCCGACCCCCGCGGCGGCCAGCGTCCACGCCGCCGGGCAGCCGAGCGCCCCGACGCCGACCACCAGCACATGGCCGGCGGCGAGCGCCGCCGCGTCGTTCCGTTCGTCTGTCGGGGCAGAAAACAACAATGGCCTCTTTCCCGGGGGAAACGAGGCCAAGAACGGATTGCTCTTCGCCTTATCTCCCCGGGCGCAATTTCCCGGCTGGATTTAGCACCTGCGCCCGCCGGGGGATTTCCCCGGGGACCGGTTGCTGTGGCGTCGAAGGGCCAGTCCCTCAGCCACTCTGGATAAGGATATGTGGTCGCGAACTCTCTCCGCGCAGGCTTAGTGCAGCCGCGCGCGGAGAGTCAATCGGGGTGTTTCAACGAAGCAGCTTTCAGCTCTCAGCCATCAGCTGTCAGCCATCAGGTCATCGCTTGGCTGATAGCTGACGGCTGACAGCCGCGAGCCAGCCCTCAGTACCGCCCCGGCGTGCCGTAGCCGCTCGAGCGGCCGAAGGGCGCGGTGCCGCCGGGCAGACCGAAGCCGCTGCCGGCGCCGCTCTGTGGCGGGCCGCTCGCCCGCTTCGAGGTGATCGGCCGCGTCGACTGGGCGATGGCGATGTCGCGCGTCCGGCCGGTTTCGGCGCGCAGCACGGCGAGCGGATCGCCGCTCGGCGGGTCGCCGGCGTCGGCGCGCAGCGCGTCGAGCGCCTGCTCGGCGGCGCGCGCCGCCTCGTGGTCGGGATGGTGGTAGCGCACTGCCGCGAAGGCGAGCATCGCCTTGTCGGTGTCGCCGTTGCGCTCGTAGATCTCGCCCAGCTGCAGCAGCGCGTCGCCGGCGACGTCGGTGTCGTTGAAGCGGTTGACCAGGTCGAGCAGCCGGGTGGTCGCGGCCGGCGAATTGTCATGCGACTGGTAGTAGTCGGCGACGGTCAGCTCATGGCCGGCCAACGTCTCGCGCGCATGCATCAGCTGCTCGCGTGCCAGCTGCGCGTACGGGCTGGTGGGGAACTGCTGGATCACCGCCTGGTAGTAGGCGTGGGCGTTCTGCGAGGCGCTCTGGTCGCGGTCCGACGGTCGCATCTGTTCCTCGGCACACTGGCCGAGGAGGTAGCCGACCTGCGGCAGGTACGGGCTGGTCGGATGGCGGCGCTGGAAGTCGGCGAACGACGCCGTCGCCTCCGGACACGCCTTGTCCTTGTACTGCGCGACGCCGATCTTCAGCTCGGCCTCCTCGCTGTACTGGCTGAACGGATGCTCGTCGAGCAGCGCCCGGTAGGTCTCGATCGCCTGGTTGTACGACCCGAGACGCATGTTCTCGGACGCCGTCTTGTAATACTCGTCGGCGCTGCTCGGCGCCTGCGTCGAGCAGCCGGCGAGCAACGCGCCGGTGGCACACAGCAGGGCGGCAGTGCAGCGACGCATCGCTGAACTATGTCCGAACCGCCGAGCGGGCGCAAAGCGGGTGCTCAGGGCAGGCGGTCGAACGTGGTGAGCCCATAGCCGGCCTCGCGCAGCGCCGCCGAGACCGCCGCACGGTTAAGCGCCGCGCCAGGAGCGAGGCTGACGATCGCGGTCTTGGTGTTGAAGTCGAGCGTGGCGTCGGCGACGCCGGGCAGGGCGAGCAGGGCGGCGCGCACCTCCGGCAGGCAGCCGTCGGCGCGGCAGTGCATGCCGGAAATGCCGGCTCGATAACGTGTACCAGCGGTCGGCGTCGGCTGCGCAGCGACCGGGAGCGCGAGCAGGGCGGCGAGCAGGGCAACGGCGGTTCTGCGCCGCGGGCTGCGTTCACCACCACTACACCACGGCACAACGGCCGTGCGTGCCGTCGTTGGGCTGTCGTGCCGCGGTCGTGAAGAAGCGTGGCGCATTGGGCGGCGGGCGTCACGCCTCGCCGATCAGCGGCAGCACCTCGCGGCCGACGCGGTCGAGCAGCTCGAGCAGATGCGCCAGGCTGCGATGCCGCAGGCCGAGATGGGCGGCGGTGGCGCCGCAGCGGCGCCAGTCGGCCAGC
>JANRJF010000237.1:0-18066 GCA_033764095.1 Deltaproteobacteria bacterium | reverse complement strand
GCCGGGCGCGCCGCCCGGCGGCGGGGCCGCCGCCGCACTGACCGTCACCGAGCCGCCGCGCGGCGTGCCGCGCACCGCGTGGTCGATCAGTCGCAGCAGCACCAACTCGAGCAGGGCGCGGTCGCCGTCGAGCGGCGGCGTGTCGGCCGCCACCGCGCTGTGCAGGCCAACGCCGGCGCCGAGCGCCGCCGCGCGGCTGGCGCGCAACACCCCGGCGACCACCGGTTCGACCGCCAGCGGGCCGCGACGCAGCGGCACCCCGTCCTGCTCGAGGTCGACGAGCTGGCCGAGGTCGTCGAGCAGGACGGCAAGCCGCGCCGCGTGCTCGTCGATCACCGAGACGAAGCGGCGCGCGCGCGGCGCGTCGCCGAGCGCGCCGTCGAGCAGCGTCTGGCTGGCGCCGCGGATCGCCGCCAGCGGGGTGCGCATCTCGTGCGACACGCTGGTGAGGAACTCGCGCCGCATGCCGCGCAGGCGCTCGGCGTCGCGCAGATCGCGCAGCAGGATCAGCACCGAGGGCGCGCCGCCGGCGGCGAGCGGCGCCAGGCGGGTGACCTCGGCCTGCACCGTGCGGTGCGGGCCGATCTCCAGGATCGGCCCGCGCGCCGCACCGCCCGGCTGCAGGCGTTCCTGCACCGCGGCGAGCAGGCCCGGCAGCGTGGTCAGCTCGCCGAGCAGCGCGCCGACCGCCAGGCACCCCGGCCGCAGGCCGAGCATCGCCTCGGCCGGCAGCGTGTACACCTGCACGCGCCCAGCCGCGTCGATCACCAACAGCCCGTCCGCCATGTCCCCCCGGACGGCGTTGCGCGGCTCAACCGGCCGGCGGCGCCGCCGCGGCGTCGTTCAGCTTCTTGATCAGCGGCGCGATGGTCACCGCGCCGCCGGCGCGCGCCTGGTCCATCACCTGCACGGCGAAGCCGTAGTCGACCCCATCGGCGGCGTCGAAGAAGATGATGTGGTCGTCGCGCGCCGCGAACATGCGGCGCAGGCGCGGCGCCAGCTCGGGCAGCGTCAGCTCGGTGCTGTTCACCGACAGGCTGCGGTCGGCGGCGATGCGCAGCACCAGCGGCGGATTGGGATCCTGCTGCTGTTCCTCGACGTCCTTCTTCTCCTGCTTCGGCGTGTGCACCCAGAACTTCCGGGTCAGCTGCGGCGTGACGACGATGAAGATGATCAGCAGCACCAGCACGATGTCGACCAGCGGCGTCACGTTCATCACCGGCGCGACGTGCTTGCCGCCGCCGCCACCCACCTGCATGCCCATGCCGTCAGCCTCCCTCGCCGCGCGGCGCGACGCGGCTGCCGGCGCCGAACTCGTGGCGGTGGTTGATCATCAGCGAGACGCCGGGGAAGCCGGCGTCCTGCAGCTTGAAGAAGACGTCGCGCACCTGGCTGTAGTCCAGCGCCGCGTCGGCGCGCAGCGCCAGGCGGCGGTTCGGCTCGGCGGCCTGGATCTCGCGCAGCTTCGCCACCGCGCCGTCGAAATCGTAGGCGTTGGACTCGATGAAGAACTGGCCGCCGCGGGTCAGCGACAGCATCAGCGGCGCGCGCGCGTTCTCGACCTCGGGATCGGGGTTGAAGATGCCGGGCAGCTCGACCGGGATGTCCTGCTGCATCTGCGGCGCGACCACCATGAAGATGATCAGCAGCACCAGCACCACGTCCACCAGCGGCGTGATGTTGATGTCCGGCTGGACGCGCGGCGTCCGCTTGCGCGGCTGCAGCTCGACGGCCTTTGCGCTCACGCCGACCCCACCGCCGCGCGCGCCGGGGCCGGCTTGGCGAGCTTGGCCGACGCCGCGCCGGGGGCGAACACGGTCGGCACCGCGATGCCGCTCACCTCGGCCTCGCGCCAGTCCTCCATGCGGTCGAGCAGCTCGCCGACGGCGTTGTTGAGCAGCAGCTCTTCCTTGACCACCCGCTCGTTGTGGAAGTTGAAGCCGAGGACCGACGGAATGGCGACGGCGAGGCCGAAGGCGGTCTAGATCAGCGCCTCACTGATGCCGGCCGACACCGCCGTGAGCCCGCCGGAGCCGGCCGAGGCGATGCCCTGGAACGAGCTGATGATGCCCAGCACGGTGCCGAGCAGGCCGACGAACGGCGCCACCGAGCCGACCGTCGCGAGCAGCGCCAGGCCGCGCCGCAGGTCGCCGCCCACCTCTTCCATGTAGCGCGCCATGTGGCGCCGCGTGCGCTCGACCGGCGACAGCTCCGAGACGTCGCTGGTGTGGTGCGCGTGCGCGTAGGCCTCGATCGCCGCCTTGACGACGCGCGCCAGGTGGCTCTCCTTCGAGACCGCCCTCGCCTCCTCCAGCACGTTCTTCAACCGCCCGGCGTGCAGGTCGGCGCCGACCCTGGCGGCGAACGCCTGCGAGGCGCGCGTCGAGCGACGCGCGGTGAGCAGGCGCTCGAAGAACACGGTCAACGAGCCCAGGCCCATGACGGCCAGCACGATCGCCACGACGATCGCCGGGATCCCCATGTGGCTGAGCATTTCGGTCCAACTGAAACCCATCGTGTTCTCCTCTCTGCGCGACCTGGCGCGTGGCGCTCAGGCGGTGAGCTTGAAGGGAATGCGGATGATGCGGAACGTCGCCACCGGCTTGCCCTCGAAGCGCGCCGGTCGATAGCGCCACTTCTGCACCGCCTTGGCGGCGGTACTGGCGAACGGCTCGCTGCCGCTCAGCACCGTCACTTCGCTGACCTCACCGGTGGACAGGATGAGGATGCGCAGCACGACGGTGTCGGTCTGCTTGGCCTTCTTGGCGAGCTCGGGGAACAGCGGCGGCCGATTGGCCTTCGACGGCACCGGCGGCTCGGCGTCCTCCGGGATGCGCATCAGGCCGGCGACGCCGCCGGCCTCGCCGCCGGCGATGCCGCCCTCCAGGCCGGCGACGTCGCCGACCCCTTCGCCGTAGACGCCGACGCCCTTGTCGAGGCTGGGATCCGCCTCGGCCGGCTTGTCGAGCGGCATGTCCTCCGGCGCGAGCAGCTCCTTGGCCGGCGGCGGCGTGTCGAGCTGGCGCACCTTCATGTCCTTCGGCACCAGCGCCGCGGCGGCGGGCGGCGCCTCCTTCATCACTTTCGGCGGCGGCGGCGGGGGCGGCGGCGGATCGACCTTCACCACCTCCTCGACGAACTTCACCTCGACCTCTTGCTCCTGCTGGATGATGCGGCGCGCCGCGGTGCCGACGGTGACGGCCAGCACGGCGATGATCACGTAGACCAGCGAGGAGCCGAACAGAGCGGCCTTCCAGTTGGTCGGCTCCTGCTCGTGGTGGCCGTACAGGGAGAAGGTCTCCTCGTAGGCGCGTGCTTCCTCTTCCTCGGTCGGGGCGGGTTCTGGGTAGGCCACGTCAGCCTCGCGGTGCAGGTGTACGCATCGGGCGATAGCAAGCCGGTGTTTCAGTCGTGCGACAGCCGTGTTGCAGGTCTGTTACGAGTCGCCTCCTCGCGCGCGGAGGCACCGGGGCTCAGAACTTGTAGGCGAGGCCGAAGACGAAGGTCGCGCCGGTGCGGTACTTCTCGATCGTCACGTTGCCCTGGGTCTGGCGGTAGTCGTCGTTGAGGATGTTCTCGACGCCCGCCTTGCCGGTGAGCGGCGTGTCGAAGGCGCTGAACTCGGTGATCCAGATGAAGTCGAGCGAGTCGCGCCGCTCCTTGTAGATGTCCGGCAGCGCGCCGCCCGGATCGTCGGGCTGCACGTCGGTGCCGGCGGCGGCGATGGTGCGGCCGACGGTGCGGTAGAGCAGGCGGAAGGTGCCGTAGTCGTTGTCGGCATACGCCAACGAGGCGTTGACCGAGAACGGCGGCATGCCGAGCAGCGGGCGCGAGCTGTTGGTGACGGTGATCTCGCGCACCGGGTCCTCGATGCCGGTCACCTCCGACTGGATCAGGCTGGCGTTGATCTCCAACTGCAGGTCGGCGAGGCTCGGCGCCAGCGCTTCCAGCCAGTGCACCTGGGCGGCGTAGGGCACCAGGAAGTCGAAGTTCTTGCGCCCCTCCATCTCGAAGCCCCACACCGTCGCGTCCTGCGCGTTGACGAAGAAGTCGATGTACGAGGAGGTCTCGACCAGCGCCGCGAGCTCGATCGGATTCTTGAGGTCCTTGTAGAAGAAGCCGAGCGAGACCAGCTCGAGCGGCGTGAAGAACCATTCCCAGCGCAGGTCCCAGTTGGTGATGTCGGTCTGCACCAGGTTCTCGTTGCCGAGCAGGACGCGCTGGCCGGGCAGCGCCGGGAAGCGGGTCGGGGTCAGCTCGCGGAAGTCGGGGCGCGACACCGTCTGGCTGAAGGCGGCGCGCACGCTCATGTCGTCGCGCGGCGTGTACTTCAGGATCGCGCTCGGCATGGGATTGGTGTTGTTGATGATCGTCTTCACCGCGCCGCGGCCGGGGACGAAGCCGTTGGCGACGATGTAGGAGTACTCGACGCGCGAGCCGCCGATGACGCTCAAGCGGTCCTGCACCAGCGGCAGGTCGAACATGCCGTAGCCGCCGGCGACCTCCTCGGTGCCGTCGAAGCTGTCGTTCTGCGTCGTGTTCTCGCTGAACGTGATGGGGCCGTTCACCGAATAGTTGTCGGGCACCAGGATCGACTGCGGCGGGCCGGTGAAGGTCTGCGAGACGTTGCTGGAGAAGCGCCGGTAGTCGAAGGTGCGCTCGCGGGTCTCGAAGGCGAGGCCGGTCTTGAACTGCGCCTCCAGCCCCGACCAGACGTCGGTGAACGGCAGCCCGGTCCGGAACGGGAACGCGACGTCGGCGTCGTAGTCCTGCAGGAACTCGTTGAGGTTGGCGAAGGTGCGCAGGGTCGAGGGCGGCGCCGTGATCAGGCCGGCGGGCGGCGCGCCGGTGCGGCTGTAGATGAGGTACTTGCCGTCCGGGACGTCCTGCATCGAGGGCGCCCAGGCGGCGCGCCAATCGGCATCGGCGATCGAGAAGTGATGGTGTCCCTCGAGCTGGCCGAAGCCGAGCTGGTTGACGGTGTAGATCTGGCTGCTCGGGAACAGCTCGCGCGACGGATCGTTCTCCTTGCGCCCCTGCCCGCTCTGCGTCTGGTCGTCGGCGGCGCGGTTGACCAGGGCGCGGCCGCCGATCACGTGGTCGTCGTTGATCTTGTACTGCGAGGTCCACAGCGCGCCGATCTGGGTCTCGAAGTCGCTGATGTTGTAGTCGAACTCGTCGAGCGTGTAGGTCACCGGCGCGGCGCTGGCGTTGGCGATGGCGTTGTTCACCGCGTCGCGCTTCATCTTCCACTTCGAGCCGTAGTTGGCCGAGAGGTTGAAGCCGAACGGGCCGTAGGTGTCGCCGACCGAGCCCTTGATGCTGAAGTTGGGCGGCGCGGTCACCCAGTTGACGTTCCAGTTGTTCGGCAGCGCGCCGACGAAGGCGCGCATCTGCGGCGTGGTCGGGTTGCGCGTCGCGTTCGACGGCGCGTTGCCGAACAGCCCGGGCAGGCCGCGGCAGTCGACACCGAGGGTGAACCAGTCCGACGTGCCGCACGGGCTGGTGTACGTGTTGACGCTGCGGAAGGTGGTCTCGGTGTTGAAGCTCATCGAGGCGCCGAGGCTGTAGGTGAGCTTGGCCGGCGGCTCGGCGAGCTTGATGTCGATCAGCGCCCCGGCGAAGTCGCCCGGCAGGTCGGGCGTGTAGGTCTTGACGATGTTCAGTGCCGCGATGAAGTCGGCGGGAAAGATGTCGAACGGCGGAATGCGCTTGTTCGGGTCGGTGGAGGGCAGACGGCTGCCGTTCAACTGCGCGACGCTGTAGCGCTCGCCCAGACCGCGTACGACGATGAACTTGTCGTCGTTGAGGGTGATCGCCGGCGCCCGCACCACCGCTTCGGCGACGTCGGAGTCGGTCGACTTGCCGATCGCCTCGGCGGAGACGTTGTCGCTCACGCCCGCCGCCTTCTGGCGCAGGATGAGCTGCGTCTGCTCGGTCGCCGCCGCCGCCTCGGCCACCACCTCGACCGTCTGCGTCACCTCGGCCTCGCTCAGCTGCTTGAGGTTGGCATCGACGCGCGTCGTCTTGCCGGCGAAGATGGTGACATTGCGCAGCCGCATGGCCTGGCGCAGCGGGGCGTAGATGCGCAGCTCGTAGGTACCGGCCGGCAGGCTGAGCTTGTAGAGGCCCTGGTTGTCGGTGCGCGTCTGCTCCTTGCGCCCCACCACCTCGACGCGCGCATCGGCGAGCGGCTTGGCCGAGTCCGGATCGATGACCAGGCCGAGCACCGTGCCGTAGTTGGGATCGAGCGCCGGGGTGGCGGCGGGAGTCGGCGCCTGCGCCCGCGCCGACACGGCGACGAGCAGCGCCGCGGCGATCACCCAGCGGAGTCGAACCGTGAGCGAAGGCCGAGAGCGACCGGACGCGCCGCGCGCGTCGACTGGTGAGACCCCCCGCATGAGCTGAACGCGGCGGAACTTATCAACCGGGTGTTATGCGCAGGTGACGCGACTGTTACCGCTCTGCGACGCGCGTCAGTTGTCCCACTGGAAGGCGAGGAACTTGTAGCGACCGTCGACCTCGGCGATGGTGCCGGTGCGCAGCTCCTCGGGCAGCGGCGCGTCCGCGAAGGTCAGGTCGAGGCGCACCTGGCCGCGTGCGGTGTACCAGAGGTACTCGGTGGTGCCGCGGCTGAAGCGCAGCTGGTGACTGAGCGGCGTGCGGCCGCCGAAGCGGGCCAGGATGCTGTCGGCCGCATAGCGGCTCTTGCGATCGTTGAGCGACCAGAAGAACTCGCGCGGCTGCTCGGTGAGCTGGCGCGGTGCCTGGTCCTTCTCCACCGTGCCGGGGACGATGATCTGCAGGTATTCGTCCTTGGTCACGCGCAGCCGGTGCATGGCGTCCTTGTCGTTGCGCGCGATGGCGTCGAGCAACTCGTCGATCAGCGCATCGACCGACGGGGCGCCGGCGGTGAAGCTGATCGGCGGCCGCGATCCGGTCGGCGGGCTGGTCTCCGCCGCCGCGCCGGGCCTGGCGCCGAGTGCGGCGGCCAGCAGGCACAGGGTCAGAAGCGGCCCCCATCCCGACCGTCGCCCGCTCCGCGGGGGCAGGAGACGAGCCGCGAGCGATGCTCCGGTTCCCTCCCGCGTGCCACGGGCGAAGGTCAGGATGAAGGTCCGAATGGATTGCATGCGGGATCCTCGTCGAGAAGACGCGGGGGCGGCCGCGATCGGCCACCCCCGCGGTTGCTGCCTCACGGTTGACGGACGGCGCTCACTGCACGCCGAACTCGAGCCAGGGCTTCGACAGCCAGTCGTACGACGTCGCGCCGTACGCCACGCCCGGGTTCACGCCGCCGATGTAGCTGACGTTGCTGAACAGCGGGTTGATGTTCTTGCAGGCGAAGGCCGCCGGCAGCCCGCCGCCGGTGGCGCGGAAGTCCGGCAGCGCGCGGCAGGTACCGGTCCCGGCGCCGGTGCAGCAGGTGTACGGCGTGCCGGTGCCGGTGCAGGCGGCGCTGTCGAGCGCCGGGTACTCGTCGCTGACGCCGGGGTTGACCTGCGAGCCGAGCGGCGTGCCGTTGGCGTTGGCGACGTTGAAGCCGCTGACCAGCAGGTCGTAGAAGGTCTCCGAGTCGCAGCGGCAGTTGGCCGCCACGCAGGCGTTCAGGTCGGCACCGGCGGTGGTGTCGAGCGTGCCGTCGTTGTCCTTGGCCTGCTCGGCGCCGGCGCTGCCGTTGTCGTAGAAGACGCTGTTGCGCACCACCAGGTTGCCGGTCAGCGATTCGGGGATCTTGTTGGCGTCGCCGTCGACGCAGGCGCCCTGCGTGGTGGAGGCGTCGCGCAGCTCGAGGCCGGCGTCCTGGAAGCCGGTGACGACCGCGTTGGCGACCTGGCCGCGAGTGCCGCGGCGGAAGAGGATGCCGGAGTCGGAGCCGCCGTTGTCGGCGAACTCGACCTGCGCCTTGCCGCCGACGATGGTCATGTTGCAGAGATCCGGATCGGAGAACGGCAGCGCGGCGTTGTCGAACTCGCTGTTGTCGGCCTCGATGCCGCGCGAGTCGCGGTTGCCGGCGTCGGTGAAGCCGCCGTTCTGCATGTAGACGCCGAACTGCACCGAGCCGGTGAAGCCGAGCTGCCAGTCGAAGGCGTCGTCGGCGCACGCCGAGGCGACCATGTGGTTGTGGTTGCTGGTGCCGCCGAACCACTCCAGGCAGTCGTCCTTGCCGGCGTGGCCCTGGACGAAGTTGAACTGCGTCTGCGAGCCGATGCCGTTCATGGTGAACGAGTTCAGCTCGTTGTCCGGGGTGAACAGCTTGCCGCCGAACTCGGAGCGGAAGAAGGTGACGATGCCGCTCGAGTCGTTGGCGACGCAGCCGCCGAAGGGCTCGGGCACGCCCTCCGCCTGGAACTGGCAGTTGGGGCCGTTCACGGTCGACTTGCCGTTGAACATGATGCCGCCCCAGCCACCCGGCGTCTTGGCGCCCGCCGGCTGGTTGCTGGTGAAGACGATCGGCTGCGCCGAGGTGCCCTGCATGTCGGCGTGCGAGCCGGGCAGGAAGATCAGCGTCGCGGGATCGACCGCGCCGGCGTCGCCCTGAACGATCGAGCCCTTCTCGACGCGCAGCACGGTGGTCGGGCCGCCGGCCGGCGTCTCCACCAGCACGGTGCCGCCGAGCGTCACCTTGCAGCTCGCCGGCCAGGTCTGGCTGGTGGTGATGGGGCCGGAGGGAATCGTCACGTTGCCGCCCGGGCAGGCGATGTTCGGGCCCGGGCCGGTGCAGATGTCGTACAGCGTCGACAGGCCGGCCAGCGACTGCAGCAGCACGGCGAGGTCGGCGTTCTGCCCGACCGGGAAGCTGACGTCGCCGTCGCCGAGCACGTCGGCGCAGGCCGCCAGGCCGCCGCCGCCGCACACCGGCGTCGGGCAGGTGCCGCCGTTGGCGATGCACTGCGAGAGGACGATGGCGTCGGCCGCCGTCCGCACGCCGTCGTTGTTGAGGTCGCCGCAGATCGCCTGCGACGCGGCCGGCGCGAGCGCCGCCGCGGCAGCCGCCGCGAGACCCAGCAGGGTGCTTCTCAAGTTGCGACTCATGGGTGTGGTCTCCTTCTCGGTTCAGTGGGGCGGCGCCTTACGGCACCGTGACGCTGCAGCTCGTGCCGAACACCGGCGCGGCATTGGCGTCGGAGGCGTCGGCGACGAAGCAGGCGAGGTCGCCCGCGGTCAGCGCCGGCGCGCCCTGGCAGGTGTCGAAGGTGACGGTGAACGCCGCGCCGGCCGGCACGCCGACCAGCGACGGGTCGATCGACACGACGCGCAGCGCGTAGCCGGTGTCCACCGGCGTGGTGGCGAACGAACCCGACAGGACGGCGTTCTGCACCGGCGGGTCGCTGTTGACGCCCGGCACCTGCACCTTCGCGTCCGGGTAGTAGAGGACGATGGTCAGGCTGGTCAGGTCGACCGGCGAGGTGAAGCTGACCGTCGCAGTGTTGCTGCCCGCCGGCGTGCAGGCGGCGATGTTGCAGTCGGTCGGGCAGAAGTCGGCCGGGCCGACGCCGCTCTCCTGCAGCTGGTTGCCGTCGTCGCAGTTCTCGCCGGCGTCGAGCTTGGCGTTGCCGCAGCTCGGGTTGTTCGAGGCCGGCGAGCTGCCGACGCCGAGCGCGTCATTCGCCGTCGCGGTGGCGGTGGTCAGGCACTCGATGGCGGCGGCGATGCCGGCCGCCGACGACGAGGTCGTGGTGCAGCCCGCGTTCGGACGGCCGGAGGCGCCGACGATCTGCGACAGCACGAAGCCGCTGTTGATCTGCGCGTCGGTGCACGCCTTGGCGATCGCGTCGGTCAGCTTGACCTGCGACTTGCTGATCTTGTCGCTCGCCTTGGCATCCGGGCAGGGGCCGGCGCCGCCTTTCAGGATGCCGTCCTGGCACTTCTGCAGCGACTTGCGCACCGCCGCGAAGTGCTTCGCCGCCGCCTTGCCGACGGCGCGCTGGCACTTCAGCACGCCCTTGTCGTCGCTCGCCGGGTTGGCGGTGCCGTAGTAGTCGCCGATCAGCTGATCGACGGTCTGCTCGCCGACGCAGCTGACGCACGCCGCCACCGACGCCGCGTCGCTCAGCGCGAAGTAGCAGTCGCTCACCGGCAGCAGGCCGAACGGCTCGACGCGGCTGTCGTTCTGCACGCTCGGGCAGACGTTCACCGCGTCGCACAGCGACGGGCTGCTGCAGGTGCCGGGCGCGCAGAAGGAGTCGGCGAAGCAGGGATCACCGTCTTTCGGGCCGGTGACGCAGATGCCCGGACAGTCGCCCGCCACGTCGCAGGCACCGTTGGCGCGGTAGCCGCCGGTGCACTGCTTGGCGAGACCGGCGAAGTTCATGTCGGCCAGGCTCAGCCCGGTGCAGTTCTTGTCGACCTGCTCCTCCAGCTTGGCCTGCGCCGCGGCGATCTTGTCGCTCGCCTTGGTGTCCGGGCACGAGGTGACCTTGCCGTTCAGCAGTGAGTCCTCGCACTTCTGCAGCGCCTTGATCTTGGTCGCCTCGAACTTCACCGCGTTCTTGGCGATGGCGCGACGGCACTTGACCGGGTCCTGCGCCGAGGCGGCGCCGGCCAGCAGCAGCACGGCGCCGAGCGCCGCCAGCAGCCGCTTGGAACTGAGAAAACGATCTTGATACATGGATTGTCTCCTTCCGTGAGTCACGGCGACCCCTCGTGGGTCGCCGTACGGTTGGGGGGGCCCGCCGCGCACCAAGGCTCCAACCAACAGTGCGCGGTGGGTCATCAATTTCCCCTCGCCTGATCTCCTCGAGCTCGCGTCGTCTCCCCTGTTCGACCGCGCGCACCAGCCGCTGGCGTGCGCCGGCTCCCCCCTCCTTTCTCCGACCGCGTCGGCTGCATCCGTAGAGATCCCCCGGGAGTCGCGGCGGCGCGCTGCCACTGCGTCTCTCACTGCGACCGCCAGCGTAGCGGGGCTGCGTGACGGCGCGTTGTCGTGCGTGTGAAGGTTCAAGGTCGCGGTGATGCGGGGCGGCAGCCCCGCGAATCCTGCCGCGTCATATCGGGGCGACGTTACCGGAGGTTTACGGAGGCGTGATGTTCCCGAGAAGCGGCTGTGCGCGGCGACGCGCCGCCGCTGTCACCGAAACTTCACGCGCCGGTCATCGGCGCGGAACAGTCACCGCCTACAGTCGCCCGCATCGCGAACCAGGCCACGACAGGTTCGAGGCGCCGCCACTGTGGAGGGGGGACACACCACCCGGCCGGCGCTCGCTCACACACACCATGGAGGTTGGTTAGGATGATGCGGACTCTCTCGCAGCCGCGTGCGGCGCGTCGCGCGCTCGCTGCCCTGGCGCTCGCCGCCCTGACGCTCGGCGTCGCCGAGCGCGCCAGCGCGCAGTGCGCCGGCGACTGCAACGGCGACAACACGGTCGCGATCAACGAGCTGATCACCGGCGTCAACATCGCGCTCGGCTCCGCGCCGGTGTCGGCCTGCCCGTCGTTCGATGGCAACGGCAACGGCGAGGTGGCGATCAACGAGATCATCGCGGCGGTGAACAACGCGCTCGGCAGCTGCCCGACCGGCAGCGACACGCCGACGCCGACCGCCACCCGGACACCCACCACGCCGAGCGGCCCCACCGCGACGGCGACGCCGACGACGCCGATCGGCGGCTCGTGCGGCAACGGCGACATCGAGCTGTCGCTCGGCGAGACCTGCGACGACGGCGGCCGCGCCGAGGGCCCCGGCGATGCCTGCCCGGCCAACTGTCGCATCGCCCCCTGCCAGCCGTCCGGACAGCAGATCACCGTCGCGGTCGACTTCGACACCGACCCGGGCGACCTGCTGCTGCTCAGCCTGACCCTGTTCGTCCGCTACCCCGACGGCACCGTCGACGTCCCGGGCGCCAGCGCCGACCCGCCGGTGGTCGAGTCGGTGACCTCGGACTTCTTCAGCATCACGCCCAACGATCAGAACTACGCGCTCACCGCCGTGCTGCTCGATCCGTTCCTCTCCGGGGTCGGCGCCGGCAACGCGATCCGCGTCACGTTCAATGTCTGCGAGGGCGCCGCCCCGCCGGATGCCGGCGACTTCACCTGCCAGGTGGTCAATGCCAGCGACCTCGACAACGTCGAGGTCGGCGACCAGGTCACCTGCCGGGTGAGCGTGCCCTGATTCGACCGCGGCGGAGCGGGTCGCGCGACTCGCTCCGCCGCGCCGCTTCCCCACCGACACGAGGTCGACGTGCCCAATCCCCTCCGCTCCCTGTCGCTGCCGCTCCTGTTCTGTTGCGCCCTGCTGCTGTTCGGCTGCGGCGGCGGCAGCGACACCCAGAGCTTCGCCACCTGCGGCAACGACCGACTCGACGCCGGCGAGCGCTGCGACGACGGCAACACCAACGACGACGACGCCTGCACCACCGCCTGCCAGCCGGCGCGCTGCGGCGACGGCGTCGCCTATCGCAGCGTCGAAGACTGCGACGGGCGCGACATGTTGAGCGCCAGCTGCGCCAGCTTCGGCCTGGTCGGGATGCTGGGGTGCGCCAGCGATTGCACCTATGACCTCTCCGGCTGCAGCGCCGCGCCGCCGACCTCGACGCCGCTGCCGCCGACGCCGACCGCGACCCCCTCGCCGACGCCGCGCCAGACCACCTGCGGCGACGGCCTGTTGAGCCCGGGAGAAAGCTGCACCAGTTGCCCGGACGATTGCGCGCCGCAGCCCTGCGGCGCCGGCGGCGGCCAGTCCGAGATCGCCGTGTCGGTCGGCGTGCCGAGCGCCGCGACGCAGCTCAGCTTCAGCCTCGCCTATCGCACCAACACCGTGACCCTGCCGTCGCCGCCGACCGGCCGCGTCACCTCGCTCAGCACCCCGGCGCTGCTGCTGCGCGCCACCAACACCGGCGGCTATCGCCTCGACGTCGCCTCGCCGCCGACCGCCAACCAGTCGAGCGGTCCGTTCGCCCGCGTGCGCTTCGACCGCTGCGCCGGCCAGCCGGCGCCGGAGATGGACGACTTCGCCTGCACGGTCACCGTCTGCCGCGCCGGCGGCACCGATCTCACCGGCTGCACCTGCACCGCCGCCCCATGATCCGCCCGCGCCCGACATCACAAGGAGCTCGCATGCACCCTGGCAGACCGGCCCGTCGCCGCCGCCCGATCGGAGTCGTCGTCCAACTGACCGCCGCCCTCGCCCTGTTCGCCAGCGCCGGCGCCGCCGAGGCGCAATGCGTCGGCGACTGCAACGGCGACGGCGAGGTCACCATCAACGAGCTGATCGTCGGCGTGAATATCGCGCTCGGCAGCGCCAACGTCTCGGCCTGCCCGTCGTTCGACGCCAACGGCGACGGCGAGGTGGCGATCAACGAGCTGATCGCCGCGGTCAACGCGGCGCTCTCCGGCTGCCCGGCGACCCCCACCGCCGAGGCGACCGAGACCGCCACCGAGCCGCCGCCGCCGAGCCCGACCGATACCGCGACCCCGCTGCCGACCAGCACCGCGGTCGATACCGAGACGCCGCCGCCGACTGAGACATCGACGCCGCTGCCGACCGATACCTCCACGCCGGTCGCCACCGAGACCGCAACCGCCGTCTCGACCGCGACCTCGACGCCGGAGGCCACCGCGACCACCACCGCCGCATCCACTGCCACGGCGACGGCCGTGTCGACCAACACCGCGGCGCCCACCACCACCGCCACCGCCGTCGCGACCAACACCACCGGCACCACCGCCACGGCGACGCCGACCGACACGCCGGCACCGCCCTCGGCCACCGCGACCGAGACCCCGACCATCAGCCTGCCGACCGACACCGTGCCGCCGACCGCGACCGCGACGCCGACGCCCACCCACACCATCGGCGTCACCGCCACCTTCACCGCCACCGCCACGCCCACCATGGGCAGCGCGGTGTGCGGCAACGGCGTGCTCGAGCCGGGCGAGACCTGCCAGCAGTGCGCGATGGACTGCATCGTCGGCGCCTGCACCCCGAGCGCGACCATGGTGTCGTTCCCGATCCAGTTCGAGGGACCGCTGGGCGCCCAGCCCACAACCGGTACCTTCCTGCTCGGCTACAAGAGCAACCGGGTCAGCATTCCCGGCAGCGGCACGGCGACCTCGGTGCGCCAGCGCGTCACCTATCCGGCGCCGCTGCCCAACGTCGCCTCGGTGAACGACCTCGACTACGCGCTGCGCATCGTCGTCGGGCGCAACGCCGGGCTCGCCAACGGCCTGCTGGCGACGGTGAAGTTCGACACCTGCAACGGCGCCCCCGCGGTCACCGCGCTCGACTTCGCCTGCACCGTCGAGGCCTGCGCCGGCGCCGGCGGCGCGATCGAGGACTGCACCTGCGTGGTGACCGCGCCATGATGCGGTCGTCGATCGTGGGTTGCTGCGCGCTGCTGGTCGGGCTGGTCGCCTCCGCCGGCCTGGCGCCTGCCGCCGACCAGGCCGAACCCTGCAGGACCGGCGCGGAACGGCAGACGGTGACGCTGGCGCTCAGCGATTCGGGCGCCCAGCTGCCGGTGTCGGTGGTGGCGACGCTGTCGTACGACGCCAGCCTCGCCCGCCCGCTCGAACCGCTGCGCGCACAGGTGAAGACGCTCGCCAGCGGCGCCATGCTGGTGCCGGCCGCCGCCGCCGATGGGCTGCGCCTGGTCGCCGGCAGGGGCGGCGGTCTGCCCGCCGGCCCGCTCGCCGAGATCCAGCTGGCGCGTTGCGCCGGCGCTCGCGCCCCGGTCGCGGCGGACTTCCACTGCACCGTCGACTCCTGCGCCGGCAGCGGCGGCGCGCTGAGCGACTGCACCTGCAGCGTCGTGCTGCACTGAAGCGTCGCTTTACCACCACGACACCACGGCACAACGACCACACGTTGTGCCGTGGTGTCGTCGTGGTGAAGGGGCCCTACGCGCTGCGCGCCAGGTCTTCGCGGCGCGTCTCGTAGATCGGGATCAGCAGCCGCACCGTCGTACCGCGGCCGAGCGTGCTGGTGATGTCGAGCCCGCCGCCGTGCGCCTGGGCGATGTGCTTGACGATGGCCAGGCCGAGACCGGTGCCGCCAAGCTCGCGCGAGCGCGCCTTGTCGACGCGGTAGAAGCGCTCGGTGAGGCGCGGGAGGTCTTCCGGCGGCACGCCGACGCCGGTGTCCTCGACGCGCAGCTCGACGCAGCGCGGCGCCTCGGGGCGGCGCAGCGGCTCGGGCAGCGCGTCGGCTTCCAGCGGGCGCGCCCGCACGGTCACCCGACCGCCGCGCGGGGTGTACTTGATCGCGTTGTCGACCAGGTTGACCAGCGCCTGTTCCAGGCGGTCCTGGTCGGCGTCGAGCAGCGGCGTGTCGGGGGCGATGTCCATGCGCAGCGTCACGCCGCCCTGCGTCGCCTTGCCCTGCACCACCTCGAAGGTTGAGTCGACGATCTCCGACGCCGACACCGCGCCCTTGCGCAGCGCAGCGCGGCCGAGCTCGAGATCCGAGAGCGTCAGCAGGTCGTTGACCAACCGGCCGAGGCGCTCGGTGTGGCGGTCGATGATGCCGAGGAAGTGGCGCGCCCGCTCCGGGTCGTCGAGCGCGCCGTCGAGCAGCGTCTCGGTGTAGCCGGCGATGGCGGCGAGCGGCGTGCGCAGCTCGTGCGAGACGTTGGCGACGAAGTCGCGCCGCATGCGCTCCAGCCGCTTCATCGGGCTGACGTCGTGGAACACCAGGATGAAGGTCGGGCGCGTCCCGGGTCCGGCGGCGAAGGGCGTCGCGGTCACCTCCAGCACGTGCGAGCCGACGCCGTCGAGGTCGATCTCCAGCGCCGCCGGTCCGCCCGGCCGCCGCTCGCTGACCGCCCAGCGCACCAGGCGCTGCAGGTCGGGATGGCGGTTGAGCTCGATCAGCGGGCGGCCGCTGTGCTGCCCGGCCGGCAGATCGAGCAGCTCCTCGGCGCGCCGGTTGCTGAGCAGCACGGTGCCGGCGTCGTCGATCACCAGCACGCCCTCCACCATGCCGCCGAGCACCTTCTCCAGGCGCCGTTGCTCGGCCAGCGCCGCCTCCAGCTTCTGCTGCTGATGCGCCAGCGCGCGGCGCACCGCCGCCTGCACCTCGCCGAGCGGTCCGTCGGGGAGGTCGGGCAGCGGCTGTTCGTCGACCACCGCGGCGGTGAAGCCGCGCAGCGCGCGCGTGTCCCGCCGCCAGCGGCGATACCAGGCGGCGCAGACGGCGAGCGTCAGCAGCCATGCCGCGGCCAGACCCCACGCCAGCGCCGTCATGTGCCGGTGCGTCGGCGCCGCGGCGCGCCGCTCAGGCCGCCCCTACCGGCTCGTCGAGGGCCGCGTCGTTGAAGCGGTAGCCGACGCCGCGCACCGTCTGGATCAGCTCCGGGTTGGCGGCGTCGCGCTCGACCAGGATGCGCAGCCGGCGCACGTGCACGTCGACGGTGCGCGGCTCGACGTAGGTGTCGTTCCCCCACACCAGGTCGAGGATGGTGAGCCGGTCGTAGACCCGGTTGGGGTTGCGGACGAAGAACTTCAGCAGCTGGAACTCGCGCAGGCTGAGCTCCAGGGGCTTGCCGTCGAGCCACGCCTCGTGGCGGTCGAAGTCGATGCGCAGGCGGCCGCGCTCGAAGACGTTCGAGCCGCCGGCCGGCGCGTCGGCCGCTTCGGCGCGGCGCAGCACGGCGCGCACGCGCGCCACCAACTCGCGCGGGCTGAACGGCTTGGTGACGTAGTCGTCGGCGCCGAACTCCAGGCCGAGGACGCGATCCACCTCGCCCGCCTTGGCGGTCAACATGACGATCGGCAGCGTCGCGGTCTGCGGCTGGCCGCGCAGGATGCGGCACACCTCCAGGCCGTCGCCCTGCGGCAGCATGAGATCGAGGATCACCAGCGCCGGCTGCTCGGCGCGCACCATGCGCAGCGCCCCCTCGCCGTCATCGGCCTCGGCGACGCGGAAGCCGGCCTGCTCCAGGTTGTAGCGGACCAGCTCGCGGATATCGGGCTCGTCCTCGACGACCAGGATCTTCTTTTTCGCCGTCTCGCTCACAGGGTCGAGGGGGGCCGGTCGAGGTGGCGGATGCTCTTGCCCTTCACCATGAACACCACCATCTCGGCGATGTTGGTGGCGTGGTCGGCCAGGCGCTCCAGGTACTTGGAGATGAAGATCAGCCGCAGCGCGCGCGAGATGGTGTGCGGGTCCTCCATCATGAAGGTCAGCAGCTCGCGCAGCAGCTGGTCGGTGAGCTGGTCGACCGCGTCGTCCTGGTGGCAGACCTGCAGGGCGAGGTCGGCGTCCTCGCGCACGAAGGCGTCGAGCGCCTGGCGCAGCATGCCCTGCGCGATCGCCGCCATGCGCGGCAGGTCGATCAGCGGCTTGAGCTGCGGCTCGCGGCACAGCTCGATGGTGCGCTCGCAGATGTTCTCCGCCATGTCGCCGGCGCGCTCGAGGTCGGTGGTGATCTTGAGCGCGGTGGTGATCAGGCGCAGGTCGCGCGCCGCCGGCTGGTGCAGCGCCAGCAGGCGCAGGCAGACGTCGTCGATCTGCACGTCCATGCGGTTGACGGTCTTGTCGCGCTCGATGATCAGGCGGGCGAACTCGTCGTCGCGCTCGACCAGCGCGCGCATCGCGTCGGCGATCTGCTTCTCGACGAAGCCGCCCATCTCGAGCAGCAGGTGGCGCAGCTCCTGCAGCTCCTCGTCGTAGTGTCGGTCGATGTGTGCGCGCGTCGCCATGGGGATCGCCCTCCTCCGCCTCAGCCGAACCGCCCGGTGATGTAGTCCTCGGTCTCGCGCTTGGCCGGCGCGGTGAAGATCTGCTCGGTCACGCCGGCCTCGATCAGCTCGCCCATGTAGAGAAACGCGGTGTAGTCGGAAACGCGCGCCGCCTGCTGCATGTTGTGGGTGACGATGACGATCGTGTAGCGCGCCTTGAGCTCGTGGATGAGGTCCTCGATCTTCGCCGTCGCCACCGGGTCGAGCGCCGAGCACGGCTCGTCGAGCAGCAGCACCTCCGGCTCGATGGCGATGGCGCGCGCGATGCACAGGCGCTGCTGCTGGCCGCCGGAGAGGCCGAGCGCGCTCTGGTGCAGGCGGTCCTTGACCTCGCCCCACAGCGCCGCGCCGCGCAGGCTGCGCTCGACGATCGCCTCCAACTCGTCG
>JANRJF010000236.1:0-4734 GCA_033764095.1 Deltaproteobacteria bacterium | reverse complement strand
CGACGCGGAATCCGCCGAGGTCGAGGCCAAGGCGGTGCGCCTGCGCCGCGCCGGCCAGGGCGATGCGGCGAGCCGGCTGCTGACGCGCTGCATGGACGCCAACGTGGGGTTGATGCTGGCGCGGCTCGAGAAGCTGATCGGAGAACTCAGCCCCTAGTTCTTCAACGCAGAGACGCAGAGACGCGGAGAGCACAGAGATTTCGAGGTCATGCTCTTCTCTGCGCTCTCTGTGTCTCTGCGCCTCTGCGTTGATTCCTTGGAGAAGTTCGGATGTGGATTGAGAAGCAGACGTTCGGTGATCTGACCGATCGTGCCGCGGCGCGCTGGCCGCAGCGCGAGGCGTTGCTGTTCGAGGGGCGGCGCTGGACGTTTGCCGAGCAGCGCGACGAGGTCGACCGCGCCGCCAAGGCGCTGATCGCCGCCGGGGTGCGGGCCGGCGATCACGTCTGCCTGTGGCTCGGCAACCGACCGGAGTTCGTCTTCCTGTTCTTCGCCGTCGCCAAGATCGGCGCGGTGCTGGTGCCGATCAACACCCGCTTCCGCACCCGCGACATGGCCTACATCGTCACCCAGTCCGACTCGACGACGCTGATCGCCGCCGACCGCGCGCACGGCGTCGACTACCTGGCGATGATCGAGGAGCTGCTGCCGGGTCTGCGGGGCGCCGACCCGCGCGCGCTGGCGATCGAGACCGCCCCGCTGTTGCGCCGCGTCATTCTGCTCGGCGCGCCCACCGCCGGGACCCTCGACTGGCAGGCGCTGCTCGCCGCCGGCGCCGGCGTGTCGGACGACGAGCTCGCCCGGCGGGCCGCCGCGGTCGATCCGGACGGCACCGTCTACATCATGTACACCTCGGGCACGACCGGCTTTCCGAAGGGCGTGATGCAGGGGCACAACGTGCTGCGCAACATCTACGACAACGCCAACCGGCTCGGCGTGACGCCGGACGACGTGATCGTCGACTACCTGCCGCTGTTCCACGCCTTCGCGGTCTACAAGGCGCTGCTGATGTCGCCCGCCACCGGCGCACGCCACGTGTTGATGGGCCACTTCGATGCCGGCGAGGCGCTGCGCCTGATTGAAGAAGAGCGCGGCACGATGATCAACGGCTTCGACACGCACTACAAGGATCTGCTCGAGCATCCGTCGCGCCCGACGCGCGACCTCTCCAGTCTGCGCGCCGGCGTCTGCGCCGCCGGCATGCTGTCGAGCGAGCCGATCGCGCGTCGCGCCCAGGCGCTCTACCGCACCATGTCCGGCTACGGCATGACCGAGATCGGCGTCGGCGTCACCGGCACTTTCCTCGACACCGACGAGGAGACCCGCGTCACCATGAGCGGCTGGCCGCTGCCCGGCTACGAGATCCAGATCGTCGACCCGGCCAGCGGCGCGGTCCTGCCCAGCGGTGAGGTCGGCGAGATCTGCATCCGCGGCTACCAGGTGATGCAGGGCTACTACAAAAAACCCGAGGAGACGGCGAAGACCATCGACGCCGACGGCTGGCTGCACACCGGCGACTCCGGCTTCCTGCGCGCCGACGGCTGCCTGCGCTTTCTCGGGCGCTACAAGGACCTGCTCAAGGTCGGCGGCGAGAACGTCGATCCCACCGAGGTCGAGGGCCTGCTGCTCGACGACCCGCGCATCAACCACGTCGCGGTGGTCGGCGTCACCGATCCACGCCTTGCCGAAGTGCCGGCCGCCTTCGTCATCCGCCAGGCCGGCGCTGAGCTGACCGTCGAGGACGTCGTCGCCCTCTGTCGCGGTCGCATCGCCAGCTTCAAGGTCCCGCGCCACGTCTTCTTCGTCGATGCCTTCCCGATGACCGGCAGCGGCAAGATCCAGAAGTACCTGCTGCGCGAGGACGCCCGGCGGCGTCTCGAAGCGGGTGATGAGTCTCCGAGCGGGCAGACGTAGCAACGGATTTCACGGATTATACGGAACCAGGTTCGTTCGGCGGGGGAGGGGGCGCTTGGGAGCTTCCTGGAGGGCCCGCAGCTCCGTCTCCTGAAATCCAAGCCCTGATCCGTGTAACTCCGTGGCTAAAGCCGCTCCACTCGCAGACGGCCACTAGCTGCTCGCTCGGCACCTACGCCGCAGCAGCGCCCGGAATTGTCATTTTCTTCACGCGCGTTGCCGGACGTTTTTTGACACCGCGCAAGGCGCACGCCCCACCAAGCGAGCGATCACAGAGCAGGACCGCGTTGGCACGCGTGCTGCTTTACCGCTGCCCCGTGACAATGGTTGTGGAGACAAACTTGGCTGTCGGAAACGGCAGGCGGGGCCGGGGTGTGGTGGCGGAGGCCAAAGGCTCGGGGCGGGTCGTGCGTGCGTCTGGGGTTCGCACGACCTCTCCTTACAGGGGACCGATCATGCGCAACGCGAAGCGCGTCACGATTCTCGACTTGGTGAAGGCCGTTCAGGACACGGCGGGTTCGGACGAAGAGGTGGTCGCGGTACTGACGCACATCCTGCGCAGCGCGCGTGCTACCCGACCGTTGCCGGCCGTGGCTGCGTAAGAGCTTCCTTTCTCTCTCCTGCTCTCGAAACACCCCCCTACTCCCCCCGGGAGCCTCGGAGGGCGCGGCAGCGTCGCCGAGGCTCCCTCTCCCCCCCTTGGGAGTCCGCCGTCAGCTGGCGGCCATCCGCCTTCAGCAGACGCAAACGGGCGTTTGACGGAGGCTGGCGACGGGGATAGGAAACGCGGCTTCGCGTCTCCCCTTTCGTCGCATGATCCGTTGTCTGCTCGCGAGCCTGCTGCTCGCCGTCGCCACTGTTGCGTACGCCGATCCGCCGCCGGAGATCTCCTCGGTCATCCAGTGGCACACGACGCCGTCCGGTCTGCAGTACGCCGAGATCGCGGTCGGCAAGGGGCCGACGCCGCACGAGGGGCAGGTGGTGATCCTGCACTTCAGCGGTTGGCTGGATGACGGCACGCAGTTCGACGACACCCGCAAGCGCGGCCGCGCCTTCGGCTTTCCGGTCGGCTCCGGCCAGGTCATCAAGGGCATGGACGAAGCGGTGCGCACCATGCGCGCCGGCGGCAAGCGACGCCTGGTGGTGCCGGCGCAGCTCGCCTACGGCGAGAAGGGGGTGCCGGGGCTGGTGCCGCCGAACGCCAAGCTGACCTTCGACCTCGAGCTGCTGCGCATCAGCGACGAGCCGATGCCGACGCCCTACCTGCCGCCGATCACTCCGCAACCAAATCGCCGCCCCTGAGCGACGCCACCGATCCGCAACGCCACACCGAAGCGAGGTACGCCATGCCCGAACAGGCCCGGCCGCGGCAGCCGATCAAGCCCGGCTTCTTCACCGTTCCCGACGACCCCAAGGCGGCGCCGATGCTGCTCGCCACCTGTTGCAACGACTGCGGCGAATACTTCTACCCGCGCCGCGCGGTGTGCGCGAAGTGCCTGTCGCGCCAGACGCGCGAGGTCGAGCTCAACGCCCGCGGCACGCTCTACAGCTACACCTTCGTGCACATGCCGCTGTTCGGCTCGACCAACATGGAGCACGCCGACGGCTACGGCGTCGGCCAGATCGACCTGCCGGAGGGGCCGCGCATCCAGGCGCCGCTGGCCGGCAAGCAGCCCGAGTTCAAGGTCGGCCAGTCGGTGCAGGGCGAGCTCGACGTGCTGCGCGACGACGGCGGCACCGACATCATGATCATCCGGTTCCGGCCGGTGGGAGGGGCGTGAAGATGCGCGATGTCGCAATCCTCGGGGTGGGGATGCACCCCTTCGGCGCCTTCTACTCGGGCAAGACGAACAGCGAGATGGGACTGGTGGCCGGGCTCGCCGCGCTCGACGACGCCGGCCTCGGCTTCGGCGACATGAAGGCGGCCTACGTCGGTCACATCTTCGCCACCGCCATGGCCGGCGTGCGGGCGATGAAGGAGTTCGGCTGCACCGGTCTGCCGATCCAGCGCATCGAGAACGCCTCGGCGACCGGCTCGGCGGCGCTGCGCGAGGCCTTCCTGGCGGTGTCTGCGGGGCACTACGAGACCGCCATGGTGCTCGGCTTCGACAAGATGACCACCATGATCCAGAGCGGCACGGCGGGGACCGCGCCGGAGAACATGGAGGACTCGATCCTGCCGGCCGGCTTCTTCGCCATGTGGGCGACACGCCGCATGCACGAGCGCGGCACCAAGCCCGAGCACCTGGCCAAGATCGCGGCGAAGAACTGGAACAACGGCATGCACAATCCGATGGCCCAGCGTCAGGCCAAGGAGAAGGTGTCGCCGGAGAAGATCCTCAACTCCGGCATGGTCGCCTGGCCGCTGACCAAGATGATGTCGTGCCCGATCGGCGACGGCGCCGCGGCGGCGATCATCGGTCCGGTAGAGCTGGCGAAGAAGCTGCACCCGGATCGCCCGGTGGTGAAGATCGCCGCCTCGACGCTGTGGAGCGAGGTCTACGAGCGCGGCCACATCTTCCAGGGCCCGGTGGTCGGCCCGGCGCGCATGACCGTCGACGCCTCGAACGTGATCTACAACCAGGCGGGCGTCAGCCCGCAGGACCTCGACCTGGTGCAGGTGCACGACGCCTTCGTCATCGAGGAGCTCGAGTACTACGAGCTGCTCGGCGTCTGTAAGACCGGCGAGGCCGAGAAGTACATCGACGAGGGCGCCTTCGAGATCGGCGGCTCGTTGCCGGCGTTCTCCACCGACGGCGGACTCATCTCTCGTGGTCACCCGGGCGGCCCCACCGGCCTGGCGCAGATCTGGGAGACGAC
>JANRJF010000235.1:0-9624 GCA_033764095.1 Deltaproteobacteria bacterium | reverse complement strand
GGCGGCGCCTGCGGCCGGTAGCGCGGCCCTCCGTGCCCGCCTGATGCGCTGAGTCACTGCCTCGGCCGCGCTGCGCCGCCGTCGTCCGGCGGGCAGCGACGCCCGCGCTAGGCTGGTAGCGTGGGCCTCCGTGCCCGCCTGACGTGCTGAGTCAATGCCCCCGGCCGCGCTGCGCCGTCGCGTCGGGCGGGCAGGGACGCCCGCGCTAGGCCGGTAGCGCGGGCCTCCGTGCCCGCCTGATGCGCTGAGTCAACGCCACCGGCCGCGCCTGCGCCGCCGCGTCCGGCGGGCAGGGACGCCCGCGCTACAACGATCGCGTTGTGTCGCCGTGTCGTTGTGGTGGCTCACCTTGCGTCGCGCCGCGCGGTCGCGGAGAAGCTGCCGGTATGATTCGCGTGCGCACGACGCTGCTCCTCCCGCTGATAGTCACCGCAATCGGCTGCGCCCCGGCGGCGCCGCAGAATGCCCAGCTGGAAGCGGCGGTGGAGCGTTTCGAGGCCGCCGCGGCACGCGCCGAAGCCGCCGCCGCCGAGGCCGACGCCAGCGCCCAGCGCGCCGCCGCCGCGGCGCAGCGCGTCAACGCCGCCGCCGATGTGCCGCCGTACGCGCAGGCGCGCGGCACCAAGCCCTATCGGCACTGCGCCGAGCTGAGCCGCGCCGCGGTGCGCGATGCCGCGCAGGCCAGCGACGTGGCGCAGCGTTTCCTCGGCTGCCTCGGCCTGGACTGGGGGAAGGTCGCCGCCGTGTCCGGCCCGCAAGCGGTCGGCGGACGCCCGGTCTACCGCGTCACCTACGGGCCGAATGCGTGGGAACCGGCGCCGAGCGTCCTGGTCGGCGCCGCCGACGGGCGGCCCGACCTGGCCCCCGCGCCCTGAGACGCCGCGCGACATATCGCGCTTGAAATAATCGACGCGCTGTATCGATGTGATGCGGTGTGCAGTGGCAGTCGTGTCATCGCCGAGCGGTGAAGCCGTGACGACGCAACGCCTGCGGGCCGATATCTGTGCCGCCAGCGACGTCGCAGCATGGGAGCGCTTCCGCACCGTGCTGCGCGAGCTGAACGCCCAGGTCGAGGAGGCCGACTGGGTGCTCGGGGTCGACTGCTACCGCGTCCGCGTCGGCGACCAGGAGCTGACGGTCTTCACCGACGCGTGGTACGTCGACATCGAAGGGCCGGACGACCTGGTGCGCCACGTCGTGCGCCTGTTCGAGCGCCGCATCTGAGCCGGCGCGGCCGAGCCGGTGCGGGCTCGTTGCGTTCACCGGCGCGCGTCGCTAGGCCAGCCGCATGGCCGACACGCCGCCGATCCATCAGGGCTCGTGTCACTGCGGTCGCGTCAGGTTCGAGGTGCGCGGCGCGATCGAGCAGGTGATCGACTGCAACTGCTCCGCCTGCCGCCGCAAGGGCGCGCTGTGGCATCGCGCCTCCGACGAGACGTTTCGCATTCTCGCCGGCGAGGCGGACCTGGTCCTGTACCAGTTCAACACGATGACGGCGAAGCACTACTTCTGCCGGCACTGCGGTATCCATCCGTTCATCCGGCCGCGCCTGGCGCCGCAGCTGTGGGCGTTCAACGTGCGCTGCATCGACGGCGTCGACCTCGACCGGCTGACCGTGCAGCGGTTCGACGGCGCCAACTGGGAAGCGGCGGCCGCGGCGTTCCGCACGCCGCGCGGATAGCGCTCAGGCGCCAGGCTGCCGAGCGGCGGAAGGAGGCACGCGATGGCGCAGCGCTCGATCGCCGATCGGCTGATGCGGTACGTGCGGCCGACGCTGCTGCGCGACTTTGCGCCGCCGCCGCTGGCCCTGGCGCCGGACCTGTGGACGCTGGAGCGCCGCCTGCGCATGCCGGGCGGACCGATCCTCTCGAACCGCACGACGCTCATCCGCCTGCCGTCGGGCGGGCTGCTGGTGGTGTCGCCGCCGCCCGTCGAGGCGGGTGGACTGGAGCCGCTCGACGCGCTGGGCGCGGTCGAGGAGGTGCTGGTGTCCAACAGCTTCCACTACCTCTACGCCGCCGACTTCGCCGCCCGCTATCCGCGCGCCGCGCTGCGCCTGGCGCCGGCGCTGCATGCGCGCGTCGCCGGCCTGCCGGGCGAGGAGATCGCCGACGTGACGCCGAGCGCCTGGCGTCCGGCGGTCGAGCATCTCGTCTTCGGTCCGGTGCGCGGTCTGTCGGAAGTCGTCGTCTTCCACCGGCCGAGCGGCACCCTGGTGCTCACCGATCTGGCCTTCAACCTGGTGCGCTTCGAGAGCGCGGCGCAGCGCCTGCTGTGGCGGCTCTCCGGCGTACCGGTCGGATTCGGCCCGAGCCGCACCGCGCGCACCCTGCTGCTGCGCGATCGCCCGGCCGTGGCGGCCTTCCTCGCCCGCGTCCTCGCCTGGCCGATCGCGCGCATCGTCGTCGCGCACGGCGAGCCGATCGAGGCCGACGCCGCCGGGATCCTGCGCCGCGCCTTCGCGGCCTATCTGCCGGCGTGAGGGCGCGATGACCGAGCTGCTGGCGCTGATCGCATCCTTGAGCGCAGCCCTGTTCGCCGGCGCGGCGCTCTACATCACCCTCGCCGAGCATCCGGCGCGCCTGCAACTGGAGACGCGCGCCGCCGCCATGCAATGGGCGCCGAGCTATGCGCGCGCGACCCGCCTGCAGGCGCCGCTGGCGCTGGTGAGCGCGCTCGCCGGCATCGGCGCGTGGCTGGCGGACGGCGGCGTCGGCTGGCTGATCGCCGCGCTGCTGATCGGCGCCGTGGTGCCGTTCACCCTGATCGTCGTCATGCCGACCAACCGGCAGCTGCTGGCGCCGGATCGCGACCTCGCCTCGCCCGAAACCCGTACCCTGCTGCAACGCTGGGGCCGGCTGCACGCCGTGCGCACCGCGCTCAGCCTGACGGCGCTGCTCCTCGATCTGCTCTTGCTGCGCAGCGTCTGAGAAATGGCTTGACCCGTTGTCCGGGATAATGGATGAAGCCATCCATCATCATGGACAAGGGTGAGGCGGCACTGAACCGGCGCATCGCGGGCCGAGTGCGCGAGCTGCGCGCCGCGCGCGGGTTGTCGCTGGCCGGGTTGGCGGAGCGCAGCGGCGTCAGCCGCTCGATGATCTCGCTGATCGAGCGCGGCGAGAGCAGCCCGACCGCGGTGGTGCTGGAGCGGCTGTCGGTCGGCCTGGGCGTCGTCCTGGCGACGCTGTTCGACGCGTCGGTCGGCGCCGCATCTGCGCCGAGCGAGCCGATCGCGCGCCGCGCCGATCAACCCGAGTGGCGCGACCCCGCCTCCGGCTACGTGCGGCGCAACGTGTCGCCGCCGGGCGTCGCGCAGCCGATGCAGATCGTCGAGGTGCGCTTCCCGGCCGGTGGGCGCGTTGCCTTCGAGAGCGGGGCGCGCGCGGCGCGCGTCTACCAGCAGATCTGGATCCTGGAGGGCGCGATGGACATCACGCTCGGCACTGAGCGGCACCGGCTGACGCGGGGCGACTGCCTGGCGATGCAGCTCGATCAGCCGACCATGTTCCACAACCCGACGCGCCGGTCGGCGCGCTACGCCGCGGTGATCGCATCGGAGCCGGGGCCGGGGCCGCGGCGATGAACGCGGCGTGGAAGGTGCGGCGCGCGGCGGGGCTCGACGAGCGGCTGATCGACGGCCTGGCCGACGTGCTGATCGACTGCGTCGAGGGCGGCGCGTCGGTGAGCTTCATGCATCCGCTGACCGTCGCGCGGGCGCGCGCCTTCTGGGCGCGGGTGGCACGCGACGTCGCCGCCGGCGCGCGCGCGGTGCTGGTGGCCGAGGACGCCGGCGGCGTCTGCGGCACGGTGCAGCTGGTGCTCGCGCAGCCGGAGAACCAGCCGCACCGCGCCGATCTCGCCAAGCTGCTGGTGCACCGGCGGGCGCGGCAGCGGGGCATCGGCGAGGCGCTGACGCGCGCCGCCGAGCACGAAGCGCGCGCCTGCGGCAGGACGCTGCTGGTGCTCGACACCGCCAGCGACGCGGCCGCGCGCGTCTACCAGCGCTGCGGCTGGGTGCGGGTCGGGGTCATTCCCGGCTACGCGCTGCTGCCGCGCGGCGGCGCGTGCGACACGACGCTGTACTACCGCCAGCTCGGCGGCTAGGGCGGAGCGGTGGGCGACACTTCGACGAGGGCAGGGGAGCAGCCGCTGCGCGGCCGCGTCGCGCTGGTCGCCGGCGCGACGCGCGGCGCCGGGCGCGGCATCGCCATCGAGCTCGGCGCCGCCGGCGCGATCGTGTACGCGACCGGCCGCAGCACGCGCGCGCAGCGCTCGGAGTACGACCGGCCGGAGACCATCGAGGAGACCGCCGCGCTGATCGCGCAGGCGGGCGGCGAGGGTATCGCGATACCGGCCGATCACCTCGACGCGGCGCAGGTGCAGGCGCTGGTGGCGCGCATCGAGCGTGAACAGGGGCGACTCGACGTGCTGGTCAACGACATCTGGGGCGGCGAGCGGCTCACCGAGTGGAACACGCCGGTCTGGCAGCACACGCTGGAGAAGGGGCTGCACCAGCTGCGGCTGGCGATCGACACGCACATCATCACCAGCCACTTCGCGTTGCCGCTGCTCATCCGCCAGCCGGGCGGGCTGGTGGTCGAGGTGACCGATGGCACCGCCGACTACAACGCCCGAAACTACCGTCTGTCGCTCTTCTACGACCTCGCCAAGACGTCGGTGATCCGCATGGCCTGGGCGCAGGCGCAGGAGCTGCGCCCGCACGGCGGCACGGCGGTGGCGCTGACGCCGGGCTGGATGCGCTCCGAGATGATGCTCGACGCCTACGGCGTCAGCGAGGCCAACTGGCGCGACGCCATCGCCAGGCAGCCGCACTTCGCCATCACCGAGACGCCGCGTTTCACCGGCCGCGCGATCGCCCACCTGGCCGCCGATCCCGACCGCGCGCGCTGGAACGGCGCCTCGCTGTCGAGCGGCCAGCTCGCGCAGGTGTACGGCTTCACCGACCTCGACGGCTCGCGCCCCGACTGCTGGCGCTACCTGGTCGAGGTGCAGGATGCGGGGAAGCCGGCGGACGTGACGGGGTACCGCTAGGCAGCCGCGGGTCGGCAGCCACGAGTCGGGCGCCGGTGCCCGCGCTGCAGTGCCGTGCGGGACGGACCGCGCCTCGGGCCGGCGCCGATGCGTGAAATCGGCGTCGTCCGTGGGGTTCTACGCCGCGCGCCGCGCGCCGCGCGCGGCGCGACAACCCGCTTGCGCGCGCGCCGGTGTCGGGCTAGCGACGGCGAATGGCGAATCCCACTGCGACGTTCGAAACCTCCCTGGGCACCTTCACCGCCGAGATCTACCTGGAGCAGATGCCGGTGACAGCCGGTAACTTCATCGCGCTGGCCAAGCAGGGCTTCTACGACGGCCTGCACTTCCACCGCGTGATCAAGGACTTCATGATCCAGTTCGGCTGCGAGCACAGCAAGGATCCGAACAGCTCGCGCTGCGGCACCGGCGGCTCGCCGCTCGGCCGTGTGCAGGACGAGCACCCGCCGGCGTTCAAGGCCTCGAACGAGATCGGCACGCTGTCGATGGCCAACACCGGCGCGCCGAACAGCGGCGGCGCGCAGTTCTTCATCAACACCAAGCACAACTCCTATCTCGACTGGTTCACGCCGGGGCAGTCGAAGCACCCGGTGTTCGGCAAGATCACCAGCGGCATGGACGTGGTGCAGAAGATCGAGTCGACGCCGACCGACGCGCGCGACCGACCGCGCACGCCGGTGAAGATGCTGCACGTCACGATCACCCAGTAGGACGAGGCGCGCCATGTGCCGCAACATCCGCCCGCTGTTCAACTTCGAGCCGCCGGTCACCGAGGCGGAGGTGCGCGACGCGGCGTTGCAGTTCGTGCGCAAGATCAGCGGCTACCACACGCCGTCGCAGGCCAACGCCGCCGCGTTCGCGCGCGCCGTGGACGCCATCGAGACGGCGTCGAGCCAGCTCTTGGCGTCGCTGCAGTCGAGCGCGGCGCCGAAGGACCGCGCCGTCGAGGCGGCGAAGCGGCGCGCCCGCGCGGCGCGCCGCTTCGCGCACTGACCAGGACAACGCGCGCCGCGGACGTCTCCACGCGCGCACGGAGGGGGCATGGAACGACGTCTGAGCGGCAAGCGCGCGCTGGTCACCGGCGGCAGCCGCGGCATCGGCGCCGCCATCGTGCGGCGCCTGGCGGGCGAGGGCGCCGCGGTCGCGTTCACCTATGTCAGCAAGCCGGAGCAGGCCGAGGAGACCGCGGCCGCGGGGCGCGCGCTCGGCGTCAGGGCGCTGGCGCTGCAGGCCGACAGTGTCGACGCAGCGGCGTTGTCGGCGGCGGTCGAGCGCGCCGCCGCGGAGCTCGGCGGGATCGACATCCTGGTGCACAATGCCGGCATCGCCGCCATCGCGCCGCTCGAGCACTTCGCGCTGGCGGATTTCGACCGCACCGTGTCGATCAACCTGCGCGCGGTGTTCGTCGCCACGCAGGCGGCGCTGCCGCACATGCCGAACGGCGGCCGCATCATCACCATCGGCAGCTGCAACGCCGAGCGCATGCCGTTCGCCGGCGGGGCCGTGTACGCGATGAGCAAGGCGGCGCTGGTCGGGCTGGTGAAGGGGATGGCGCGCGATCTCGCGTCGCGCGCGATCACCGTCAACAACGTGCAGCCCGGACCGGTCGCCACCGACATGAATCCGGCCAGTGGACCGTTCGCGGAGGGGCTGCACAAGCTGATGGCGTTGCCGCGTCACGCCGGGGCCGACGAGATCGCCGGCATGGTCGCCTATGTCGCCAGTCCGGAAGCGGGCTTCGTCACCGGCGCCAGCCTGATGATCGACGGCGGCTTCACCGCCTGAGCGATGCCTGGGGGGCCGCCCGGTTGCCGCCCCTCGGCCTGATCTGTCAAACGACTTCACCGCGCAGACGCGCAGGCGCCGAGAGCGCCGGAGTCCTGAGCAGCGGATGCAGCGGCCGATCATCGGTTTCCACACCGACCGTGCCGGCGACTGGGTCGCCGAGCTCGACTGCGGGCACGGCCAGCATGTGCGGCACACGCCGCCGTTCATGGAGCGGCCCTGGGTGACCAGCGCGGGCGGACGAGAGAGCCGCATCGGCCAGTCGCTCGACTGCGTGCGCTGTGACGCCGCCGAGCTGCCGGAGCACTTCGTCGCCTACAGGCGGACGGCGGAGCTCACCGCCGACACGCTGCCCGACGGGCTGCGGCGCGGGCACAGCACGCGGGCGGGGGTGTGGGCGAAGATCCAGGTGCGCGAGGGGCGCGTGCGCTACTGCGTCGACGAGCGCGGCACGGCCGAGGAGCTGTCGCCGGGCGTCGACGGGGTCGTCGTGCCGCAGGTGGTGCATCATCTGGAGCTGCTCGGTCCGGTGCGGCTGCAGGTCGAGTTCTACCGCGACCCGGCGCGCTGAGTCGGCGGCGCGCGCCCGGCCCGCCGGGCGGCGGTGCTGCGCACCGCCGGCCGACACGAGGTCGGCCGGCTACCCAGAGTCGTATTGGATGGAGCCCGCGCCGCCAGCCTTAGCCCGTCGTGTCGTGGCCAACTCGCCGCATCGCGAAGCGCGGTGGCCGCCCCCACCACGTCCTGGGTAGCCGGCCGACCTTGTGTCGGCCGGCGACGCGTAGCGTCGCCGCGCCCGCGAGCGGCGCCAATCACCGGCCTGCCGCCGGGCGCGCGAATTCGGTAGGGGAGGCGGCAGCGAGGTGGCCGAATGACCAGCAGGCGAATGGAAGAGCAGATCGCGCGCTGCCGCATCCTGTTGTCGGTGGCGGCGATGCTGGTGGTCTACATCGACCCGCAGACGCCGTTCCTGGCGCACTGGATTCCCTTCGTCAGCGGCCGCTTCATGATGGACTTCCGCCTGTTCGCGGTGATGGGCGTGCACCTCGTCTACAGCATTCTGCTGTACATCAGCGCCGCGCGCGGCCTCTCGCAGCGCCTCGCCGCGGCCACGGCGTGGGTCGACATGGGCTTCGCGGTGGTCATCGCGGTGATGACCGAGGGCGTCACCAGCCCGGCCTATCCGTTCTTCGGCTTCGCGGTGGTGTCGGCCGGCCTGATCAGCGGTCCGCGCCGCGCCATGCTGATCACCACCGTCAGCCTGGCGTTGTACGTCTGCCTGCTGCTGGTCTCGACACACGAGGACGCCGACGTCTACATCCTGCGGCCGATCTACCTCGGCATCACCGGCTACCTGCTGGTCTACCTCGGCCAGCAGCGCGTCGACCTGGAGGAGCGCATGCGGCAGCTCGAGGTCGCGGAGCAGCGCCATCGCATCGCGCGCGATCTGCACGACGGCTACGCGCAGGCGCTGGCCGGCATCAACCTGCGCCTGGAGACGGCGCGGCGGATGTTGCGCACCAACACCGTCGAGGAGGTGCACGGCGACCTCACGCAGCTGCAGGAGAGCGTACAGCGCGAGTTCGACGACCTGCGCGACTACGTGCGCTCGCTGGCCGGCGTCGAGCCCAGCCCGGCGCCGCCGCTGACCGGGCGCGGCACCCGCCTGGTGCTGCAGGCCGACCTGGTGACCGGGGCGGCGCTCGCCGCCGACGTGCTGAGCATCGCGCGCGAGGCGGTGAGCAACATCCTGCGCCATGCCGGCGCGCGCCACGCGCGACTGGAGATCCGCGGCGACGAGCAGGCGGTGCGCCTGCTGATCGCCGACGACGGCGTCGGCTTCGTCGGCGACCAGCCGCCGTGGACGATCGCCTCGCGCGTGCGCGAGGCCGGCGGCCAGCTCGAGGTCGGCAGCGCCCCGAGCGGCACACGCCTGCAGATCACCTTGCCGCAGGCCTGAGAGAGCGCGGAAGAGAACGGCCCCGTGACCGGGGGATCACGGGGCCGTAGAGGAAGGCAACCTGCGCCGGGCCAAGGTGGCTCAGGCTGCCGACTGTGGAACAGGTCGACTCAGGCGGTCTGCTTCTCGTAGGCGAAGGCGGCGGCGCCGGCGCTGTGCGCGTGGTGCGCCACCGAGGCGCCGCTGCCGCTCGAGGTGTAGGCGGTCTCGGAGTGCTGGCTGACGTCCAGCCCCTCGAACTCGTCCTCGTCCGACACGCGCAGCGAGCCGAACACCAGCTTGAGGATCGACAGGATCACGAAGGTCGCCACCGGCGCGAAGATGGCGACGAAGACGATGCCCTTGAGCTGCACCATGATCTGCTGGGCGTTGCTCTCGATGCCCGAGCCGAGCGTGACGGCGAAGATGCCCGATGCCAGCGCGCCCCAGGCGCCGCCCAGCGCGTGCACGCCGAAGACGTCCAGCGAGTCGTCGTAGCCGAGCGCCGGCTTCATGAAGGTGCAGGCGATGTACGACACGACGCAGACGCCGGCGCCGACCATGATCGCGCCCATCGGCGAGACGTTGCCGCAGGCCGGGGTGATCGCCACCAGGCCGGCCACCGCCGCGGTGGCGCCGCCCAGCGCCGTCGGCTTGCCGCGGTGCAGGTACTCGATCGCCGCCCACACCACCACCGCGGTCGAGGCGGCGGTGCTGGTGTTGAGGAAGGCGAGGGTGGCCAGCGGGCTGGCGCTGAGCGCGCTGCCGGCGTTGAAGCCGAACCAGCCGGTCCACAGCAGGCCGGCGCCGATCAGGCACAGCGGCAGGCTGTGCGGCGGCATCGG
>JANRJF010000234.1:0-11002 GCA_033764095.1 Deltaproteobacteria bacterium | reverse complement strand
CTCACCGGCTCACGCTCCTCCTTCAGAAGAACGCGTGCAGCTCGAAGATCCACAGATCCTGATTGTGTGACGGGTTGGTCTCGATGCCGTTGCTGACCCGGTAGAAGAAGCGGGCCTGCAGGAAGCGGGCGAGGAACGGCTCGAGGCCGACGCTGAAGCGGTTCTCGGCGTCGTCGCCCTGGCGCGGCAGGCTGCCGTCGTAGTCGGCGTAGTCGAAGGCGACCTTGAGGTTCAGCCAGTCGAACAGCAGGTAGTTGCCCTCGCTGTAGGTGATGAAGGTGCCCGGCTTCTCGCGCCGCCCGGTGACCGGGTCGACGAAGTCGAAGAAGCCGAAGTCGACCTCGCCGAGATAGGTGAAGTTGCCGAGGTTGAAGCCGGTGAAGAGGCCGGTCCAGGCGTTGTGGCCGCCGTCGGTGCCGGCGTAGCTGCCGGAGGTGCCGATCAGGATGCTGCGGACGATCGGGATCTCGTCGAACAGCGCGTACAGCGTACCGGTGCCCTGCACGTCCTCGTCGTCGACGATGCCCTGCGACACGGCGCCGGCGAAGGAGATCGGGCCGGGCTCCCAGCCGATCTCGAAGGCCGGCTGGCTGACGTTGAAGCTGAAGCCGGTGGTCGCCGAGCCGTTGCGGCCGCCGCGGATGAAGGCGTTGTCGTTCTGGATCTGCATGCCATACGGCAGGAACATCTTGCCGGCCTTCAGGTAGACGTCGTACGGCAGCAGGGCCATCGCCCACACCTCGCGCGTGTCGAGGCTCGGCGCGAAGCGCTGGTCGAGGTAGAAGTTGAGCAGGTCGGGGATCAGGTTGACGTTCAGGTAGCCGGTCGCCTGGTTGACGTTGATGTCGAACTGCTCCAGCCGGCCGCGGAACACCTGGTTGTTCGGCACCGTGCCCTGCGCGTTCGGCTTGTCCTGCATGATCGCGGTCATGTCGACGCGCAGATCGGCCCCGATCGCGACGTACTGGTTGAGCTCGCCGGTGAACTTGTCGGCCGGCTTGGTGAGCGCCTCGAACCAGTTCGGGTAGCGCAGGATCTCCTTGGCGTGCGCCGAGACGAACGAGGTGCGCATGCCGCCGCCGGTCATGTTGACGTGGCAGGCGCTGCACTTCTGTCCCTCGCGGATGGCGAGATACGGCTCCGCTGCCGCGGCCCCGGCCCACACCAGCGCCACCAGTCCGACCACCCCCGCGAACCCCGATCGCATCACCTTGCGTCCCCTCTGGCCGCTCGTACCGAGCGACGCGCTCTTTTCGGCAGTCGCGCGTCGAGAAGCAAGTGCCGCGCACCCAGAGGTCGGAAAACGTCGGGATCCGGTCGACAGCGCGACGCGCGCCAACCCCGGCTTGGCACTGCCGGACGCGCCTCGTACAACCCAGGGATCGTGCCGCGCCTGCTGGCCCTGTTGCTCGTGTTCGCCGGCGCCGTGCCCAGCCGGGCGGAGGAGTGCGCCTTCATCCTCAGCGCCGGCATCGACGCGGTGACCGTGCTCGACGTCGCGCGCCAGCGCATTCGCGGTGTGCTGCCGATCGGACGACGCCCGAGCGCCATTGCGATCGGCGCCGACGGCGCGACGGCGTGGGTGGCGATCAACGAGGAGAACCGCGTCGCGCGGCTCGACCTCGCCAGCGGGCGGGTGCGGCAGTCGGTCGCGGTTGGCGAGCAGCCGACCGATGTGGTGCTGACCCCGGACGGGCGCTCGCTGCTGGTCAGCGAGCGGCGCGACCAGCGCGTGGCGGTCATCGACGTCGCCAGCGGGGCGGTCACCGGTCATATCGGCGCCGGCGGCTCTGGCCCGGCCGGCCTCGTCGTCACCGCCGACGGCAGCCGCGCCTACGTCGCCAATTCGTTCTCCAACAACGTCGGCATTCTCGATCTGGTCGAGCGGCGCAATCGCGGCACCATTCCGGTCGGCGAGTATCCGTTCGACCTGGCGCTGTCGCCCGACGAGACGCGGCTCTACAGCGCCGACGTGCAGAGCGGCACGGTGACGGTGCTCGACCGCGCCGCCGGTACGCTGGTGACGACGATCGCGGTCGGCGGCAATCCGATCGGCATCGCGGCCCATCCCGGCGGCGCGCTCGTCTATGCCGCCAACGCGCCGCTCGGCGAGGTGACGGTGATCGATGCCGCCACCTACGCGGTGGTGACCGCGATCGACCTGGGCGTCGGCGAGGCCGATCTGCCCGGCATCGCGTTGAGCGGCGACGGCGGCCTGGCGTTCACCGTCGACTACGGCTTCGCCAACCTCTACGCCATCGACACCGCGACGCAGCTGCCGCGCTGGTTCGCTCCGGCCGGCGGCTTGGGGACGGCGCCGGAGAATCTCGCCGTCGCGGCACTGCCCGGGCGGTGTCCGACCTCGCCGCCGCCGCGCCTCACCGCGGCGATCGACGCCGCGGAGCTGCTGGTGCCGCTGGAACGCGCCGATCTGTTGCCGGCGGCGGGGACGTTGCGGATCGACGACGAGCTGCTCACCTACGACGGCCGGCAGCTGCGCGTCGCGGTGCGGGTCACCGCCCGCGGCGTTGCCGGTAGCGCTGCCGCCGTGCACGCCGAGGGACGCGTTGCGACCCTGGTCGGGGCGAGCGGCGACGCCAACTGCGACGGACCGCCGACCGCTGCCGATCTCACCGCCTTGCTGCAGCAGGTGCCGGTCGGCGATCCGGGTCCATGCGGCGCCGACGTCATGCGCGACGGGGTGGTGCGCGCCGACGACCTGCCCGGCCTGATCGCCACCGTCTTCGATCCGCCGTGAGTCGCGCGTTGCGGACCGTCGCGCCGATGCGCTAGACGCGCGCCGAGTGATGGACCGGCGACGCGCAGGCGGGCGCGCCGTCGAGCGAACGCCGGAACGCGAGGGCACGCGGTGCGACGCTCGATCTGGGTACTGGGGCTGGCAATCCTGCTCGGCGTGCCGGCCGGTGTCGGCGCCTTCACCTTCATCTACGCCCGCGGCTTTTCGTACCTGTCCACCGATCCGCGCGCCTGCGCCAACTGCCACGTCATGCACGAGCAGTACGACGGCTGGTTGAAGAGCGGCCATCGCCACACCGCCACCTGTGTCGACTGTCACCTGCCGGCACACGGGCTGGCCAAGTGGGTGGCGAAGGCCGATCACGGCTTCCGTCACTCGACCGCGTTCACCCTGCAGAACTTCAAGGAGCCGATCGAGATCACGCCGCACGACCTGGAGTTGGTGCAGGAGAACTGCGTGCGCTGTCACGCCACGGTGGTGCATGCGGTGGCGGTCAGCGCCGGGCCGCGCGGCGAGCGGCTCGATTGCATGCACTGTCACGCCGGCGCCGGGCATGGCGCCGGCGGCTGATGGAGTCGGAGGAGACGCGCGATGGCTGAGGATCGTTCCCGTTCGCCGGGCTGGCTGACCCTGCTGCTCGGCTTCGCCGGCGTCGCCGGGCTCACCGTGTTGTTGCTGGCGCTGCTCACCAACATCTTCGAGCGCAAGCAGGAGGCGCGGCAGCCGTTCGTGCGCGTCGTCGAGGTCGACGAGTCGACCGACGACCCGGCGATCTGGGGGCGCAACTGGCCGATGCAGTACGACTCGTACAAGAAGACCGCGCAGCCGACGACGACGCGCTTCGGCGGCCGCGGCCTCGGCGCCAGCGACGGCGGCCCGGCCGAGCAGAAGCTCGACAAGGAGCCGTGGCTGCGCCGCATCTTCGCCGGTTACGCCTTCGCGCTCGACTACCGCGATCGGCGCGGGCACGCCTACGCGCTGTTCGACCAGGAGCAGACGCGCCGCGTCACCGAGCGCAAGCAGTACGGCGCCTGCCTGCAGTGCCACGCGTCGAACCTGAACCTGTACCGCTTCGCCGGCGACGGCGACGTCACCAAGGGCTTCGAGAAGGTCTCCGGCATGCCCTATGCCGACGCGCGCAACATGCAGGACGCGCACGGCGAGCTGCTGATCGAGCATCCGGTGTCGTGCGTCGATTGCCACGATCCGCAGACCCTGGCGCTGCGCGTGACGCGGCCGGGCTTCATCGCCGGCATCAAGGCGCTCAAGGCCTCGCAGGGGATTGCCGACTACGACCCCAATCGCGACGCCTCGCGCCAGGAGATGCGCTCGTTCGTCTGCGGCCAGTGCCACGTCGAGTATTACTTCAAGGGCGACGGCAAGGTGGTGACCTACCCCTGGGCGCGCGGCGTACGCGCCGAGGACATCGAGGCGTACTACGACGCCGAGGGCTTCAGCGACTGGGTGCACGCCGAGACCGGTGCGCCGGTGCTGAAGGCACAGCACCCGGAGTTCGAGATGTGGCAGCAGGGGATCCACGCCCGCGCCGGCGTCGCCTGCGCCGATTGCCACATGCCCTACGAGCGCGTCGGCGCGATGAAGATCAGCGACCATTGGGTGCGCAGCCCGCTGCTCAACATCAACCGCGCCTGCCAGCCCTGTCATCCGGTCGCCGAGCAGGAGCTGGCGGCGCGCGTGCAGAACATCCAGGACCGCCATCATGCCCTGCTGCAACGCGCCGCTGCCGCCAACGTCGATCTGATCGACGCCATCGTCGCGGCACGCCAGGCCGGCGCCACGGACGACGCCCTGGCGCCGGCCCGCGCCCTGCAGCGCAAGGCGCAGTGGCGTCTCGACCTGGTGGCGGCGGAGAACTCGATGGGCTTCCACGCCCCGCAGGAGATGGCCCGCGTGCTGGCCGAGTCGATCGACTATGCCCGCCAGGGCGAGCTCGCCGCCGACCAGGCCGTCGCCGCGCACTGACTTCGTCGCTTTGCTGCCTTCGCAGGAGGGGGAATGGGGGCTCGCTGTCGGGGCGGCGCCGAACACCGCGCGTCCGCTGCAGCATCCGCGGTCTTTGCCGCGCAATTCCCACCACGCAGCCGAGGCAGAATCTGCCGACCCGGCGCCGCGCCGCCGGTAAACCTTTCCACCTCGCGGTGCGCCGCCACAATTCGGTGCTGCGCGCCGTCTCCCCGTCTGTCTGCGTACGCGACTTGCAGTACGCGCCGGCTCACACGCGTGCCAACGGGGAGGAACGTGTCATGCAGCGAATCGCCGCTCTCGGAGTCTTTGCCGCCATCGCGCTGTCGAGCGTCGCCGCGCAAGCGGTCGATGTCTGCACGTACCGGGTCCGCTACGCCGCGGGCGTGTTCTGCCCGGTGCACATCGGCTCGCAGGTCTGTCTGTCGCAATCGACTGCGATCGGACCCTGCGACGCCAGGCTCGACTGCTACGGCGGGCCGGGCTTCTTCTGCCAGGCGATACTCGAGCCGATCCGCGGTCCGGAGCGCCAGTGTCCGTTCAGCAGCGTGCGCCCGCGCGGCTTGAAGTGCTTCAAGCCGATCACGCCGGGGCCGGTGTTCACGCCGACCGACACCCCGCTGCCCGACGAGACGCCGACCGCGACGCCGACCGCCACCGGCATTCCGACGGGGACCGCGACCGCCACCGTGACCGATACGCCGACCGCGGAGGCGACCGCGACCGATACGGCGACGCCGATCGCCACCGCGACCGATACCGCGACGCCGGTCGCGACGGCGACCGACACGGCGACGCCGCAGTCGACCGCAACCGACACCGCGACGCCGCCCGACACGCCGACCGGAACGCCGACCGGCACCGCCGCGGCGTTCATCCGCCTACGCAACTTCTCCCGCTAAACGGTACGCCCGCGCTGGCGGGCGTGACCTCGATGCGCTGCCTCGATGCGCCGCCGGCATTGCGTGCCGGCGGTGTATCAGCCCCATACGCTCGCCATGGTCGCGAGCCGGTGTCGCGTTCGTCGCGCTCACACCCGCGCACGGCCCTGTGCTACGAGAGGGAGCGAATGGCGAAGCGCGCGCTCGAGAGCGCGGTGCAGCGGCGGCGGTTCACCGTCGACGAATACCACCGCATGGGTGAGGCGGGAGTCTTCGGCCCCGAGGATCGGGTCGAGCTGCTCGATGGCGAGGTCATCGAGATGAGCCCGATCGGCAGCGAGCATGCCGGTTGCGTGAACGCGCTCTCCAGCATCTTCAGCGAACGCTTGCGACGTCGAACGATCGTCGCCGTGCAGAACCCATTTCTGCTCAGCAACTATTCCGAGCCGGAGCCGGATCTCTGTCTGCTGCGGCCGCGTGCCGATTTCTACCGCCGCTCGCATCCGCAGCCGGGTGACGTGCTGCTGGTCGTCGAGGTGGCGAGCAGCTCGCTCGGCTACGATCGCGGCCGCAAGCGGCCGGCCTATGCGAGCGCCGGGGTGCCGGAGTTGTGGATCGTCGACCTCGCCGGCGAGGCGGTGCTCGTGCATCGCCGGCCGAGCGGCCGCACGTATCGGCTCAGCGCGCGCTACCGCCGCGGCGCCAACGTCGCGCCGCAGGCGTTTCCCGACTGTCGTATAGCGGTCGCCGACATCCTCGGTTGAGCCGATCCGCTGCTCGGCCATGCATCCGGCCGCGCACCCAATGCCCAAGGAGGCAGTTCATGGACGTGTTCGACACCATCACGCAGTTCGGACGCATGCTGCACAACCTCGACCGCTGGCTCGTCAGCGCCGAGGCGTACGCGGCGCAGCACGACTTTCCGGTCGACGTGCTGGCGCAGGCGCGGCTGGCGCCGAGCCAGTACGAGCTCATCAAGCAGGTGCAGTCGGCCTGCGACGCGGCGAAGTATGCCGCCGCGTACCTCGCCGGGCAGACCGCGCCGTCTCATCCGGACACCGAGCAGACGATCGCCGAGCTGCGCGCCCGCATCGGCAAGTGCCAGGGCTACCTCGAAGGATTCAAGCCGGCGGACTTCACCGGCGCCGAGGAGCGCCGTGTCGCACCGGCGTGGATGCAGGGCAAGTCGGTGCGCGGCGCGGCGTACCTCACCCGCATCGGGGTGCCGAACTTCTACTTCCACGTCACCACCGCCTACGCGATCCTGCGCCACAACGGTGTCGGGCTGGGCAAGGCCGACTACATCGGCGTCGGCAACTGGGACGAGATCGCCGCCTGGTGAACGGTGACCCCGGGGGCCGGCGCACGCGCGCCGGCCCCCGGTCAGTCACCCGCCGCCGCGGCGCCGCCGACCGCTATACTGTGCGCATGCCTGCGATGAGCGCCGACCTCTCCGCTCCGTTTCTGCCGATCAGTGGCTACCTCGACGCGCTCGTCGAGCGGCAGCCGGCGCTCGCCGGCGACGCGCGCGCCGACGTGGCGATCGTCGGCGGCGGCCTCACCGGTCTCTCCACGGCGCTGGCGCTGCGGCGTGCCGGGGTCGACGTCGTCATCCTGGAGCGCGAATTCTGCGGCTTCGGCGCCAGCGGCCGCAATGCCGGGCATCTGACGCCGACCATCGGCAAGGATCTGCCGACCCTGCTGATGATGTACGGCGAGGCGCGCACCGCGGCGATCGTGCGCTTCGCCGATCACTGCGTGCGGCGCACCGAGTCGGTGATTGCCGAGCACGGCATCGACTGCGACTACGCGCCGTCCGGCAACGTCATGGCGGTCGTCCATCCCAAGCAGGAGAAGCGGCTGCGACGCGGCGCCGAGGTGGCGGCGAAGGTCGGCGCGCCGGTGCGCTTCCTCGAGTCGGACGAGATGCGCGCGCGCGGTCTGCCGCCGGCGTTCCTCTGCGGCGCACTCGAAGGCGCCGGCGGCACACTCGACCCCGGCAAGCTGGTGCGCGGCCTGCGCCGCGCCGCGCTCGCCGCCGGCGTGCGCATTCACGAGGACACCCGCGTCGTCGCGGTCGCTACGACCCCCAGCCCGGTGGTGCGCACGACGCACGGCACGCTACGCGCCGAGCGCGTGGTGATGGCGAGCAATGCCTGGACGCGCGAGATCGGCGCACCCGGCAACCGCATGCTGCCGCTCTACGTGACGCTGTTCGAGACCGCCCCGCTCAGCGATGCGCAGCTCGCCGCGCTCGGCGGCTGGCCGCAGCGCGAGGGGATCTACACGGCGCACGAAGTGCTGGAGAGCTATCGCCTGTCGGCGCGGCGCACGATCGTCGGCGGGTCGAAGATGCCGCGCTACGTCTGGGGCGGCCGGCCGGGCGCCCATGGCGGACCGGATGCGGCCTGTCAGTCGGTGGTCGCGCGCGGCTTCCGCGACCGCTTCCCGGCCCTCGCCGATCTGCCGATCGCCCACTTCTGGGGCGGCTGGATTGCGATGACGCTCAACTTCCTGCCGTCGATCGGCGCGCTCGGCTCCGATGGTCGCCTGTGGCACGCGCTCGGCTACAACGGCCACGGCGTCGCGCAGGCGACGGCGGTTGGCGACATCCTCGCCGACGGCATCACCGGCCGGGACAACGAATGGGCGCGCGTCTTCCGCAAGCCGGCGCCGCCGCTGCCGCCCGAGCCGTTCCTGTGGCTCACCGCGCGCGGCCTGCTGGCACTGTTCGGCGGCATCGACCGCATCACCGATCGCCAGATCCGCGCCGCCGCGCCGCGTTGAATCGCCGCCCCCCCGGCGATAAGCCTCGCCAGCACGCCCACCGCGCCGGAGGGGTGGCCGAGTTGGTCTATGGCACCGGTCTTGAAAACCGGCAGCCCGCAAGGGCTCGGGGGTTCGAATCCCTCCCCCTCCGCTTTTATTTTCGTCGACTTACGGCGCGCGCAGGCGGCCGCGGATCGGCCGACAGGCGGTCGCGCTCCCCGATTGCTAACCGATTGCTAACGGGGCGCGCGTCGCCGCGGGCGACGCTTCACTCGCTCGAGCGCCGCGGTGAGGGCGGCGTCGACCTCGTCTGCCGCGTGCTCCTGGAGCGAGGGGATCACGTGCGTGTAGGTGTCCATCGTCAGCTTGAAGGAGGAGTGCCCCAGTCGTTCCTGGACGATCTTCGGGTGGATGTCGTGCCGGAGCAGCTGCGTGGCGTGCGAGTGACGGAGGTCGTGCAAGCGGACATATTTCCCACCGAGCCGGATCATGACCCGGCTGAAGGCGCGCGTGAGTGCGGACGGGCGCCAAAGGGTGCCGCGCTCGTTGTAGAAGAGCAGGCCGTCTTTGTTGAACTCGGCGCCGACCTGCAATCGGAGCTTCAGCTGCGCCGCACGATAGCGCTTGAGCTCTTTGACGAGCACGGGCGGAATCGTGACCGTCCGTCGCCCCTTCGCGGTTTTCGGCTCTTTGACGCGGACGTGGTGCTTCGTCTGCTCGACGGTCCGGTTGACGTGGATCCGCTGCTCGGCGAGGTCGATGTCGTTCCACTGCAGCGCGAGCACCTCGCCGCGCCGCAGGCCCGTCGTCACGGCAACGAAGACGGCGAGACGCAGCCGCGAATCCCGGATGGCCGCGAGCACTTCGGCTGTCTCGGTCTCATCCAATACCTGCATCTCCCGTCGTGACGGCTTTGGGGGGTCGACCGCGTCGGCGGGGTTGCGCGCGAGCAGCTGCCAGCGCACTGCCTGGTGCAGCGCTTCGCGCAGCACCCGATGGTGATGCAGTACCGTCTGCGCCGACAACGCACCCTTTCCGTCGAGGCGGCCAGACCGCAGCGCCGCCGCGTAGTACTCCTGAATGTGCAGGGGCCGCAGATCGACCAGTCGGATCGGACCCAGGGCGGCGATCAGGTGTTTGCGAACGATCTCCTCATAGCGCTCCAAGGTCTTGGCCGAGACGCGGATCGCAGCCGAGTCCGCCAACCAGCGATCGAGGAACGCCGACACGGTCATCCTCGTCGGTTCGACGAACGCGCCGGTCGCGATCTCGTTGGTCATCCGCGTGAGTTCGGCTTCCGCCTGGCGCTTGGTGCCACGCACGGTAACGGTCTTCTGGCGCCGCCTCCCGTCCCTGGTCCGTGGCAGCTCCAGAAAGATCTGCCACGAGTGCTTGCCGCGCTTGCGGATGTGTCCCGTCATGGGGGCAGTTTCGGTACGACTACCGGCGCGGTGAAGGGCGACGCGTGCTCTTGCGGCGGTGCCGGTAGGCGCGGACGATCGCCGTGTTGCGGCAAGTGGGCGAGCAGTACCGCGTTCGGCGGTTCCCCGAGAGAAAGGGCGAGCCGCACTGGGCGCACGCGTCGGCGTGGTAGCCAGCGGCGACATCCTCATCGACCATCGCGAACAGCATCGCGAGAAGGGATGGGATGGGTCCCGAACGCCGTTGCACAGGGGGTGTGCGCTCTGGTCTGACGGTTCGATCAACCGACGATGACTCGGAGCGCAGCGCCGCGACGTAGTCGCGCAGCGCATTCGCCGCCTTCAGAAAGTCCGCGACGGGCTCGGCGTAGTGCTGCCAGAAGGCTGGCGACAACGGCCTGGGATACGGGTATCGCTCGCGATCCTGCTCCGAGATCGAAGGAAAAAACCGACCCCACGCGGACGCGATCGGTTCCCAGAGCTGACCGCCCTCTACGCCGACAACCGCGACGCCGGGTACACGCCAGTCCGATACTTCCTCCGGATCGACGGGGCGCGGCTTCGTCGGGGCTGCGGTGACGGGCTTCTTCGGGTGCAGCACCTCGTGCGAGGGGCGCCACAACGAACCGTCCCGGACGAACTGCTGTGCGATTGGGACCAGGCGGCTGGACGCTTGACCGATGCGTCCTGGTATCAAGAGGCCGCGCTCACCGCTTGGGTCGGTTCGCGGCATCCACTGTGGCCACGGCCGAACGAGCACTGTCTGCTGCAGCAAGAGGCCTAGGAGCCCGTGACGATTGCACCACGTGAGAATCTCGTCCGTGGTCCGCACATCGGGGGAGTGGATGCGGTCATAGCTAGCGCGGTGAGCGAGCCGGAGAAGGGACGCATACGGGCGATTCTCGACCTCCGAACCGCGCCGCATGTCGTAGGTCTCGGGCGTTGACGTGAGCCGGATTTTGTCCCCGTCGATCGCATACCTGCCGCACGACCATAGGAGGCGTTCCTCAGTGTACATGTCTGTTGACATTCTCTGTGCTGTACCAGTACAGGGTACTTGTGCGAACCGCAAGAGTTGAACAGCGCTCGGACGATCAGATCGAAGGGGTGAAGGATCAGAAGAGAGCCGAGCGAGATGCCCTGCGCCTCGATGCCCTCCCCGACGTCTTGACGGTCGTCGAGTTCGCTCG
>JANRJF010000233.1:0-11315 GCA_033764095.1 Deltaproteobacteria bacterium | reverse complement strand
CATCCGGCCATCGCCGAGTGCGCCGTGGTCGGCATCGCCGACGACGACTGGGGCCAGCGCGTCGGCGCCGCCGTCATCCTGCAGCCGCACGCCGAGCTCGACCTCGACGGTCTGCGCACCTGGGCCAAGCAGCACCTCGCGCCGTACAAGGTCCCGACGCTGCTGCGGGTGGTCGACGAGCTGCCGCGCAACCCGATGGGCAAAGTCGTGAAGCCCGACGTCGCGCGACTGTTCTGATCAGCGCAGTCCCCATTGGCCGCGGGGATAGTCGATGTCATCGGTCGCCGACGTAGCGCGCCTCGATCGTCGATCCGCCGATCAGCTCGCCGGGGCCAAAGGACACCCGCAACCCGAGGCCGGCATCGATCAGCTCAGCGTGAACCTCAGCGCTGAACGGAAGGTCGGCGAAGGACGCGAGCAAGCGCATCCGCCCGGAAAACTCGGTAGCTCCGGCGCCGGTTCCCTCGTCGAGGCGGTAGTAGGTCGCTCGACCGCGCGGACCGAAAGTCATCCCGAAGTAGCCGGGTAGTCCCGCCCCAACCCGCACCCACACGGCCCTGCTGCTCTCGCCGACGTGCCATTCACCAACGAAACGGCAGCGGACGGCCGGATCGCCGAGCGCCGCGCAGCTGCCGGGCACCGGCGACTGCGACGACGATCCATCGCCGCAGGCAGCGACCAGGATCGCCAGACCACCGAGCAACTGCCACCCGACGCGCGCCATGAGGGCTGCCCTTGCACAGCCGGGCGCGCGGCGCCACTTGTGTGAACAACAAGTCGCCAATGCACACCCGCCCTGCTAGGGTCGGCGGTCGTGGAAAACCAGGTCTTCTTCGTCATTGGCCCGCCGCGCTCCGGCTCGACGCTGTTGGCGCGCATGATCGGCGCGCACTCGCAGATCATGGGGCGGCCGGAGCCGCACATCATGACGCCGCTCGCCCACCTCGGCGTCTACGACAAGGTCGAGAAGGCGCCCTACGACGCGGTGCTCGCCGCCGAGGCGCAGCGCGAGTTCGTCGCCGACCTGCCGGGCGGCGAGCAGGACTATCTCGACGCCTGCCGCGCCTACTGCGACACGCTCTACGGCCGCATGCTGGCGACCAAGCCGAACAAGCGCCTGTTCCTCGACAAGACGCCGGCCTACGGCCTGATCCTCGACTTCCTCGCCAAGGTCTACCCCACCGCCAAGTACGTCGTGCTCACCCGCCACCCGCTGGCGGTGTTCAGCTCCTACGCCGAGTCGTTCTTCAACGGCGACTACGCCGCCGCGCAGGCCTACAACCCGCTGCTCGAGCGCTACGTGCCGGCAATCGCCAAATTCCTGCGCGAGCGCCCGGCGCCGGTCTACCACGTCGTCTACGAGCAGATGGTCGCCGAGCCGGAGCGCGTGCTGGGCGAGATCTTCGCCTTCCTCGGCGTGCCGAACGAGCCACAGGCGGTCGAGTACGGCAAGGCCGAGCCGACCGTACAGGGGCTCGGCGACCCGATCGGGGTGAAGAAGCACTCGCGCCCGAGCACCGAGTCGATCGACAAGTGGGCGGTCGAGATCGCCTCGTCGCCGGATCGCCTGCGCCTGGCGCGCGAGGTCATCGCCCGCCTCGACCCCGCCGACCTCGCCACCTGGTCGCATCCGATCGACGGCATCTGGGCGCCGCTCGAAGCCGCCGGCGCCGCCAACGCCGCGCCGCCGAAGAAAGCGCTCGACCGCTACCGCATCGAGCGCTTCCTGATCGTCAAGCTGCGCGCCCAGGTGCAACGCCGCCCAGCGCTGCGCAAGCTGCTCGGCCGCCTGCGGCTTGGCGCCGACGTGCTGCTGCGCGAGTGAGGCGTCCGACAGAGATGAGCCGGCGCATCGCCCACGTCGCTATCGTGGTCGCCGATTACGACGAGGCGATCGCCTTCTATCGCGACGCGCTCGGCTTCGAGCTGATCGAGGACACGCCGCTCGGCGGCGGCAAGCGCTGGGTGCTGGTCGGGCCGGCGCAGGGCGGCACGGCGTTGCTGCTGGCGCGCGCGGTGAACGAGGAACAGAAGTCGCGCATCGGCAACCAGACCGGCGGCCGCGTGTTCCTCTTCCTGCACACCGACGACTTCGCGCGCGACCAGGCGCGCCTGACGGCGCACGGCGTCCGCTTCATCGAGGGTCCGCGCCAGGAGTCGTACGGCACGGTCGGCGTGTTCGTCGATCTGTACGGCAACAAGTGGGATCTGATTCAGCGTTCGTGATGGCGCGCCCTGGCGCCCGTGATTTCCACGACCGCGCTCGGCGTCGCTGCGCGACGCCGGCCGACACGAGGTCGGCCGGCTACCCAGGACGATTGTGAGTTTGCGACAGGGTTGTCGCCCGTGGCGGTGCGGTCGGTGAACAGCCGCGAGCGCGACCGCGCCCCGCGCTGCTGCGGCGCCAAGCCGCACGGGACGGTGCGCGCGCTGATGCTACCAATGCCCCCGGGTAGCCGGCCGACCTCGTGTCGGCCGGTCGCGCGCAGCGCGGCCGAGCGCGGTCGTGAACGCGCGGCCCCCTCCTACCCTCCCCCCGCTGGCGCGGGGGGAGGAACCGGACCCCCGCTCACGCGGGGGGAGGGTCCGGAGCGTCGTCCAACAGCTCGACCGGGTGGACGACGCGGACGTTCAAGCCGCGCGCGGCGAGGCCGGCGCGGATCTGCAGGGCGCAGCCGGGATTGGCGACGGCGACGCACTCCGCGCCGCTGGCGGCGATGTGGTCGATCTTGCGCTCGCGCAGGCGCTGCGCCATCGCCGGCTCGAACAGGTTGTAGGTGCCGGCGCTGCCGCAGCAGACGTCCGACTCGGCCAGCTCGACCAGCTCGACACCCGGCACCGACGCCAGTAGCCGGCGCGGCGCGGCGCGCACGCCCTGCGCGTGCGCCAGGTGGCAGGCGTCGTGGTAGGCGACGCGCAACCGGCGCGGCGGCGCCGCCGACGACGGCGCCGCGCCGATGGCATCGAGCAGCTCGGTGACGTCGCGCACGCGCGCCGCGAAGCGCCGCGCGCGCTCGACGTACGCCGGATCGCCGGCGAGCAGCGTCCCGTACTCCTTCAGCGCCGAACCGCAGCCGGCGGCGGTGACGACGATCGCGTCGAGCTCGGCCGGAAACGCATCGAGGTTCTGGCGCGCCAGCCGGCGCGCCGTCTCCGGATCGCCGCTGTGCAGATGCAGCGCGCCGCAACAGCCCTGCCCCGGCGACACCACCACCGAGGCGCCGTGCCGATTGAGCACGCGCACCGCGGCGGCGTTGATGCCGCCGAACAGCTCGCCGCCGACGCAGCCGGTCAGCAGGCCGACGCGCAGCCGCTCCGCCTCGCGCGCCGGGTGGAAGGCACCCCGCGGCCCCGCGTCACGCCGCGCCGGCAGCAGATCGGCGCCGGCGATCCAGCTCGACACGACGCGCCACAGGCCGAGCCCACGCGCCGCCTGCGCCAGGCCGAGCAGCGCGCGCAGACGTCGAGGGCGCGGAAAGGTCGCCAGCACCGCGGCGCGCCGCGCTCGCTCCCACCAGGGCCGCCGCGCGTGCGCTTCGATGTAGGCGCGCGCGTCCTCGATGATCTCGCCGTAACGCACGCCGGAGGGACAGGCGCTCTCGCAGGCACGGCAGCCGAGGCAGAGGTCGAGATGGCGCACGACATCGGCGTCGAGCCCCAGCGTGCCGTCCTCCAATGAGCGGATGAGATGGATACGCCCGCGCGGCGAGTCCATCTCGGTGCCGAGCTCGAGATAGGTCGGACAGGCGTTGAGGCACAGGCCGCAGTGCACGCACTCGCGCAGGCGGTCGGGGTTGGCAATGCGAAGCGAGCTGTCAGCCATCAGCATTCCAGGAGAGCTATCAGCCATCAGCCTTCAGCTCTCAGCCGAAAGAGAGCACCATCGACATTGCGACGCGATTGAGCCGAAGGCTGACAGCTGATCGCTGATAGCTGCCCTCCTCATATTCCTCCAACGAATCGGCCTGGGGACAGGGTGCCCTGCGGATCGAGGGCATCTTTGATGCGGCGCATGAGCACGACGCTGGGCTCGTCGAATCCCCAGGGATCGAGCGACCCGCGCAGGCCGGCCGGCATCGACTCGCACACCGCCCAGCCGCTCTCGCGACGCGCGACACTACGCACCGCGGCGGTGAGCTCGGCGAGCGCCGCCTCGTGTGGCGCGCCGAGCAGCTGGCACCAGGCGACGCCGTTGCCGGCGTGCACGGCGATCTCGGCGACGATGCGGCGCGCGCTCGCCTCCGCCTCGACCGCGGCGAGCAGCGCCGGCAGCGCGGTCGGCAGAGCGCTGAGGCGCAGCACCAGGCCGTCGTCGTCGGCCGGCTGCGAGAACTCGCGCAGCGCACGCGCCAGCGCCGCGGCGCGCTCCGGCTGGTGGCGCTGCGCCGCGCCGTCGCTGACCACCGCCAGGCGACGCGCCTGCTCGTCGACGTGCGCCAGCGAGCCAGCGCAGCCGATCACCAGGCTGGCGCCGCTGTCGAGGCCGAGCGACTCGGCGGCCGACTCGTTGATCGCCTCCAACAGGGTCGGGAAGACATCCGAGCCGAGCACCGCCTCGGCGCGCGCCAGTGCCGCGGCGAGATCGGGCGCCGTCCACTCGAACAGCACTTCGCACGGCGGCCGCGGGCGCACCTTGAAGGTCGCCTCGACCAACACCGCCAGCGTGCCGTACGAGCCGGTGAAGAGCTTGGGCAGATCGTAGCCAGCGACGTTCTTCACCACCTGCCCGCCGCCGCGGATCAGCGCGCCGCTGGCACTGACCGCGCGCACGCCGAGCAACAGGTCGCGCACCGTGCCGTGCGCCAGACGGGTCGGCCCGCTGCGATCGGCGGCGATCAGCCCGCCGATGGTCATCGCCTCGCGCCGCGGCGGATCGAGCGGCAGCCACTGGCCGGCCGACGCCAGCGCCTCGTCGAGCGCGGCCAGCGTCACGCCGGCCTCGGCGGTGACGGTGAGGTCGGCGGCATCGTGCGTCACCACGCGCGTCAGCCGCCGCGTCGTCAGCGCCACGTCGTAGCGGCGCGGCGGCCAGCCGACCCCGAGATGGGTGCCGTTGCCGGCCGGCACCAACGCGAGGCCGAGCTCCGCCACGCCACGCACGGCGGCGGCGACGCCCGCCGCATCGGCCGGCTGTACGATGCAGGCCGGCGCGACGCCACCGGCAGCGAAGCGCCACACCTCCTCGCCGCTCAGCACGGCATCGGCCCCCAGGCGCGTGCGCAACGCGGCGGCGACCGCGGCGCGGTCCGTCGTCTCGATCGTCACAGCGGCACCTGGCGACGCGGCCGCGTCACCTCGACGCAGCTGCCGGGCGTCGGGAAGATCTTGCCCGGGTTGGAGCGCCCGTCCGCGTCGAACGCGGTGCGCAGCTGGCGCATCACCAGCAGATCGGTGGGGCTGAACAGCAGCGGCAGCTCCTGGATCTTCTCGACGCCGATGCCGTGCTCGCCGGTGATGCTGCCGCCGAGATCGACGCAGGCGCGCAGGATCTCGTGCCCGGCGGCGATGACGCGCCGCACCTCGTCGGCGTCGCGCTCGTCGTAGAGCAGGATCGGGTGGATGTTGCCGTCGCCGGCGTGGAAGACGTTGGCGATGCGCAGCTGGTGGCGCGCGGCAATGGCGGCGATGGCACGCAGGATGTCGGGCACCTTGGTGCGCGGCACGACGCCGTCCTGGGTGCAGTAGTTCGGGGCCAGGCGCCCGACCGCGCCGAAGGCGCGCTTGCGGCTCTTCCACAGCAGCGCGCGCTCGGCCTCGTCGCGCGCCAGGCGCACGTCGCGCGCGCGCGCCGCGCGACAATGCGCCTGCGCGGCCCCCGCCTGCTCGTCCAGCTCGGCGACGGGACCGTCGAGCTCGATGATCAGCACCGCCCCGGCGTCGGTCGGAAAGCCAACCTGGAACGCCGCCTCGACCGCCGCGACGATGAGCTGGTCCATCAGCTCCAGCGCCGCCGGAATGATGCCGGCGGCGATGATGGCGGAGACCGCGCTGCAGGCGTCGTCCACCGACTCGAACACCGCCAGCAGCGTGCGCACGCCCTCCGGCTCGCGCGTCAGGCGCAGCGTCGCGCGCGTCACCAACCCCATCGTGCCCTCGGCGCCGATCACCAGGCCGCGCAGGTCGTAGCCCGGCACGTCCTCGACCGCGCCGCCGAGCTGCACCACCTCGCCGTCGGGCAGCACCAGCTCCAGGCCGAGCACGTGGTTGGTGGTGACGCCGTACTTGAGTGTGTGCGGACCGCCGGAGTTCTCGGCGACGTTGCCGCCGATCGTGCAGGCCGACTGGCTGGACGGATCGGGCGCGTAGAACAGGCGGTGCGCGGCGACCGCACGGGTCACCGCCAGGTTGACCACCCCGGCCTCGACCACGCAGCGGCGGTTGGCGAGGTCGATCTCGACGATGCGGTTGAGCCGGCTGGTGCAGACCATCACCGGCGCCTCCAGCGGCAGGGCGCCGCCCGACAGGCCGGTGCCGGCGCCGCGCGGCACGAACGGCACCGCGTGGCGGTGCAGCAGGCGCAGCACCGCCGCCACCTCGGCCGGCGTGCGCGGCAGCACGACGACGTCGGGCACGCGCTTCTCCAGCGTCCAGCCGTCGCACTCGTAGACGCGCGCCTCGGCCGCGCGGGTGATCAGGCCGTCCGGCCCGACCAGATCCGCCAGCCCCGCCATCACCTCCGCCGCCAGCATGGTTTTGACTAGCTACTGACGCCCACATAAAAGCTCAACCCGGTGTGCGGAATGGCTCTCAGCCGTCAGCTCTCAGCAATCAGCCGATCGGGATCGGAGCGTCCGCAATGACGACCGCACATCCTCCGCATCGCGTCCTGCTCGGCCCCGGCCCGAGCAGCGTGCATCCGCGCGTGCTCGCCGCGATGGCGCGTCCGATGATCGGGCATCTCGACCCGGCCTTCATCCAGATGATGGAGGAGACCAAGCAACTGCTGCGCGCCACCTTCCTGACCGAGAACCGGCTGACGCTGCCGATCTCCGCCACCGGCTCGGCCGGCATGGAAGCGTGCCTGGTCAACCTGCTGGAGCCCGGCGACACCGCCATCATCGGCGTCAACGGCGTCTTCGGCACGCGCATGGTCGACATCGTCGAGCGCTGCGGCGCCACGCCGGTGGCGATCGAGGCGCCGTGGGGGCGGATCATCGAGCCCGGAATGGTCAACGTGGCGCTCGGCCAGTATCCGCACGCCAAGCTGGTGGCGCTGGTGCACGCCGAAACCTCGACCGGTGCCTGGCAGCCGCTCGAAGAGATCGGCCGCATGGTGCGCGACGCCGACTCGTTGCTGGTGGTCGACACCGTCACCTCGCTGGGCGGCTGTCCGGTGCGCGTCGACGAGTGGCTGATCGACGCCGCGTACAGCGGCACGCAGAAGTGCCTGAGCTGCCCGCCCGGCATGTCGCCGGTGACGTTCGGTCCACGCGCCGTCGAGGCGCTGCACCGCCGCACCCACAAGGTGCAGAGCTGGTACCTCGACCTGACGATGATCGAGAAGTACTGGGGCGACGAGCGCGTCTACCACCACACCGCGCCGATCTCGATGAACTACGCGCTGCTCGAAGCGCTGCGCCTGGTGCACGAGGAAGGGCTGGAGGCGCGCTGGGCGCGCCACCAGCGCCATCACCAGGGGCTCAAGGCCGGCCTGGCGGCAATCGGGCTGCCGCTCGCGTCGCAGGAAGGCCATCAGCTGTGGGCGCTGAACAGCGTCGCGATCCCGGACGGGGTCGACGACATGGCGGTGCGCGGCCGGCTGCTGAACGAGTTCAACCTCGAGATCGGCGGCGGCCTCGGCCCATTGAAGGGCAAGGTGTGGCGCATCGGCCTGATGGGCGAATCGAGCACCGCCGCCAACGTGCTGTTCGTCCTGCACGCGCTGGAGCGCGTGCTGCCGGAGTGCGGCTACGCCGTCCGGCCCGGCGCCGCCGTCGAAGCCGCCAGCCGCGCACTGGCGGGCTGAGCGATCTCTCAACTCTCGGCCGCCGGCGGTTCGGGCGCCGGACGAGAAATCGGCAGCGTCGGTCCGTTGGTGCCGAGCACCAGCGCGTTGCGGACGATTCCTGCGCGCGTCGGAGTCAAAAGGCGCGCCCGTGGCGCCGCTGACGCGGCGCCGCGCGCAGCGCGACCACGGAACCGCCTCAGATCGGCCCGCTGGGCTGCTCGACGTACGTCATCAGCATGACGAGCAGCGTGACGAATGCGATCAACAGCGCCAGGCTGGCACCGAGCACCGGCGCCGCGCGCTCCGGCGGCGGACGGAGCAGACACCACAGCGCCAGGGCGGCGGCGAGCACCGGCAGCGGCACGGCGACGATCGCCTCCTGCCAGTGCAGGCGCGGCACCGTCTTCATCGCGCCGGCCAGGCTGACGACGAACGCGACCAGCGCGCCGGCGATGGCGAGCAGCCAGGCGAGGATCAGCATGCGCCGCCGCGCCCCCCTCAGCTTGCGCGGGCGTCGGGGCTCGGCAGGCCGAGCACGTAGGTGACCGGAAGCGGCGCGCCCCTCGCCCACGCCTCGCCGACCTCCCAGCTGTAGTCGTCGCGCGGCGGCAGCGCGGCGATCAGTCCGCGCAGCTCCTCCGGCGTGTAGCAGCGCAGGCAGGAGACGATGCCGTCCCACAGCACCATCAGCGGCAGCACCGGGATGACGTAGGTGAACAAGAGGTTGCGCCAGCGGAACGGGCGCACGAAGGGCATGGCGAGGAAGACGAAGAGCGGCGAGCCGGCGATCAGCAGTAGGCTGACGACGCTGCGCTGCGTGGTCTCGAAGATCGCGATCGGCGCCGCGCGGCGCTGCGCATCGTGCAGCAGCGCCTGCGCCGCCGCGGGCGGAAAGTGGTGGAAGGCGCTGAACATGGTGCGCAGACCGGACAACGCGCCCGGCAGGTTGAGCGCGTCGACGCTCTCCGGGTGGTAGGCGATGCCGCCGCCGGCGGCGCCGTCCGCGAGCAGCGCCGCCGCCGGCGCGTTGGGGTACTTGTCGGTGAGGACGATGTCGGGCGTCTCACCCTGCGCCGCCAGCTCGGCGCGCATGCGCTGCCAGGGGCCGCCGCCGCCCGAACACAGGTCGACGATGCGCGCGGCACCGCTCTGCCGCAGCAGCCGCGCCAGCAGCGGCGCGGCCGGCGCATAGTTGTTGCCGAGGGTGAGCATGAAGCGCAGGTAGTCGGTGGCGGCGTCGCGAATCGCCGCCGGGAACCACGCCTGGTCCTCCAGCTCGATCAGCTGTCGGCGTCGCATGCGCCCCGGCTACCACGCGCCAGCGGCGCGGGCGAGCCGGGGCGCCGCGGCCTCAGTGGAAGTCGAGCTCGCCGGCGAAGTCGCTGCCCGGCACCTCGACCGGATTGCCGCCGTCGGCGTCGGCGCTGACGATCTTGCCGCCGTGCAGATAGGCAATCGCCGTCCCGTCGCTGTTCCAGGCGGGCCCGTCGCCGTCGGCGATCAGGCGGCGCGCGCCGCCGCCGTCGGTGCGCACCACCCACACCTGACTGGCATCGCCGACGCGCGAGGCGAACGCGATCAGCGAGCCGTCCGGGTTCCAATCGGGCTTGCTGTCGACCAGCGCGTTGTCGGTCAACGGCGTGATGCCGCTGCCATCGACGTTCATCACGAAGATCTCCTGGCCGGTGAAGTCGCTGCTCACCTTGCCACGGCTCGACTCGAAGGCGATCTTCGTCCCGTCCGGGCTCCACGACATCGGCCCGTACTGCTCGCCGCCGACGTTCGCCACCAGCGTGCGCCGATTGGTGCCATCGGCATTGACGATCTCGATGGTGTTGGTGCCTGCGAAGGCGCTGCCGCCGACGAAGGTGATGCGCGTGCCGTCCGGACTCCAGGCCGGCGCGCGGCCCTCCACCTCGACGGCAACGGTCACGCGGTTGCCGCCATCGGCGTCCTCGACGGCGATGCCGCCCTCCGGCGGGGTGTTGGGATCCAACGACGCCAGCGAATAGCGATAGGCGATGCGGGTGCCGTCCGGACTCCACGCCGGGTAGGTCTCGGTGTAGCCGGGCTGCTCGATGCGCCGCGGCTGCGCGCCGTTGTCGCAGATCACGTAGAGGTCGGACTCGAAGGTCTGGAAGTCGAAGACCGAGTAGACCAGCCGGCCGCGCGGCCCGCAGCTGGTGCCGCCCGGCGTGGCGGTCGGGGTCGGCCGCGGTGACGGGGTCGCAGCGCCATCGCAACCGCTCAGCGCCGCGTTCACCGCCGACAGCAGCTCGTTGATCGCGACGCCGCCGTCGCTGTTCAGGTCGAACGACCCGCAGCCCGACAGCGGCGCGCTGCCGAGCGCGATGCCGACGCCCTGGATGAGCTCGCCGATCGTCACCTCGCCGTCTCCGTTGCAGTCGCCGCCGCACGCTGCGAACGCCGGCACCGCCAGGGACAGCCCACAAAACACCACCGCAATCAGGGTTTTCATGCCCGATCGTCGTTCAGCGGCGATGAACGGCGTACGTTTCGGGCGTTCGACGGCAGGGCCCCATCCCGGCCTTCCCCCGCTGGCGCGGGGGAAGGAGCCTTGTCACACAGAGGGCGTCTGCTCCTTCCCCCGCGCAGCGGGGGAAGGCCGGGATGGGGGCCCCGACTGACCTGCGCGGCGATTCAGGCTAGGGCTGGGCGCTTCATGATTCGGCTCGACCAGATCTCCAAGCAGCACGGCAAGCAGATCCTCTTCGTCGAGGCCGGGGCGGCGGTGCACCGCGGCGAGAAGATCGGCCTGGTGGGACCGAACGGCGCCGGCAAGTCGACCGTCTTCCGGCTGATCAGCGGCGAGGAGGAGCCCGACGACGGTCAGGTGTCGATCGATCGCGGCGTCAGCATCGGCTACTTCAACCAGGACGTCGGCGAGATGAGCGGTCGACCGGTGGTGGCCGAGGTGATGAACGGCGTCGGCCCGGTGTCCGAGGTGGCGGCCGAGCTGCGCGAGCTGGAGCACGCCATGGCCGATCCGGCACGCGCCGACGAGATGGACCGGCTCATCGCGCGCTTCGGCGAGGCGCAGTCGCGCTTCGAGGACCTCGACGGCTACGCCCTCGAGGCGCGGGCGCGCGAGATCCTCGCCGGCCTCGGCTTCAGCCAGGAGATGATGGACGGCGACGTCGGCCAGCTCTCCGGCGGCTGGAAGATGCGCGCCGCGCTGGCGCGCATCCTGCTCATGCAACCGAGCGCCATGCTGCTGGATGAGCCCTCCAACCACCTCGACATCGAGTCGCTGATCTGGCTGGAGCGCTTCCTCGCCGATTACGAGGGTGCCTTGGTGATGACCTCGCACGACCGCGAGTTCATGAACCGCGTCGTCAGCCGCATC
>JANRJF010000232.1:0-5398 GCA_033764095.1 Deltaproteobacteria bacterium | reverse complement strand
GGGCATAGTGCCGTCGCTTTCCAGGTTCAGAACGCCGGTCACCAAGCGTTCGGTGCAAGAGGGGGTCAGTGCCAGTGCGGTCGCTCAAGAGACGCTCCTCGCTTGCCCTTCTTCTAGCAATCGCAGGCCTGGTCGCGGCTTTTCCCGTCGCGCGCCTCGCCGGCGTGCCAGCGGCCAAGGCCGAAACCAAGGCGACGGCCGGCGCGCCGGCTGCGTCCGCGCGACGTGACGTCGTCGCGTATGCGTTCGCGAAGGGCGCCGCGCGTGTCGCTCCCGCCGGCAACGCGGACACTTGTGCGGACCCGGGCGGGCGCCTGCTGCATCAGGCGAAGTGCGAGCTCAACCAGACGACGACTCCGACGCCGCCAATCCCGCCTACGCCCGAGCCGCCGGTGACCCCGACGCCTCCAACTCCCACTCCGCCGACACCACCTACTCCGACGCCGCCTACTCCGCCGGCGGTCAATCCGGGCTTCGCATACTACGCGCCGGGCGACCTGCATCCGGAGGACAAGAAGCGCGGGCGCGCGGGCGACCGCTTCGTCTATCTGCCGAACATCATCTATCCGCTCAAGCTCGGCGACGGGCTGCATCCGCACATGAACTCGCAGATCCGCGGGCCGGGCGGCTATCTCGGCCCCGGCGGCGGGCAGTGCGACAAGCGCAACTACGACCCGATGTTCCAGCGCGACGACTTCTGCGAACTGCGCGACGGGCGCAAGACCGAGATGTGCCCGACGGGCGAAGGCCACCAGGGACAGGACATCCGCCCGCCGAAGTGCGAGGACAAGAAGTGGGACGTCGTCGCGGTCGTCGACGGCAAGATCACGCAGGTTACGTCGAACACGACGGTCGGCCTGCGCGGCGCCGACGGCACGGAATACCTCTACCTGCACATGCACTCGAGCACGATCAAGGTGAAGGTCGGGCAGTCGGTGAAGCAGGGCGACGTGCTCGGCCGCGTGTCCAACATCATGGGCGGCAAGGTCGCGACGACCATCCACCTGCACTTCGAGGCGCGCCAGTCGATCCAGATCGGCAGCAAGGTCGTGTCGACCAAGGTGCCGGTGTTCGCGTCGCTGGTCGCGGCCTACCGTAAGTCGAAGGGCATCGAGAATTCGATCGACGCCGACGGCAAGCTCGTGATCGACCCGAATGTCGAGATCGGCGCGGTACTGCCGACGCCTCCGACGCCGCCACCCACTCCACCGACGCCGCCCACGCCTCCGACTCCGGAGCCGCCGGTGACGCCGACGCCGCCACCCACTCCGCCGACGCCGCCTACGCCTCCGACTCCGGAGCCGCCGGTGACGCCGACGCCACCACCCACTCCGCCGACGCCGCCACCCACTCCGCCGGAGCCGCCGAAGCAGGAGCAGGGCTGGTGGAGCACCGGCTGGAAGTACGTGACCGACTGGTGGGCGGGGTACTGGAAGAAGTAGCCGGGAGGCGCGCTGCTGCGGGTGCCGGCGCCTTCGGGCGCCGGGAACGCTGCGGCGCAATCCGCCGGCACTTGCCGGAGCTAAATTCCATCGTCCCGCCCGGCACTTCGTGCCGACGAAGTTGGGCTCGATCAATCCGGCGCGGGCGATCGGTACTAATATCTTCTCACGCCGCCTCGCGCCCGTGATAATCAGGGTGCGCGCGATCCTTGCGTCACAGGAACCGCAAAAAGGGGTGGCACTTTCGACAATATGTCTGCTGCGGTTCCGCCGGATGCAAAGTCGAGGCGGAGACCGCCGACTAGGAGGAGCACGACAATGCGTATCCGATTGCTCGCCGTCGCCCTGGCCGTTGCCCTCGGCAGCGTGCCGGCGCTCGCGCAAACGGCTCAGGAGCAGGAAAACCTGCGCAATCTGCTCAACAAGAAATTCGGCTCGCAGACGCGCGGCGTCACGCGCCAGCAGCAGGACGACAAGATCAAGCCCGACGATTACTACTACGTGAAGCCGGACGGCTCGGTGCAGCGGGCACCCAACGCGCCGCCGCAGAAGCGCTCCGAGACCTGGGGCAGCATAGCTTCGGGCGCCTGGGAATGGATGGTTTCATTCTTCACCGCGCCGAAGCCCAAAGGGCACGACGGTACGACGGCGACCGCCGGAGCGTCGCGCGGTCCGCGCCAGGACGATGCCGCTACGGTGCCGGCGGACGATCAGAAGGTGATGCAGTTCGCGCAGGCCGGCACCAACGACCCCGTCGCCGTCAAGCGCAACAGCTACGTGATCCAGTTGAAGCCCGACGTCACCAGCGCGCAGATCGATGCGCTGCTGGAAAAGTACGACCTGGAAGTCACCAAATACGACGACGAACTCGGCTGGCTGTACGTCAGCCAGAAGTCGAGCGGTACGCGCTCGGCCGCGCCGGAGCGCGATCCCGCCACGCTCGACCAGCTCTTGCGGCCGCGCATCGTGAGGGATCTGCGGCGCGAGCCTGGCGTAGACGCGGCGTTCGTCAATTCCGGCATGAAACCCAATGCGATGCCGGCGCCGGTCAAGACCGAGAGCGAGTCGAACGGCGTGATGTTCCGCTGGTACTGGCGCACGGGGGCGAGCGACGACGGCAACTGGGGCCTGAAGTCGATGCGCATGCCGCCGGTATGGTCGATCCTGCAGCGGTACCGCAAGCTCAACACGAGCGCCGCGCCGGTCAGGGTTGCGGTGTTCGACACGGGCTTCGCCAATCACAGCGACCTGGCCTATTCCAAGGTCGTCGGCAACATGAGCCCGCCGCTTATCGCGACCTGCAAGTACAGTCACGGCACGCACGTCGCCGGCATCATCGGAGCGAGTTTCGGCAACAAGATCGGCACCGACGGAATCGTGCCGAACTCCGCGGTCATCGCCGTTCCGATCGGGCAGGACGAGCCACCGCCGGTCGACGCCGCGAGCCCCGAGGACGCGGTGCAGCCGGACGCGCTGTTCGCCAACGTGGTGCAGGACACCGCCGTATTTCTCGGCGCCAACCTGTCCAACGAGCAGCAGCGCGCGGTCGTCAATTTCAGTCTCGGCTACAACTGGTTCGTGACCGGTGCGCTGAAGGACGAGATGCCGTTCGAAAACGAGGGCCTGCGCGAGCACATCGAGAGCCAGGGCACCGGCGCGCGGCGGCTCGCGCACAAGTTTCGCAGCAAAGTGCTTTTCGTGCAGGCTGCCGGCAACGATTCCGCGTGGCTCGAACAGCAGCCGCTCGACGCGCGCTGGGCCTCGCCGTTCGGCTGGGCAGGCATTCTCGGCGTCGGCAACACGCAGCCGAGCGACAATATCCTCGTCGTCGAGGCGACCGGCCGCGACGGAGAGCGAGCGGTGTTCTCGAACGTGGGCGGGCACGTCGCGGCGCCCGGCGTCGACATCATGAGCACGCTTGCCAGCCGGCGAGAGAGCTACGGCCTGTGCAGCGGCACGTCGCAGGCGGCGCCGCACGTTGCGGCGCTTGCTGCGATCCTGTTCGAGCTTGCTCCGGAGAAAACGCCGGCCGAAATCGCCAACGTGATCCGTGCGACCGCAAGCCCCCATCTGAGGCCGCCTCAGCCCGCACCGGCTCCGGTTCAGGAGGCGACCGCACCGGCACCCAAGGCTCCGGCCGAGACGAGCGGGCCGGCCCCTTCCGAATACGACGTCGGACCGCCTCCGCCGCTCGGCGCCTCGACCGATCCGGCTCCTTCGGGAGCGGCGCCTGCAGCAGGCGGGCCGCAGCGTGTCGATGCCAAGCAGGTCGATGCGCTCGATGCCGTGCTCAGTCTCTCGCCGCAGATGATCGAGTATCTGGCGGACCTCACTGGCGACGGCAAGGTCGACAGCGCCGACCTCGAAGTGTTCCGGGACAACATGACCGAGATCCAAGAGGTCAAGGCGGGCGGACCGGCATTCAAGACCGATCTCAACGGTGACGGCGATATCGACGGCGACGAGAACTGCTGGCCGCTGATCGACCTCAACGGCAGCGGAAAGGCATCCTACGACGTGAAGCAGGACGGGCTCGCGGTGCTCGGCAAGCCGATGTCGGACCTCGACGTCGTCGCCACGGCCTGGACCGACAAGGACAAGGACTTCAAGACCGCGATGAAGGATACGGGCTTCGCGGACCGCATCGCGCAGTGGGAGAGCGCGTCGGTGGCGCTCGTCGCGGGCGGCAATGCGACCGCGACGAGACCGAAGATTCCCTGCGACTAGCCGGCCGCGCGCAGCGGCAACCGGAGATCAACAGCGGCGTGCAAATCGCGAGGTGTGCGCCGGTCGAGAAGGTGAGGGCCTGTCATGACGCCGTCGAGAGTTTCTCTGTTCGCTTCACTGGCGCTGCTCGCTGCGGCGGCCCCGTTCGCAGCCGCGGCGCAGCAGACGGTCGAGACCGAGGTCAAGAAAGCGCTCGAGGACGTGAAGCGCGCCAACCCTGGACTGGTTTTCAAGATCGACCCGAACACGGGCCTGCCGAGCAGCATAAGGGGCTATCGCAGCCAGGCGCCGTCCGCGGGCCTCGGTGCGAGCACCACACCGACGGAAGCCGAGGTGCGCCAGGTGGTCGAGGCGCTGTTCGCGCAGAGCGAACTCACGGCCGCGTTCCCGCAGAAGAACGCGACCGCCAAGGTCGAGGCCGTCAAGGTGCGGCGCGATCCCGACGTAAAGGGGCAGAACATCGTCCACGTGCAGCAGCGCGTGAACGGCATTCCGGTGTTCGGCTCGTCGGGCCGTGTCACGGTCAATCCGTCGCTGGCGGTCACGCAGTTGACAGCCAGCTTCTCGACGGCGGCTGTGGAGACGACCACGCCCTCGATCACGGAAGCGGACGCGATCTCGTCGGCTCGCGCCAAGCTGAAAGAGGAGCTGTCGCAGCGCAAGCGCGACCTGCTGTTAGACCAGCTCCTCGCCAAGATCGACGAAACGGCTGCGCGCACAGAGCTGTCGGTGTTCGATCCGGCGCTCGTCAAGGCGCGCGGCGCGGCGCCGGGTCCGATCCGGCTCGCCTATCTTGTGACGATCGACGCGTTCCGGGTGTTCGTCGACGCCGCCGACAAGAAGATCCTGTTCTTCTATCGCGACCAGCCGTCGGCCATGCTGCGGCGCGTCTACGACATGGCCAACAGCGAAAAGTTTCCGGGCAAGAAGCTGATCGACGAGGAGACCGGCGAACGGCCCGATACGCTGACGCCGGACGTCGAGATCGCGTTCCGCAACATCGGCATCGTGCGCGACTACTTTTTTCTGGTCCATGGCCGCAACAGCTTCGACGACAACGACGCCGATGGGCCGGCCGGCGGAGCGCCGCTCGAATCCTACGTGCGCTACGGCAGCCTGCAGAACGCCCACTGGTGCCCGGGCGTGATGAAGGGTTGCCCCAAGGCGAACGTGATGGTCTATGGCCCGAGCTTCGCGGGCGCCCTCGATATTGCGGGGCATGAGTTGAC
>JANRJF010000231.1:0-38819 GCA_033764095.1 Deltaproteobacteria bacterium | reverse complement strand
GGCAATCGCCTCCAGCGCCGCCAGCGAAGCCGGCGGCGTCGCGAGGGCCGGCAGCGCCGCCAGCAGCGGCGCGTGCGCCGCCGCCGCCAGCACGCTCAGGGCGCCGTCGTCGCGCGCGCCGAGCGCGGCGAAGTCGGCGTAGTTGGCGCGCAGCTTCTCGCGCAGCGCCGGCGCGGCCCAGGTGCCGGCGCCGGCGGCGAGCGGTGGGAAGCGGTGCACGCGGTTGGCGATCACCCCGGCGACCGGATAGCCGGCCGCCGCCAGCTCGCCGTCGAAGGCGAGTGTCGCGGCGATGGTGTTGGGTTCGGGCGTGGTGACGATGGCGAAGCTGGTGTCGGGCGCGCGCAGCGCCGCGGCGATCTCGCCGGCGCGGCCGCGGAAGCCGTCGAGCAGGGACTCGAAGCTGGCGGCGAAGTCGGCCATCTCGCCGAGCAGGCCCATGCCGGTCCAGCGCTCCAGCGCGCGCAGCACCGCGCCGAGCGCGGCGCGCGCCAGGCCCGACTCGGTGCTGCCGGTGAGGATCGAGGACGGCGCCTTGAGGAACTGCACCGCCTGCGAGGCGAGCAGCTCGGCGATGCGTCCCGGCGCGCCGAGCAGGTCGCGCGCGTCGGCGCTGGGCGGCGTGTCGACCACCACCACGTCGTAGCGCTGCAGCGCCAGCAGCTCGTGCAGCTTCTCCATCGCCATGTACTCGGCCGAGCCGCCGAGCTCGCTGGAGATCTCCTGGTAGAGGCGGTTGGCGAAGATGCGCTCGGCGAGGGCGCGGCTCGGCGCGACGCGCTCGATCAGCCGGTCGAAGGTGCGCTTGGCGTCGAGCGCCAGCGCGTCGAGCCGGGCGCCGCCGCCGAGCGGCACGGCGCGCGGCTCGCTGCTCAGCGCGTCGAGCCCCAGCGCGTCCTTGAGGCGGCGGGCGGGGTCGACGGTGATCACCGCGGCGCGCCGGCCGGCGCGCGCCGCCGCTACCGCCAGTGCGGCGGCGGTGGTGGTCTTGCCGACCCCGCCGGCGCCGACGCAGACGATCAGCCGCTGGCCGAGCAGGCGCGCCATGCCGGCCGGATCGATGCGCAGCGGTCCGTGCTCAATCAGCGGCATGCGTGAGCCCATCCAGGGCGCGGCCGAAGCCGGCCAGCGTCTCGGCGTCGACGCCGCGGCCGGCCTGTTCGGCGAGCGCCACCGGCGCGGCGCCGAAGGCGCGCTTGAGCGTTGCCAGATGGCGCTCGGCCTCGTGCCGCGCCGCGATGGCGAGCCGGGCCGCGTGCCACAACGGATCGCCGGCGGCGAGCGGCGGCCGCGCCAGCGCCTGCTCGTCGGCGGCCGAGAAGCGGCGCGGCCAGACGCGGTTCAGCACCGGCGCGGCGAGCGCCACGCCGACCGCGGCGAGCGCGCCGCGCGTCTCCATCGCTTCGGTGACCGCCATCTCGTCCGGGATGGCGACGAGGACGACGCGCGTCCGCCGGTGGTTCTCGACCAGCGCCTGCAGGCGGGCGACGCTGCTGCCGATCGGGCCGCGCGGCACCAGGCGGGTGAGCTGCGCCGGCGTGCGCAACAGGCGTACGGCGTGGCCGCTGGCCGGGCCGTCGACGATGACCGTGTCGTACGGCGCGCGGCGGGTGAAGCGGCCGGGCTCGGTCCACTGCTGCAGGTGGTCGAGGATGACGAACTCGGTCACCCCGGGCGCCGCTGCGGTGACCGCCCGGAAGGTGCCGCTGGCGAACAGCCGGTTGGCCAGAAACGGCAGGCGCAGCAGGCGGCGGAAGTACGACTCGACCAGCGCGCGCGACTCGATCCGCACGCCGGACAGCCGCGCCTCCATCTCCACCGGGTCGGGACCCAGCGCGGCGCCGCCGAACAGCGCCGCGACGCTGCGTTCCGCCGCCGTCTCGACCAGCAGCACCCGCCGCTTCTGCGCCGCCACCTGGCGCGCCAGCGCCGCCGCGACGGTGGTCTTGCCGACGCCCCCCTTGCCGGTGACGAAGAGCAGCTGCGGGGCGGGCATCGGGTCGAGTGTAGAAGATGGACAAAAGCGTGACCAGTGACCGGTGACCAGCAACTCGATCGGCTGCGGCGCGTCGAGCCCGTCACCGGTCACCGGTCACCGGTCACCGGTCACTGGTCACCGGTCACGCTCCTGGCCTATGGTGCGCCGCCACTTCGAGGGGGGAGAGCTCATGCCGCGCCGACACGTCTTGGCCATCGATCAGGGAACCACCGGCTCGACCGCGATCGTGTTCGACGACGCGGGGACGGTGCGCGGGCGGGCGTACTCGGAGTTCCGCCAGTACTACCCGAAGCCGGGCTGGGTGGAGCACGACGCCGAGGAGATCTGGCGGGTCAGTCAGCGCGTCATGGCCAAGGCGGTGAAGGCGGCGCGGCTCAAGCCCACCGACATCGCCGCCATCGGCATCACCAACCAGCGCGAGACGACGGTGGTGTGGGAGCGCGGCCGCGGCACGCCGGTGGCGCGCGCCATCGTCTGGCAGGACCGCCGCACCGCCGAGTACTGCGCCCGCCTGAAAATGGAGGGGCGCGAGGCCTGGGTGCGCGACAAGACCGGCCTGGTGCTCGATCCGTACTTCTCCGGCACCAAGCTGCGCTGGCTGCTCGACAACGGCCGCGGCCTGCGCCGCCGCGCGCGCGAGCTCGCCTTCGGTACCATCGACAGCTGGCTGGTGTGGAAGCTCACCGGCGGGCGCGTGCACGTCACCGATCACACCAACGCCTCGCGCACGCTGCTCTACGACGTCCGCCGGCTGAGCTGGGATGCCGAGCTGCTGCGGCTCTTCGACGTCCCCGACGAGCTGCTGCCGAAGCTGGTCGGGTCGAGCGGCCCGATCGCCACCACCGACGCGAAGATCTTCGGCGCCGAGGTGCCGATCACCGGCATCGCCGGCGACCAGCAGGCGGCGCTGTTCGGCCAGGCCTGCTTCCATCCCGGCATGGTGAAGAACACCTACGGCACCGGCTGCTTCCTGCTGATGTTCACCGGCGACGAAGCGGTGGCGTCGAAGAAGGGCCTGCTGACCACCGTCGCCTGCGGCGTCGACGGCCGCCCGGCCTACGCGTTGGAGGGGTCGGTGTTCATCGCCGGCGCCGCGGTGCAGTGGCTGCGCGACGGGCTCGGCCTGCTGAAGACGGCGGCGGAGAGCGAGAAGCTCGCCACCAGTGTCGGCTCGTCGCTCGGGGTGACCGTCGTTCCCGCCTTCGTCGGGCTCGGCACGCCGTACTGGGACGCGGCGGCGCGCGGCGCGGTGCTCGGGCTGACGCGCGGCGTGACGCGCGCCCACCTGGTGCGGGCGACGCTGGAGTCGCTCGCCATCCAGACGCGCGACGGGGTCGCCACGATGGCGGCCGAGTCGGGCCGGCCGCTCACCGGCCTGCGCGTCGACGGTGGCGCCTCGGCCAACGACTTCCTCATGCAGTTCCAGGCCGACATGCTCGGTACGCCGGTCGACCGGCCGGTGATCATCGAGACCACCGCGCTCGGCGCCGCCCTGCTGGCCGGCCGCGGCGTCGGCCTGTGGAAGGACGCCGCCAAGCTGGAGCGCGCGCGCAAGCGCGACCGCCTGTTCAAGCCGCGCATGCGGCCCGAGCAGCGCGAGGAGCTCTACCGCGGCTGGACGCGCGCCGTCGCCGCGGTGCGCTCGCTGGGCAGCTGAGGAGTCAACGCAGAGACGCAGAGACGCCGAGGGCGCAGAGATGACCATGAAATCTCTGCTCGGCATCCTCTGCGTCTCCGCGTCTCTGCGTTGAAGGGCTGATGTCACTGCTCTCGGTTGAACACGCTACCGTGCGCTACGGCGCGACGACGGCGCTCGACGCGGTCGACCTCGCGCTGGCGGCGGGCGAGATCCACGCCGTGGTCGGCGAGAACGGCGCCGGCAAGTCGACGCTGCTGCGCGTCCTGGCCGGCGCGCTGGTTCCCGACCGCGGCACGGTGGCGCGCGCGCCGGCGACGCGCGTCGCCTGGGTGGCGCAGGAGCCGGAGCTGCCGCCGGACGGCACGGCGGCGGAGTGGATCTTCCTCGCCGCGGAGCTGCGCGGCCGGCTCGGCTGGCTGCGTACGGCGGCGATGCGCGACGCGGCGGCGGCGGCGCTGGCGGCGGTCGGCGCGGCGATCGATCCGTCGGCGCGGCTCGGCGCTCTGTCGGCGAGCCAGCGCAAGCAGGTGCAGGTGGCGCGCGCGGTGCGGCAGCAGGCGCCGGTGTGGCTGCTCGACGAGCCCACCGCGGTGCTCGGCGCCGCCGAGGCCGAACGCCTGTTCGCGGTGGCGCGCGGCGTCGCGGCGGCGGGCGGCGCGGTGGTGTGGGTCAGCCATCGGCTCGACGAGGTGCTGGCGCTGGCCGATCGCGTCACCGTGCTGCGCGACGGGCGCCGCGTCGCCAGCGGTGCGGCGGCCGACTTCGACGCCGCATCGCTGGTGCGGCAGATGGTCGGCCGCGACGTCGCGCTCGGTGCCCGCCGTGCCGGCACCCGCGGCGCGCCGTGTCTGCAGGTGCGCGGGCTCGCCGCCGGCCGCCTGCGCGACGTCGCCTTCGCCGTGCGCGCCGGCGAGATCGTCGGCCTCGCCGGTCTGCTCGGCAGCGGGCGCAGCACCGTGCTGGAGAGTCTTGCCGGTGTGCGCCGCGCGCGCATCCAGGCCGACGGCCACGCCGTGGCGGTGCTGTTGCCGGAGGACCGCATGCGCAAGGGCCTGATCCCGACTCTCGGCGTGCGCGAGAACCTCCACCTGCCGGCAGCCGGCTGGCGCCTGCAGCCGAGCGCCGAGCGCCGCGCCACGCGCGACTGGATCGCGCGCCTGGCCCTGCGCACGCCCGGGGTCGACGCGCCGATCGGCGCGCTGTCCGGCGGCAACCAGCAGAAGGTGCTGCTGGCGCGGGCGCTGCGCCGGGCGCCGCGCCTGCTGTTGCTCGACGAGCCCACCGCCGGCGTCGACGTCGGCGCCAAGGCGGACATCCACGCGCAGATCCGCGCCCTCGCCGACGACGGCACGGCGGTGCTGCTGGCGTCCAGCGACCTGCCCGAGCTGCTCGGCCTCTGCGACCGCATCCTCGCCCTCTACGGCGGCCGCGTCGCGGCGGAGTTCGACGCCGCGACGGTGGACGAGCACGCGCTCGGTGCGGCGATCACCGGTCAGCCGACCGCCGACCGCCGACAGCTGATAGCTGATAGCTGATTGTGATGCGTCTCCGCCTCGTCCCTGGCTGGTCGGCGCTGGTCATCCTCGCGCTGGAGTTCGCCTGCTTCGCCCTGATCCTCGCCCGGCCGGGCCTGCCGCACACCTTCGCCAACGCCGACAACATCGCGCTGATCTTCAAGTACTCGGGCATCTTCGGCATCAGCGCGATCGGCGCGGCGATGATCATCGGCGCCGGCGGCATCGATCTGTCACCGGGGGCGGTGATCGCGCTCGCCGCGGTGGTCACCGGCGAGCTGTTCGTCGAGGGCGGCTGGCCGCTGCCGGCGGCGATGGCAGCCGGCGTGAGTGTCGGCGCACTGAGCGGCGGGCTCGCCGCGCTGCTCATCGTCGGCGCGCGGCTGCCGCCGTTCATCGCCACGCTCGGCGTCATGGGCATCGCGCGCGGCCTGGCATTTCTCGTCACCGAGGGGCGCTTCTACGATCTGTCGCGCTGGCTGGCCGCCGGCGTCGCGCCACTCGGCGTGCCGCTGTCGGCGTGGCCAGGCGTCCTGATGGTCGGGCTGGCGATCGTCTTCCAGCTCGTCATGACGCGCACCGCGTTGGGGCGGCACGTGCTCGCCACCGGCGGCAACGAGACCGCGGCGCGCTACGCCGGCGTGCGCGTCGATCGGGTCAAGGCGTTCGTCTACGTCGCCGGCGGCCTGCTGGCGGCGCTCTCCGGCGTCGTGCTTGCCGTCGTGCAGGGGCAGGGCAAGGCCGACCTGGCGAGCGGCTACGAGCTCGACGTCATCGCCGCGGCGGTGGTCGGCGGCGCCTCGCTCTCCGGCGGTCGCGCCTCGGTGATCGGCGCCGTGCTCGGCGCGCTGATCTTCGGCGTCCTGCGCAACGCTCTCACCCAGATTCCCGGCGGCACCTTCGCCGACCGCCTCATCCTCGGCGTGGCGGTGCTGGTCATCGTCGTCCTCGACCGCCTCGCCAGCGGGGAAAGAGTTAAGAGGAACCACGGATGAACACGGATAAACACGGATGGACTAGGAGTGTGATGCCGACGCGACGCGTTTTCAGAACCTTATCCGTGTTCATCTGTGTTCATCCGTGGTTCCTCCTGCTTCTCCTCACGGGCTGCACGCGGTCGGATGAGGCGCCGAGCGTTCGGCGCTTCGCAATCATTCCCAAGGCGCTGCACATTCCGGTGTTCGAGTACGCGCGTATCGGGGCGGAGCGCGAGGCGAAGAAGCTCGGTGTCGAGATCCTCTGGCGCGGGCCGGAGAGCACCGACGAGATCCGCCAGAAGGAGATCCTCGAGTCGTTCATCGCGCAGCGCGTCGACGGCATCGCCATCTCGTGCCTGAACGGCGACCTGCTCACCGACGCCATCGACCACGCCGTCAGCCTCGGCATTCCGGTCGTCACCTGGGATTCCGACGCGCCGAAGAGCAAACGACAGGCGTTCTATGGCGTCAACGACGTCGAGGGCGGCCGCGCGCTCGGCGACGGGCTCGCCAAGCTGCTCGGTGGCAACGGCGATGTCGCGATCATCACCGCGCTCGGCGCCGACAACCTGCAGAAGCGCCTGGAGGGCGCCCGCGCCGCGCTGGCGGCGTATCCCGGCATCCGCGTCGTCGAGCAGTTCGACGTCAAGGACGACGCCGTGCGCGTCTCGGAGGTCATCGCCTCGGCGATGCAGCGCTATCCCAATCTGAACGGCTGGCTGTCGGTCGGCGGCTGGCCGGTGTTCGTGCGCAACGCGCTCGACCCGGTCGACCCGGCGAAGACCAAGGTCGTCGCCTTCGACACCATCCCGCCTGCCCCCGACCTGCTGCGCGCCGGCAAGGTGCAACTGCTGGTCGGGCAGAAGTACTTCGGCTGGGGCGAGGAGGCCGTGAAACTGCTCGACGCCCTCAGCCGCGGCCAGTCCGTCGGCGACGTCTTCCACTACTCCGGCATCGACATCGTCACGCCCGACAGCGTGGATGCGTACCAAACGCAATGGACGGCGTGGGAACGCGGGGAAAACCAAAACGGAACCACGGATGAACACAGATGAACACGGATGGGGCGTCACTGCACCATGCGTTTGATCTCCAAGCGGGGCTTACCGAAGTTCAAGAGTAGGCCAGTCTTCAAACGAGAGGCCCGCAGATAGTTCAGTAACTGCGCTTCGTGAATGACGTCGAAGGCCTTGGCCACCTTGATCTCGACGATGACAGCGCCGGCGACCACGAGATCGGCGCGGTACTCACCGACGACTACGCTGTCGTAGTAAACGATGAGGGGACACTGCTGTGTGACCCCTATGCCTCGCTTGGTCAGCTCGTGGTCGAGCGCCGCCTCGTAGACCTTTTCAAGAAATCCGCAGCCGAGCGAATTACTGACCGCAAGCGCCCCACCGATGATCTGTTCGGTCAGATCCCAATCCGTGTTCATCCGTGTTCATCTGTGGTTCCGTTTTCTTGCGCGTCACAATGTGGAGGTTTGCTCGACAAATGGACGCAGCGCTTCCAGGGCATCGGTGTCGTTGCGGGGGATGTCGACGTCGGGGAACACCCACCAGTCTTCCGGGTAGACGAGCTCGCCGCCGGGTTGGATGGTGGTGAGTGGGCTGAGGTTCTCGACTTCGAGGAACTCGGCGCTGGAGTAGATCTCGATGGTCGCGCCGCCGTCGGGGTAGGGGGCGCCGGCCTGGTGCGGGAAGCGCTTCAGGTAGAGCGTGCGGTCGATCAGGTAGGCGGCCCAGCCCTGGGCGGAGTCGACGCCGATCTTGCTCTCGTCGGCGCGGCGCCCGGTGGCGGTCGGCGCCGGCGGGACGCGCTGGTGATCGATCTGCACCAGGCGATCGCCGAAGGCGTAGCGCGGATCGGAGAGCGACGCGTAGCTCCACAGGATCAGCTTGCGCGTCGCGTCGAAGGCGTCGAGCGGGCCGACGTCGAGCGGCGCGAAGGCGCGCCCGCCAGGGCGCATGACGGACAGGCTCCACGCGGCATAGCGCACCGGCTGGGTGCCGATGTTCTTGATGCGCGAGCGCACGTGCAGGCACGGCTGGTCGGCGTCGGCCTCGACCTCGACGATCTTCTGGATGCCGGCGGCCGCTTGCGGCGGGCCGGTGACGCGCAGCACGCCGGCCTCGACCGCCACCGCGCAGGGCGCGTTGTCCGGGACATAGGTCGTGGCGCGCGTCTCCGGCGCCACCCACAGCCGCCAGCCGCCGCGGAACATCCATTCCGCCTCGCCGCGGCCGCCGGCCTCGGCGGGGCGGACGTGGAAGAGGTTCTCGCCGCCGCCGGCGCGCAGGTCGATGATGCGCGGGCCGACGGCGGTGACGACGCGCGCCTCGATCGCGCCGTTGGCGACCCGGTAGGTGTCGGGCCAGCCGCGGTAGGTCTCGGGTTCGATGGTCACGCGCTTCCTCGTCGCCTCCGCCGCCGGTTCGGCCGCGGCGCCGCCGGCGATCAGCACGGCGGCGAGCAGGGTGGCCAGGCGTGCCGCGGCCGGGCGGGTCAGGCGGGGCATTGGGCGCGGATAGCATCGCCGCATGCATGCGGTCCACGCAATGCGAAGTCGCATACGATCTGCCTTCTCGTCGCAGAGCGAGCGGTGTATAGGCCGTCGGACGACGGGGTCATGAGCGACGCAGCCGAGGATGCGCCGGGCGCGGGCGATTCGGGGGCGCCGACGGTGTTCGTCGTGGACGACGACGCCGTGGTGCGCGCCGCCGTGCGCGCCGCCGCGGCCTCTGTCGAGCTGGCCTGCGAGGCGCACTCCAGCGCCGCCAGCCTGCTCGCCGCGCTCGACGTCGCGCGGCCCGGCTGTGTGCTGATCGACATCCGGCTGCCCGGCATGGGCGGCCTCGAGCTGCACGGCGAGCTGATCGCGCGCGGCGCGCTGTGGCCGATCATCTTCATCAGCGGCTACGCCGACGTCACCACCGCCGTGCAGGTATTGCGCGCCGGGGCGCTCGACTTGCTGGAGAAGCCGATCGCCGCCAGCGTGCTGGTGGAGCGCCTCCAGGAGGCTGTCGGCCTCGACCGGACGCGCCGCGAAGCGGCGGCGCATCTGACGGCGCTGACCGGGCGGCTGGCGCGCCTGACGCCGCGCGAGCGTGAGGTGTTGGGCCTGATCGCCGCCGGGCAGGCGAGCAAGGCGATCGCTGCGTCGCTCACGCTGAGCCGCAAGACGGTCGAGACGCACCGCGCCAAGCTGATGGTGAAGACCGGCGCGACCTCGCTCGCCGAGCTGATTCGCCTGGGGTTGCTGCTCGATCGCGATCCGCTTGCCGCGCTGCTCGGCAGCGCATATGGCAGCCCTTTCCCCGGGAGACCGAGACGGTGAAACGCATCGCGGTGGCGGCCGGCGCCACGCTGCTCGCCCTCCTGCTCGTCCTGGTGGGGCGGACGCTGCGCACCGAGTCGCGCCAGCCGCACGTCGAGCCGGCGGCGCCGGTGGCGATCGACGCCGACGCCGCCGCGCAACGGCTCGCCGGCGCGCTGCGCTACCGCACCGTGTCGAACCAGGATCCGGCGGCGTTCGACACCGCCGCCTTCCGCGGCCTGCACGACTACCTGGCGCAGCGCTTCCCGCGCGTCGCCGCGACGCTGCAGCGCGAGACGGTCAACGACTACAGCCTGCTCTACACCTGGCCGGGGCGCGGCGCCGACAAGCCGATCCTGCTGCTGGCGCATCTCGACGTGGTGCCGATCGAGCCCGGTACCGAGGACCAGTGGCAGCATCCGCCCTTCGACGGCGTCGTCGCCGACGGCTTCGTCTGGGGGCGCGGCGCGCTCGACGACAAGAGCAGCGCGCTGGCCACGCTGGAGGCGGTCGAGTGGCTGCTCGCGCAGGGCTACGAGCCGCCGCGCACCGTGATGCTCGCCTTCGGGCACGACGAGGAGATCAGCGGGCACCACGGCGCGCAGGCGATCGCCGAACGCCTGGCGCAGCGCGGCGTCTCGCCCGAATTGGTGCTCGACGAGGGCGGCACCATCCTGGTCGGCCTGGTGCCGGGGCTCAGCGCGCCGGTGGCCTCGATCGGTCTCGGCGAGAAGGGCTACGTCAGCGTCGAGCTGTCGGCGCACAGCGCCGGCGGCCACTCGTCGATCCCGCCGGCGCGCACCGCGATCAGCGTGCTGAGCGACGCGGTGCACCGGCTCGGCCGCCATCAGGTGCCGAGCAACCTGGGCGCCGCGATGGGCGACAGCTTCGAGTACCTCGGGCCGGAGATGGCCTTTCCGCTGCGCGTGGTGTTCGCCAACCTGTGGCTCTTCGGCCCGCTGGTCGAGCGCCAGCTCGCCGCCTCGCCGCAGACCAATGCCGCCATCCGCACCACCACCGCGCCGACCATCTTCCAGGGCGGGGTGAAGGAGAACCAGCTGCCCGCCGCGGCGCGGGCGGTGGTCAACTTCCGCATCCTGCCCGGCGAGACGGTCGCGACGACGGTCGAGCACGTGCGCCGCACGGTCGCCGATCCGGCGGTGCAGGTCGGCGTGCTGGGCGAGGGCAACGATCCCTCGCCGATGTCGGACACCGACTCGCCCGCCTTCGCCTACCTGGCGCGTACCATCCGCGCGACGCATCCGGACGTGCTGGTCAGCCCGTTCCTGGTGTTGGGCGGCACCGACGCACGCCACTACACCGGCCTGAGCCGCAACGTGTTCCGCTTCTCGCCCTATCGCACCGGCCCGGACGACCTGCACCGCTTCCACGGCACCAACGAGCGCGTCGCGGTGGCCGACTACGCCGGGATGATCCGCTTCTACATCGAGCTGATCCGCGGCCTGGACGGCCTCGACAGCGACCGCCGCGGCCAGACTCTGGTCCAGCGCTGACTCCCCCTTGCTCGATTCCCCCCTCTGAAAAACTGGGCTTTGCCCGGCAATTCGTTGCCTCGATCAGCGCCGCGGACGAGCTGTACGCTGTTAGTGCCGCCACCTGCCGCGCCGGAACACTCGAGCGAGAAACGCGCGTCCTCGCCGCTCAGAAGATCACCACCAAGACACCAAGGCACCAAGAAGGGGTCTGAGATTCCCTTGGTGTCCTTGGTGTCTTGGTGGTTGGCTGTCTTCTTTGGCGGGAAGTTTCAGGTCAGGCTGTTGGCTGTCAGGGCAGAAGAATCAGAGCCCCTGACAGCGAGCAGCCTAACAGCCTCGGCCGAGGCACGTTGGCGGGCAAAGCCGAAAAACGGGGTCAGGGGGGCTTTTCCGAGAATCTCGTTGACCACCGGCCCATCCCGAAATCCCCCCTCGCCCCCCTTTTTCGAAGGGGGGAATTGAGGTATTGAATCGCGTTCCCCGGAGGACGCCATGCAAGAGGGCATTCACCCTACGTACGAAGCCGCCACCGTCGTCTGCGCCTGCGGCAACACCTGGCAGACGCGCTCGACCAAGAAGGAACTGCACGTCGACATCTGCGCGCAGTGCCACCCGTTCTTCACCGGCAAGCAGAAGTTGCTCGACACCGCCGGCCGCGTCGAGCGCTTCCGCCGCAAGTACGGCAAGAGCAACGCCGCCGCGGCGAGCGCCGGCGAAGCGCAGAAGTAGCGCGCGGCGCCGGATTCGGGCCCGCAGCGCACGCACCGAACGCAGGGCGCCGGGGAGACCTCCCCGGCGCCCTTTTTCGTTCCCGACGCGCCATGCTCGACAAGCTGGAAGACGTCGAACGCCGCTACGTCGATCTCGAGGAGCGGCTGATCGACCCGTCGCTCACCGGTGGCGGCAAGGACTTCGCTCGCCTGGCGAAGGAGCGCGCCGACCTCGAGCCGATCGTCCTTGCCTACCGCGAGTGGCGCGGACTGACACATGACATCGAGGGCCACAAGCAGCTGCTCGAGTCGAGCGACGCCGACATCCGCGAGCTGGTCAAGGCCGAGCTGCCCGAGCTGCGCACGCGGCTCGAAGCCCTGGAGCAGCGGCTGCGCATCCTGCTGCTGCCCAAGGACCCGAACGACGACCGCAACGTCGTGCTGGAGATCCGCGCCGGCACCGGCGGCGACGAGGCGAGCCTGTTCGCCGCGCAGCTCTTCCGCATGTACAGCCGCTACGCCGAGCGGCAGGGCTGGCGCGTCGAGGTGCTGAGCGCCAACGCCACCGGGCTCGGCGGCTTCAAGGAAGTCATCGCACTGATCGAGGGGCAGGGCGCATACAGCCGGCTCAAGTTCGAGGGCGGCGTGCACCGCGTCCAGCGCGTCCCGGTGACCGAGGCGTCGGGGCGCATCCACACCTCGGCGGTGACCGTCGCCATCCTGCCGGAGGCGGAAGACGTCGAGGTGCAGATCGACGAGGCGAAGGAGCTGCGCATCGACGTCTACCGCTCGTCGGGTCCCGGCGGGCAGAGCGTCAACACCACCGACTCCGCCGTGCGCGTCACCCATCTGCCGACCGGCCTGGTGGTGGCCTGCCAGGACGAGAAGTCGCAGCACAAGAACAAGGCGAAGGCGCTGAAGATCCTGCGCGCCCGCCTGCTCGAGCGCGCCCAGGCGGCGCAGCACGCCGAGCAGGCCGAGAGCCGCCGCAGCATGGTCGGCAGCGGCGACCGCTCCGAGCGCGTGCGCACCTACAACTTCCCGCAGGGCCGCGTCACCGACCACCGCATCAACCTGACGCTGTACAACATCGACAGCGTCGTCGACGGCGAGATCCAGCCGCTGGTCGACGGGCTGATCGCCCACCACCAGGCCGAGCAACTGAGCTGATGGACGCCGCCGCGTTGCTCGCTGCCGCGGCGCCGCGCCTCGCCGCCGCCGGCATCGACAGCGCACGCCTCGACGCCGAGCTGTTGCTCGCCGACGCCCTCGGCCTCGACCGCAGCCGCCTCTTCGCCCGCCTGCGCGACGCGGTGCCGGAACCGGCGGCGCAGCGCTTCGCGGCGTTGATCGAGCGCCGCCGGCGTCGCGAGCCGCTTGCCTACCTCACCGGCGGCCAGGAGTTCTGGTCGCTGCGCTTTGCCGTCACCCCGGCGGTGTTGATCCCGCGCCCCGAGACCGAGCTGCTGGTCGAGCTGGCGCTCGCCCTGCGTCCGCGACCGGAGCGGATCCTCGACGTCGGCACCGGCAGCGGCTGCATCGCCGTCGCGCTGGCGCGCGAGCTGCCGGCGGCGCAGCTGACGGCCGTCGACCTCAGCCCGGACGCGCTGGCCGTGGCGCGCCAGAACGCCGCCGCGCACGGCGTCATCGCGCGCATCGGCTTCGTGCACGGCGACGTCTACGCGGCCCTGCCCGCCGATGCCGACTTCGATCTCATCGTCAGCAACCCGCCGTATCTCGCGCCGGCTGACGCCGCCTCGCCCGAGACTGCCTGCGAGCCGCGCGCCGCCCTCTTCGCCGGCGCCGACGGCTTGGACGTCGTCCGCCGCCTGCTGGCCGGCGCCGTCGCGCGCCTGCGCCCCGGCGGCCACATCATGATCGAGATCGGCCAGGGCCAGGCGGACGCGGTGCTCGCGCTGGCCAGCGCCGCCGGTCTGCGCGACGCGCGCGTCGTCCCCGACCTCGCCGGCATCCCCCGCACGCTGGTCGCCGCCGCTTGAGCGAGCCGCGTGCTACGATGCGACCCGCATGTTCGCCGCGCTGCCCCCGCTCACCCGGCTGATCCTCTACGGCAACGCGCTGGTCTTCTTCCTGGAAGCCACCACCGGCGGCCGTTGGATGCTGACGCACCTGGCGCTGTGGCCGCTCGGGTCGCGCTTCGCGCCCTGGCAATTGCTGACCTACGGCTTCCTGCACGCCGGGGTCGGCCACCTCTTCTTCAACATGTTCGCCGTCTACATGTTCGGCGGCCGCATGGAACGCACCTGGGGCAGCGGGCGTTTCGCGGTCTATTACCTGGTCTGCCTGATCAGCGCCGGGCTGGCGCAGCTCGCCGTCGGGCTGCTCAGCGAAAGCGTCGCGCCGTCGCTCGGCGCCTCCGGCGCCGTCTTCGGCCTGCTGCTCGCCTTCGGCGTCACCTACCCGAACGAGCGCGTCGTGCTGCTCATCCCGCCGATCCCGATGCCGGCCTGGCTGTTCGTCACCCTCTACGGCGGACTGGAGCTGGTGCTCGGTCTGAGCGGCTGGCAGCCCGGCGTCGCGCACTTCGCCCACCTCGGCGGCATGCTCGGCGGCTACCTGCTCATCCGCCGCTGGCGCGCCGCGGCGCAGCGCCGCTACGACGAGCTCGTCGGGTAGCCTTGAAGTGACATAAAGAGCGCAACGCAGAGACGCGGAGTCCTCAGAGCGCGCCGAGTCAGACGGCTGCGGAACGAGGAGCCTTCATCCGCCTCGGTGATTGGCTTTCGGATGTGGGCTGCGGGTGGGCCTCTCTCTGTCACTCCGTGGCCTCTGCGTCTCTGCGTTGAGAATTCATTGCCAGATCAAGCAAGGTTAGTAGCGCGCTGGCCACCGCAGGCTGGTTTTCCTGGCGGGAAAGGCTAGGAAGCGGGGCGATGGACATCATCCAGGTGCGGGGTGGGCGGCGGCTGGAGGGCGAGGTGCCGGTGGCGGGGGCGAAGAACGCGGCGCTGCCGATCCTGCTCGCGACGCTGCTCACCGAGGCGCCCTGTACCCTGCGCCGGCTGCCCGACGTGGTCGACGTGCGCACCACGCTGCGCCTGCTGGAGGACCTCGGCGCGACGGTCGAGCGCTTTGCCGGCGGCGCGACCATCTGCTGCGCCGGCGTGCACCGCCACGAGGCGCCCTACGAGCTGGTCAAGACGATGCGCGCCTCGTTCCTGGTGCTCGGCCCGCTGCTGGCGCGCTTCGGCAAGGCGCGCGTCTCGCTGCCCGGCGGCTGCGCCATCGGCGGCCGGCCGGTCAACCTGCACGTGCATGGCCTGCGCGAGATGGGCGCCGAGATCGAGCTGGTGCATGGCTACGCCGAGGCGAGCGTCGGCCGGCTGCGCGGCGCCCGCATCCACCTCGACATGCCGTCGGTCGGTGCCACCGAGCACCTGATGATGGCCGCCGCGGTCGCCGCCGGCGAGACGACCATCGAGAACGCCGCCTGCGAGCCGGAGATCACCGACCTCGGTGCGGCCCTGGCGGCGATGGGCGCGCAGGTCAGCGGCGCCGGCGAGCCGATCATCCGCATCCACGGCGTGCCTCGCCTGCACGGCATGGATTTCGAGGTGGTGCCCGACCGCATCGAGGCCGGCACGTTCCTGATGGCGGCGGCGATCACCGGCGGCGACGTGCTGGTGCGCGGCGCCCGCGCCGAGCACCTGCAGGCGGTGATCGCCAAGCTGCGCGAGGCCGGCGCGGCGATCGACGAGGACGCCGCCGGCCTGCGCGTGCGCGTGCCGCAGCGCCTGCGCGGCGTCGACGTGAAGACGGCGCCGTATCCGGGCTTCCCGACCGATCTGCAGGCGCAGATGATGGCCGTCTGCGCGGTCGCCGACGGCAGCAGCCTGATCTCCGAGACCATCTTCGAGAACCGCTTCATGCACGCCCAGGAGCTCGCCCGGCTCGGCGCCGACATCACCATCGAGGGCGCCAACGCCATGGTGCGCGGCGTCGAGCGCCTGAGCGGCGCGCCGGTGATGGCCACCGACCTGCGCGCCAGCGTGTCGCTGATCATCGCCGCGCTGGCGGCGAGCAACACCACCGAAGTGCGGCGCGTCTACCACCTCGACCGCGGCTACGAGCACATCGAAGCCAAGCTCGCCGCCCTCGGCGCCGACATCGAGCGCGTCAAGGGCGCGAAAGGCTGAGGCGAACGGCCTTCCACCGATGAACACAGAGCACCACGGAAAACACGGGGGCTTCCGTGTTCATCGGCCTTTCTCGGTGTTCATCTGTGTTGAGCAGTGATGACGATACGAGTGTTGAGAACTGATGCGCCGGGTTTCCGGCAGGCCTTCGCCAAGCTGCGGGCGACGCACGCGGCCGATCAGCGGCGCGCCGAGGACGCGGCGGCGGCGATCGTGGCGGCGGTGCGGCGGCAGGGTGACAAGGCGCTGATCGCCTACACCAAGCGGTTCGATGGCGCGGCGCTGACGCCGGCGACGCTGCGCGTGCCGGAGCGCGATCTGGTCGCCGCCGAGCAGGCGCTGCCGGCCAAGGTGCGCGGCGCGCTGCGGCTGGCGGCGCGCCGCATCCGCGCCTTCCACGCGCGCCAGCGGCAGGCGTCGTGGCGCTATCGCGACGCCGCCGGCCTCGAGCTCGGGCAGAACATCACGCCGCTGCGCCGCGTCGGCGTCTACGTACCGGGCGGCCACGCGGCGTATCCGTCGTCGGTGTTGATGAACGTCATCCCGGCGCGCGTCGCCGGGGTCGAGGAAGTCATCATGGTGTCGCCGGCGGGACGCGACGGCCATCCGATCGCGGTGCTGGCGGCGGCGCGCATCGCCGGCGCCACCGCGGTCTACCGCGTCGGCGGCGCGCAGGCGGTTGCGGCGCTCGCCTACGGCACCAGGACGATCGCGCGCGTCGACAAGATCGTCGGACCGGGCAACGCCTTCGTGCAGGCGGCGAAGCGCCAGGTGTACGGGCAGGTGGACATCGATTCGACCGCCGGCCCGAGCGAGGTGCTGGTGATTGCCGACGCCACCGCCGATCCCGCCTACGTTGCCGCCGATCTCCTGGCGCAGGCCGAGCACGGCAGCGGCGACGAGAGCGCCATCCTGCTGACGCCGTCGGTCCGCCTCGCCGCGGCGGTGCAGAAGGCGATCGTCGAGCAGCTTGCCGCGCTGCCGCGGCGCGCCGCCATCGAGCGCATCCTGCGCCGGCGCGGGGCGTTGATCGTCACGCGCGGCCTCGACGAGGCGGTCGAGCTGGCCGAAGCGGTGGCGCCCGAGCACCTGGAGCTGCTGGTGCGCGATCCCGGCGCGCTCACCCGCCGGCTGCGCAACGCCGGGGCGATCTTCGAGGGTGCGTGGGCGCCGGCGCCGCTCGGCGACTACCTGGCCGGCCCCAATCACGTGCTGCCGACCGGCGGCAGCGCGCGCTTCTTCTCGCCGCTCGGCACCTACCATTTCGTCAAGCGCACCAGCGTCGTGCGCGGCAGCGCCAAGGCGCTCAGGCGGCTCGGACCGGCGGTCGAGACCCTTGCTGCGCTGGAAGGCTACCAGGCGCACGCGGCGGCGATTCGCGTCCGGCTGCGTTGAGCCGCAACGCCAGCCGTGCGAAGGAACGAAAATAGGATCTCACCGCGAGATGCAGCGACGCGGAGCGGGCGGCTTGACCGGCTCTTCCGCGTCTCTGCGTCTCCGCGGTGAAGAACTTCTGCCCTCGGTAAGGAGCTGACTATGGCGATCAGGGTCGGGATCAACGGGTTTGGCCGCATCGGGCGCATGGTGTTCCGCGCCGCGGTGAAGAACTTCCCGGACATCGAGGTGGTCGGCATCAACGACCTGCTCGAGCCGGACTACCTGGCCTACATGCTGCAGTACGACTCCGTGCACGGTCGCTTCCAGGGCGACATCGCGGTCGACGGGCACACGCTGGTGGTGAACGGCAAGAAGATCCGCCTCACCGCGGTGAAGGACCCGGCCGAGCTCAAGTGGGGCGAGGTCAAGGCCGATATCGTCGTCGAGTCGACCGGTCTCTTCCTCACCAAGGAGACCTGCGAGAAGCACCTCGCCGCCGGCGCCAAGAAGGTGATCCAGAGCGCGCCGAGCAAGGACGACACGCCGATGTTCGTCTACGGCGTCAACCACACCACCTACGCCGGCCAGACGATCATCTCGAACGCGTCGTGCACGACCAACTGCCTGGCGCCGGTCGCCAAGGTGCTGCACGACACCTGGGGCATCAAGCGCGGCCTGATGACCACCGTGCACGCCGCGACGGCGACGCAGAAGACGGTCGACGGCCCGTCGAACAAGGACTGGCGCGGCGGCCGCGGCATCCTGGAGAACATCATTCCGTCCTCGACCGGCGCCGCGAAGGCGGTCGGCAAGGTGATCCCGGAGCTCAACAAGAAGCTCACCGGCATGGCGTTCCGCGTGCCGACTTCCGACGTGTCGGTGGTCGACCTCACCGTCGAGCTCAGCAAGCCCGCCACCTACGAGCAGATCTGCGCCGCGATGAAGGCGGCGGCCGAGGGTCCGATGAAGGGCGTGCTCGGCTACACCGAGGACAAGGTGGTGGCGACCGACTTCCGCGGCGAGGCGCGCACCTCGGTGTTCGACGCCGAGGCCGGCATCGCGCTCGACGACACCTTCGTGAAGGTGGTGTCGTGGTACGACAACGAGTGGGGCTACTCCAACAAGGTGTTGGAGATGGTGCGCGTCATCGCAAAGTAACCCGTCGGCCGCCCGCGGCGCCGCTCAGGCGGCGTCGCGGCGCAGGCCGCACTCGCGCGCGAACGAGGCGCGGATCTCGGCGCGCGGCGCCGGCGCGGTCCACAGCGGCAGCCGCGCCCCCAGCCAGTGCGACATCACGCGCTGGCGGAAGTAGGACTCGTGGTCCCACTCGACCTCCGCCATGCTCAGCAGGCAGTCGGCCCACTCGCCGCGACCGCAGCCCCAGGCGTGGCACGCCGCGTCCTCGTACTCGCGCACGTTGCGGCTCTCCAGCCGCCCGGCGCCGTACATCGGCGCCAACCAGCCGCTGAGGTGGCAGAGCAATCCGAGCGTGCGGCCGATGGTCCAGAAGATCGCCTCCAGGCGCCGCGACGGCCGTTTGCCGAGCTGCGCGAGCATGTCGATCACCAGCCCGCGGTGATGCCACTCCTCCGCCTCGACGGTGCGGATGTGCTCGCGCTCGTCACCGGCGGCCAGCGACTGCCAGTGGCCGCGATACGCAAAGCCCGCCGCCAGCTCGCCGGAGCAGGCGGCGCGCAGCACGGTGATCAGCGCGCGCTGCGCCGCGGCGTGTGCCTCTCGTCCTGCCGATGTGCCGGCGCCGGAGACCGCAGAGTGGATCGCGGCGCTGCCGGAGGTGGAGTCCATCGCTCGCTCCCGTCGCTGTCCCTGCCCGCATTCCTAGCCGATTCGCGACGGCAATGCCGTCACCATCTGACGACCGTTGCGACGTGCGAGGTGCCCGGTCGCTCAGCGGCGGCGGCGCAGCAGCAGCCAGGCGGGTCCGGCGGTGGTGCCGAGCGCGACCAGGCAGTAGACGAAGAAGCCGCCGGCGCCGATCCACCACAGGCTGGTTGGATCGGTGGCGCTGCTCAGCCGTTGGCCGACGCGCTCGAGCTCGCCCGGGTTGGTGGTCATCCAGGTGATCAGGTTGACGGCGACGTAGGCGGCGTACACGGCGACCAACGGACCGGCCCAGCGGTGGCCGATCACCAGCGCGATGCCGGTGATCAGCATGAACAGGCCGATCAACGCCGCTGGCAGGAACGCAGCGCTGCCGTGCAGGATGTGGCCGAAGGTGACCAGCACCGCGGCGTCGCCCTGCGTCAGCTTGGCGAAGTTGGTGAGCGAGCGCACGGCGATCAGCAGGCCGCAGACGCGGATGAACCAGAGCATGCGCGCGACTCGCGCACAGCCGGGCGGCGCTGTGCAAGCGCCGGGCGCCCTCAGCGCGCCGGCGGCGGCAGCGGCAACAGGCGACCGAGGCGTTTGCGGCAGTAGTCGGCATTCCAGATGGCGCCGCGGCGCGGGTCGAAGGCGATGCCGGTGGCGGAGAAGGCGACCGGCTCGCCGACCGGGCGGCACTCGCGGCCGCTGCTCGCGTAGGGGTACAGCGACGGCGGCGGCAGCAGGATGACGCGACCGGTGCCGGCCTGGACGTATCCGAGCGCGGCGCCGCGAGCCGGGTCGCGGTCGAGGCCGTCGACGCGGCTCTCGCCGAACCACAGGTTGCCGGCGTCATCGGCGACCACCGAGTGCAGCTGGGTGATCTCCGGATCGTAGTTGGGCAGCGGGTACTCGACGATGCACGGGTTGGTGCCGTCGGCGTTGAGCCGCGCGCAGCGCGGATCGTCGAAGCGGTCGCGCGGCAGCAACGCGACCGCACCGGCCTCCTGGGCGGTGAAGGCGAGATTGCCGCCGGCGTCCTCGGCGAGGCCCCACGGCCCGCGCCCGATCAGCACGTACAGACAGCAGCGCATCGGACAGGCGCGCCGTGCGCTGTCCCTGGGCGGGAAGCAGACGCAGTCGCTCATGTCGCAACTCGCCTCGCCGGGCGGGCGCGGCAGTGGGAAGCGCTGAAAGGCTCCGCTCGCCGGATCGAAGCGCCCGAGGTCGTTGTCGCCCCAGTAGCCGGAGAACCACAGCGTGCCGTCGGAGTGGCGTAGCAGCGGACCGGGCAGCGCCAGCGGCTTTCCGTCTGCCGGCGTCGGGATGGCGACCTCGCGAAAACAGCCGCGGTCGTCGCTCTGCTCGTCGCGGCAGACGCGCGCCGCCAGGACGCAGTCGCCGTCGTCGAAGCAGCGGCGCGCAGGTGTCGCGCTGCACACGCCTAGCGCGGCGTCGGCCGGGCGCTCGCAGTGCTCATGCGCGATGAAGTCGAACCGCGCGTCGGGCGCGATGGCGCGCGGATCGAAACTGGTGAGGCGGGCCGGATGAGCGACGTGCGTCGTGTCGCCCTCGCGCTGCGCGCGCTGGGCCTGGGTGAACCAGACGCGCTCGCTGGCCGGGTCGTAGGCGATGCCGACCACCGAGTTGTCGTCGCCCGGCACCGGCCAGATACGCGCCGCGCCGCCGTCCGCCTCGATCATGACGACGCGCGAGTGGTTCGGGTGCGCGCCGCTGTACAGCATCCAGCCGCCCTGCGTCGTCCAGATGCGGTCGGCGGGATCGACGATGATCTGCTCGCCGAACAGCGACACGCGGGTCGCGCCGCCGTTGAACAACTCGGAAGCGAATATCCCCTGCGTCGGGCCCTGCGGCAGATCGAAGACCTGCCAGCCGGCGCTCGGGTCGAAGCGCTTCACCTGCGTCTGGAACTCCTCGACCACTGCGACGCGCGAGCGGTGGTCGACGGCGATGGCGAGCGGCGAGGGGTTGCTGTCGGGGTCGGTGCGCGGCACGTCGAAGTGCTCGTAGGTGAAGAACGCCACCGCGGCCGGCGGCGTGCCGACGACGCCGGTCGCCACCTCGACGGTCAGCGCCGGCTTTCCGGCGAGCGCGGCCGGCGCGACCAGCACCAGGCGCTGGTCGCTCCACAGCGGCACGCCCGTGTGGTCGGTCGCGGCGAGCTCGAGCAGCAGGCGACCGTCGGCGTTGCGCAGCCGCACGCGGCCGGCGCTGCTGCGCCTGCCGAAACCCTCGCCGGTCACCGCCAGCAGCACGTGGCCGTCGGGGTTGTCGGCCAAATCGTCGTGCAGCAGCGCCGTCGCCGGCGCGTGGATGCGCGGCAGCGCGCAGCCCGCGCCGGCGAGCAGGACGACGCCGAGCAGTGCGCGCAGGATGCGGGCGGTCATCGCAGCAGCCGACTGCGTGTCGCTCAGCCGGGCAGGAACACCAGCTCCAGCTTGATGCCGTCCGGGTCGGCGAAGAACACCGCGTAGTAGCCGGGCACGTACTCGGGGTATTCGCGCGGCGGATCGAGGATGGTGCCGCCGAGCGATTCGATGTCCGCCGCCAGCGCGTCGACCTCGGCGCGGCTCTCGGCGCGAAAGGCGATCTCGCACAGGCCGACGCGATCCTTCGAGAAGCGCTCGCCGACGAACTGCGGCGCCGCCTGCTTGATCCAGAAGCTGCCGTCAGCACCGAGCCAGCCGACGCTCTCGGCGCCGAACTCCCACAGGCCGTTGTAGCCCAGGCGCGGCATCAGCGCCGCGTAGAAGGGGCGCGAGCGCGCCAGGTCGTTGACGGTGATGAAGACGTGATGAATGCCGCGCATGCCCTGTCCCTCCGTCGCCCCGGCGCGTGTACCGTCAGATCGGTTGCGGTCGCGCAAGCGCCACCTACTCGATGCCGTCCTCATGCGACGGACGAAGCGCCTTGACCCGGTCGTCGATGCGCACCTCGCAGACCGCTCGCGGCGCGAAGTGCGGATTCAGCCGCTCAAGTCTTGCCTGCGGGACTTCGAGGGTGCGTGCCAGCTCCGCAAGCGAGCAGCGCTCGGTCGCGACAATCGCGTACTGATCGGCGCGGAGGAACTGCAGACGGCGGCCGCGCAGCCGGTACTGCCAGACGGTGCGGTGGTTCCACTGGTAGAAGAGCTCGCGCTCCGAAATCGACCCTTCGTCGAGCTCGGTGAATCGCAGCCGGGCGCGGCGTGCGTCGTACGCGATGCGCAGCCGCGTGTACTCGTCGTTGCCCGCCCCGACTCTGCCGTATTGCTGGAACACGGTGCGGAAGATCTCGTGCAGCCGGTCGCCGTCGACCAGCAGGACGACGTGTCCTTCCCAGGCGAAGTTGTTGTCGCCGCCGGTGGGCAGCGTCCCCCATTCGATGTGCAGCAGATGGCCCCGGTCGAGCCAATTGATGCGCAGGCTGCGCGGCGAAAAGCCGTATTGCCTCGGTTCCGGCGGGGGCCACGTCTTGGAGCGCGACAGCGGGATCACTGTACGGCTGCCGACGAACTGCAGGGCGTTCATCCAGATGCGCGTCCCGGGTTCCGCATACGGCTGCGGGGCGATCGGCTGCTCCAGCAGGCGATAGGCGTTGATGTCGAGTGCGTGCGCGCCACGGCAGCCCAACAGCATCAGGGCGGCAGCGAGCAGGCAGTGCCGTAGTGCGCGGGAGGAATGTCTCGGCGGGCGTGTCGCGGTGGGCGTCGCTGGCCACGGATTACAGGGATCGGAGGAAGACACGGATTGCAGGGAGACTGCCTTGAGAGTTCGTGTGACTTCGACGTTCTGATGTTCGTGCCTGCTTGGCTCCAGTGTATCGCTCGTTGCCCTTTTTTCTTCCTCTGTTTCTGTTCCGGTCCGTGAAATCCGTGTCCCGTCCGTGCACTCCGTGATTCGACACGCTCGCGACAAGACCGCGAGCGGCGTCAGTCGCGGTCCGGGGCGCCGAGCGGGAAGAACGGTCGGAAGGGGCGTGCCTCGTCGACCGCGCGGGCGTACGACGGTCGCGCCAGCAGGCGGGCCCGGTACGCGCGCAGGCGCTCGAAGCGGGCCTCGATCGGGTGGCACCAGTCGGCGTAGAACAGCGACGGGGCGGCGGCGCAGTCGGCCAGGGTGAACGCATCGCCCGTCGCCCAGTGCCGGCCGGCGAGCGTCTCGTCGAGCCAGGCGTAGGTGGTGTCGAGCAGCCGGTACGCTTCGGCGACGCCATACGGATCGCGATCGGCTAGCGGGCGCAGCCGGTCGCCGACGATCTTCTGCATCGGCGTCATGACGTAGTTGTCGAAGACGCGGTCGAGCAGCCGAGCCGCCAGCGCGGCTGCGGGATCAGCGGGCACCATCCGCACCGGGCCGGGGTGATGCACGTCGAGATGCTCGATGATGATCGTCGCCTCCATTACCGGGCGGCCGCCATCGACCAGCAGCGGCATCTTCTTCAGCGGCCAGCACGCGGCGAACTCGGCGTCGACGCCGGCGTCCGTTCCGAGCGTGCGGAGCTCGAACGGGATGGCGTTGTCGTACAGCGCGATCAGTACCTTCTGGCAGTACGACGAGAATGGGTGGCCGTACAGGACGAGAGACATGCGTGGCTCCTCTGCGTTGACGTCGATTCTGCGGGTAGTCGGCCGGCGGGCGCCGAAATCGACATCTAGCCGTCCGTGCGCAACGCGCTCAGACGCGGCCCGACCTGGTTCATGATCAGCCGGCAGAGGCGCGGCGTGAAGCGCTGCAGGGCGTGCAGCGCGACGACGTCCCAGCTGGTGCGGACCAGGAAGCGGTTGCGCTCGACCGCGGCGCAGGCGAGGGCGGCGACCCGCTCCGGTGTCACCGCCTGCTGATCGAAGCGCTGCCGCAGCGCCAGCAGGCCTGGGTGCTGCGGGTCGATACCGAGGATCGGCGACGAGTAGCGCAGCGGCGTCGCCACCGCGCCGGGGCAGATGACGCTGACCCCAACGCCGTGCTGGTGCAGGTCGCAGCGCAGCGCTTCGGAGAGGCCCATGACCGCCCACTTGCTGGTGATGTAGGCGGAGTGCCAGGGCATGCCGACCAGGCCGGCGAGCGAGGCGATGTTGACCACATGACCGCGCCGCGCCGCGATCATCGCCGGCATGAACGCTTCGATCGTGTGGATGGTGCCGTAGAGATTGACGTCGATCACCCGTCGCCAGTCGGCGTGGCGCATGTCCTCGGGCAGGCCGAACACCGCGACGCCGGCGACGTTCATCAGCACATCGACGGCGCCGTGCGCGGCGATGATCTCTTCGGCCAGGCGCGCGATGGCGTCGAACTGGGTCACGTCGGCGACGCGCTGCACCGCCACCGTCCCGCCGGCCGCCTCCGCCAGCCGGCAGGTCTCGGCCAGGCCGTGCGCGTCGATGTCGGTGAGACACAGGCGCAGCCGCCGCTCCGCCATCGCCAGCGCACAGGCGCGCCCGATGCCGCTGGCGGCGCCGGTGATGAAGACCTGCATGCCGGGCTCGAGCTTCATGCGAGGGCTGGTATGCCGCCGGCCTCGCGGGTGCAATCCGAACCGGGGAAGCAGTGTGACCAGTGGCCGGTGACCCGTGGCCAATGCGGCTGGCCTCATCATCGTGGAAACGCGCTGAAGGCTGACCGCTGAGGGCTGACCGCCAACCGTCGATCCACCTGCCTTGACTTCGCCGCCTCGAACCCGGACGTTCGCCCGGCGGAAGGAGCGGCTGATGCCTGTTGCCCAGCGGCGCGCGGTGCCCAAGCCCAAGGCGCGCACGGCGCGCGTCGCGCGCAAGACGAAGGAAACCGACATCGTGGTCGAGCTCGGCATCGACGGCGCCGGCAAGGGCGCCATCGACACCGGCGTGCCCTTTTTCGACCACATGCTCGACGCCTTCTCGCGCCACGGTTTCTTCGACCTCGGTATCGCCGCCAAGGGCGACATCGCGGTCGATCAGCACCACACCGTCGAGGACGTCGGCCTGGCGCTCGGCCAGGCCTTCAAGGACGCGCTCGGCGACAAGGCCGGCATCCGCCGTTTCGGCGAAGCGGCCTGTCCGCTCGACGAGGCGCTGGTGCGCATCACCGTCGACCTCAGCGGCCGCCCATTCCTGGTCTACAACGTCGACATCAAGCGCGCCCGCGTCGGCAACTTCGACACCGAGCTGATCCACGACTTCCTGCTCGCGCTGGTCAACCAGCTCGGCATGAACCTGCACGTCGACATGGTGCGCGGCCGCAACGCCCACCACATCATCGAGGCCACCTTCAAAGCCTTCGCCCGCGCGATGGACTTCGCGACGCAGCTCGATCCGCGCGTCGAGGGTGTGCTGTCGACAAAGGGAAGCCTGTAGCCATCAGCTATCGGCTGTCAGCCATCAGCCCCGATGAAGAACATCGCCATCATCGACTACGGCATGGGCAACCTGCGCTCGGTGCAGAAGGGCTTCGAGAAGGTCGGGGTGCCGGCGGTGGTCACGCGTGACGCGGCGGCCATCGAGTCGGCGGCGGGCGTGGTGCTGCCCGGGGTCGGTGCGTACGGCGCGTGCATGGAGAACCTGCGGCGCTTCGCGTTGGTCGACGTGGTGCGGCGGGTGGTCGAGCGCGGCACGCCCTTCCTCGGCATCTGTCTCGGGCTGCAGCTGCTGTTCGAGGAGAGCGAGGAGTTCGGGCCGGTGGCCGGGCTCGGGCTGCTGCGCGGCCGGGTGGTGCGCTTCCGCGATTCCGACGACCCCGAGCTGCGCGTGCCGCACATGGGCTGGAACCAGATCCGCAAGCAGCAGCCGGTCGACGTGCTCGCCGGCGTCGCCGACGGCGCGTTCGTCTACTTCGTGCACTCCTACGTCGTCGAGCCGAGCGACCCCTCGATCGTCGCCACCACCACCGACTACGGCGGCGAGTTCGTCTCCTCGATCAGCGCCGCCAACGTCTACGCCTGCCAGTTCCACCCCGAGAAGAGCCAGGCGATCGGGTTGGGGATGCTGCGCAACTTCGGGGCGCGTGTGGCCGCGTAGAAGATCACCACAGAAAACGAAGAGAACAACCGATGCACGCGGAGGCCACCTCCTAGAGTGCCGCCACCGTGTTCTCCGTGGTTCTCTGTGTGCATCTGTGGAGTGAAGTCATGCTCATTCTTCCGGCGATTGATTTGAAGGGCGGGCGCTGCGTGCGGTTGTTGCGCGGCGACTTCGCCGCCGAGACCGTCTACGGCGACGATCCGCTGGCGATGGGGCGGCGCTGGGTCGAGGCGGGGGCGCGCTACCTGCACGTCGTCGATCTCGACGGGGCGGTGAGCGGAGCCCCGGCCAACGGCGAGGCGATCGCGGCGCTGTGCGCCGGGCTGCCGATCCCGGTGCAGGTCGGCGGCGGCATCCGCACCGTCGAGCGCGCCGGCGCGTTGCTCGGCGTCGGCGCCGACCGCGTCATCTTCGGCACCGCGGCGCTGGAGCAGCCGGCGGTGGTGGCCGAAGCCTGCCGGCGCTTTCCCGGCCGCGTGGCGATCGGTATCGACGCGCGCAACGGCAAGGTGGCGGTGAAGGGCTGGCTGGAGACCAGCGACGTGACCGCCATCGATCTGGCGCGCCGCTTCGCCGACATCGGCGCGGCCTGCGTCATCTACACCGACATCGAGCGCGACGGCACGCAGCAGGGCGTCAACGTCGCCGCCACCCGCGCGCTGGCGGAGGGCGTCGGCATTCCCGTCATCGCCTCCGGCGGCGTCGGTTCGCTGGCCGACATCGAGGCGCTGCTGCCCTGCGAACCGGCCGGCGTCGTCGGCTGCATCGTCGGCCGGGCGCTGTACACCGGCGCCGTGTCGCTGCCCGCGGCGATCGCGCTGACCGAGCGCGGCGTTTCGCAATGAAGCCACGGTCGGATCAACGCGGCGCCGGGGCGCTTGGCGAATGGCATCTGGTGCTGCATCGAGATCGGCCAGGCCATAAGCCATCAGCCGTAGGCCATCGGCCATAAGCCATCAGCATGCTCACCAGACGCATCATTCCCTGCCTCGACGTCAAGGACGGCCGCGTCGTCAAGGGCGTCAACTTCGTCGGCCTGCGCGACGCCGGCGATCCGGTCGAGGTGGCGCAGCGCTATGACGGCGAGGGGGCCGACGAGCTCACCTTCCTCGACATCACCGCCTCGCACGAGCGGCGCGGCATCATCCTCGACGTCGTCGCGCGCACCGCCGAGACCGTGTTCATGCCGCTCACCGTCGGCGGCGGCGTGCGCGAGCTGCAGGACATCCGCAACCTGCTCAACGCCGGCGCTGACAAGGTCTCGATCAACACCGCCGCCGTGCAGCATCCGGAGTTCGTCGCCGCCGCCTGCGAGCAGTTCGGCTCGCAGTGCATCGTCGTCGCCGTCGACGCCAAGCGCGCCGGCGACCGCTGGGAGGTCTTCATCCACGGCGGCCGCACGCCCACCGGGCTCGACGCGCTCGACTGGGCGCGCCGCATGGAGGACGCCGGCGCCGGCGAGATCCTGCTCACCAGCATGGACCGCGACGGCACCAAGGCCGGCTACGACATCCCGCTGACCCGCGCCATCGTCGACGCGGTGCGCGTGCCGGTGATCGCCTCCGGCGGTGTCGGCACGCTGGAGCACATCCGCGAGGGCCTCGCCGAGGGCGGCGCCAGCGCGGCGCTGGCCGCTTCGATCTTCCACTACCGCGAGTTCACCGTCGCCGAGTGCAAGGCGTACCTGGCCGAGCACGGCGTCGCGGTACGGCAGTAGGAGCGAGGACTCCACAGAACACACAGAGAACCACAGAGAACACGGAGGCGTTCATCGCAAGGGCGAGGCTTCCGTGTTTCTCTGTCGTTCTCTGTGTTCATCTGTGGCCGATTCCGGCTTTACGCGCATCGCGATGTGGCTTACTGCTCCGCCAGCAAGCGGGGGGAGCGATGCCGATCATCAATCCGATCTGTCACGGGATGTGGTCGCTGACGCCGTATGACAAGTGCGACTTCCGCTGCGTCTACTGCTGCACGCGCGTGCAGGGCACGTCGAGGCCGATCGTGCCGGTGGACGCGTTCGACGCCGCGCTGCGGCGCGAGCTCGACGCGATTCCGCTCGATGATCTGCTCATCGTCGGCGCCTTCTGCGACGCCTATCCACCGCTGGAGGAGCGACTCGGCCTCACGCGCCGGGTCATCGCGCTGCTGATCGCCGCGGGGCGCAAGTTCGACGTGGTCACCAAGGCGACCACCATCCTGCGCGACCTGCCGCTGTTCGACGGCTGGGCGCACGACCGCAAGATCTACCTGTCGATTGCGTCCACCGACGCCGCGGCGCTGCGCCAGCTCGATCCCGGCGCCCCGTCGCCGACCCAGCGCTTTGCGGTGCTGCACACCCTGCACCGCGCCGGGCTCGGCGTGGCGGTGAACGTGCTGCCGTGGATTCCCGATGTCAGCGACACGGCGACGCTGATCGAGCGCACGCCGGCGGACGTCGACATGGTCTTCGCGCCGTTGCAGTTCGGCTCCGAGCGCGACGGCATGAACCTGCTCGGCCGCCGCTTCACCCGGCCGGAGGTCGTCGAGCGCTACCTCGCCGACTACCGCCGCTACGGGCATGTCGCCAACACCTCGTGGGTGAAGCCGACGCCGCCGCCGATCGAAAACGACCCGCTGTACCGCCTGCCGGTGCTGCCGCCGCCGGGGCGCTGGCCGCTGCTAGCGCGACTCGGCCGCGGGGTGCGCGCCGCGTTCGCCAGCCACTGAGATACGACTGGGGCGGGGGGCGACGATCCCCCCGGTGGCGTGTCCGCCCGAGCGCGGCGGACGGCGATTCCAGAAATAGTTCCAGCCGTCACTGGTGGTGTACGCGGGGACGAACGAGGTGTGCTCGCCACCGCCGGCGAGGTGGCGGCGCCAGTCCTCGTAGAGGCGCGTCTGCGGGCAGTCGAAGCAGACGTGCTGGCGCGCCGCCGCGTCGCCGGCGCGGCGCCGATAGAAGCGGCGCGCCGTGGTGAACTGGGCGTTGTTCCACACCGCGCGGAAGCCGTCGCGGGCCAGCGACGCGGCATCGAGCGCCAGGCGGCCCATGTCGTCCTCGCGGTAGAAGGTGCCGTTGCAGGGAGCGACGCCGCCGTCGTTGTTGACCACGGCGATGGCCCACAGCGACGCGCAGGGGAGCGGTTGCGGATCGACACAGAACTGCCAGCGCCGCTCGACGTCCCAGTCGCCGCCCGGCACCGCCCCCTTGAACAGCAGCAGCTGCATGCCGAGGGTGGCGGCCGCAGCGCGCACCGCGTCGACGTCGCCGACGTTGTGCGGGAAGACGTGGAACTCCCAGTTGAGCGCCGGCAGCATCGTTCCGTAGCGCGCTTTGGCGTCGACCATGAGTCGGCAGTTGTGCAGGACGCGCTCGAGGTCGCCGCGCACGCGATAGCGCTCGTAGGTCGCCTGGCGAGCGCCGTCGATCGAGACGGTGAGCGTGGTCAACCCGGCGCGCACCAGCCGCGCCGCGCGCGCCGCGTCGAACGGCACGCTGAAGTTGGTGTTCAGCTTGGTGCCGATGCCGCGCGCGCTGGCGGCGGCGACCATATCCTCGATCGCCGGGTGCAGCAGCGGCTCGCCCCAGTTGAAGGCCTCGACCTCGAACAGCACGTCGCCGAGCTCGCGCAACAGCGCCTCGTACAGCGCCATCGGCATCATGGACGTCGGCCGCCCTCTGCCGCCGGCGCCGGTGAAGCAGCCGGGGCAGCGCAGGTTGCAGGCGTTGAACGGCTCGATGATCAGCTTGAGCGGCAGCGAGCGCAGGTGGGGGCGGCGGAAATGGTGCTCGAGGCGGTTCAGGTACAGGTTGGCGAGTCGGCGGCGGGTGCCGCGATAGCCGTGGAACGGCGGATCGGCGAGCACCGCGCGCGTCAGCGCGCGCAGCCGCGCGGGCGCCGCGCGCGTCCGCTGCCACATCGAAAGTGCCGCCTGCTGCACGCCCCGTACCCCCCGTTCGCGCGACAGTCTGGCGCGACGCTAGGCGAGGGCGATTCGCGAAGTCAACGCAGCGCGCGCAGCGCCGGCGCGACGCGCGTCATGAAGCGCTCGGCCATCGAGTCGCCGCCGCCGACGGTGGCGAGATCCTGGAACCACAGGATCACCAACTCGGCGCCGCGCTCGATGAAGAAGCGCAGCTGCGCGGTGACCTGCGCGGTGGTGCCGACGCAGGCGGAGTCGAGGAACGCGTTGATGCGCTCCGGCTCGGCGCCTGGCCACCAGCGGTCGATGTAGGCCTGGCGCTCGGCGGCGCTGTCGAAGATCGCGCAATGGCGCTCGACCGAGAGCCGCAGCGTCGCCGGATCGCGGCCGACGGCGCGGCAGTGGTCGTGCAGAATGGCGAGCTTGGCCGCGAAGCCCTCCGGGCCGCGATTGTAGTTCCAGCCGTCGGCCAGCTCGGCGACCATGCGCAGCGCGACCCGCTCGCCGGCGGCGCCGATCCACAGCGGCGGGTGCGGGCGCTGCAGCGGCTTCGGCTCGTTGATCGCGTCGGTCACCGACCATTCGTGTCCGGCGACCGTCGCGCGCGGCTCGGTCCACATCGCCTTCAGGATGCGGGCGGTGTCGGCCATGCGGCGCAGGCGGCCGCCGATCGTTCCGAAGCCGTAGCCGTACGCGTCGAACTCGTCCTGCTTCCAGCCGGCGCCGAGGCCGACCTCGAGCCGGCCGCCGCTGATCACGTCGACGCAGGCCGCGACCTTCGCCAGGTAGGCGGGATTGCGGTACTGCGCGCAGGTGACCAGCTGGCCGAGGCGGATCGTGCGGGTCGCCTCGGCCAGCGCTGCCAGCGTCGTCCAGCACTCGAAGGTCGGCGCGATCTGCGGCCGCGGCGTGGTGTGGAAGTGATCGTAGACCCAGAGCGAGTCGTAGCCGAGCCGTTCCAATGCCTGCGCCGTGCGGCGCAGCGTCGTCCACTGCGCCGCCGCGCCGTCGATCTCGCGCAGCTCGAGCCGCCAGCCCTGCGGCGCGAAGGTTCCGAAGTGCAGCATGCAGGCTGTTAGCTGTCAGGCTGTTGGCTGTCAGGGGGATGCATCGGATCCGTCCCCTAGCAGCCTAACCGCGTAACCGCCTAGCAGCCTTTCCGATCAGCCCAGCTCCACCTGGTTCTCGAACTTGTCGCCGTGGATCATGCCGAGGCGGCGCCAGCTGGCCTCGGTGCGCTCGGTGATCAGGCCGAGGCGCTTCAGGTTCGGCACCACGGTGTGCATGTAGACCTCGCTGTTGATCTTCGGCCATTCCGGCAGCGCGCGCACCATCTGCACGACGGTGTCCGGATCGAGGCCGTACTTGGGGCCGAGCTGGCGCAGCATGTCGAGCTGCTGGTTGGCGTTCAGGCACTCGAGCACCGAGAAGGCGAAGTCCTCCATCTCGTCGAGCTCCTCGCGCGTCGACTCCTTCACCAGGCGGCGCATGGTGAGGATGCCGAAGGCGGCGTGGCGCGCCTCGTCCACCTGCACGCGGCGGATGATGTCGTGCAGCAGCGGGTTGGTGGTCGCCTTGGCGACCTGGTCGAAGATGCCCACCGCCATGCCCTCGAACAGGCACTGCATGCCGAGCGTCTTGAGCTTCCAGGTGGGCGCGGCGAGCAGCGTGTCGAGCAGCACCTTCAGCGTCGGGTCGATCGGGTGCAGGGTGCCCATCTTGCGCTGCAGGAACTTCGCCAGCACCTCGGTGTGGCGGACCTCGTCGATGACCTGCGCACCGGCGGCGAATTTGGCGTCCATCGTCGGACAGGCGTTGGTGAGCTGGCCGCAGAGCTGCATCGCCGCCTGCTCGCCGTGCAGCAGCTGCGAGAGCATGTGGGCGAACTCGTCCCAGGCGGCTTCGCGGCAGGTGGCGTCGTCGGCGCCCGCCTCGACCAGCAGCGAGGGTAGCAGTAGCGCGCCCTGCTTGGGCAGGAACCACTCGTCGCGCGGGAAGGGGTGATCCCAGTTGATGTCGTGCTCGGCGTTCCACTGGCCGCGCTTGCTCTTCTCGTAGAGGTCGCGCAGCTCCTCGATCTCGTTGCCGTACTCCCAGGTCCACTGCAGATCGAGCGGCACGTCGACGTCGATCTGGGCGCGCAGGCCGGCGATCTTCCCCTCGTCGACGAAATCGACGTACTCGAAGTCGCCCATCAGGCGGCGCTGCTCGGCGAGGAACTTGTCGGTGGTCTGCATCTGGTCAGTCTCCCTTTCGCGGCGCGCGCGGCGCCACCAGGCCGTGGTGCAACAGGGCGCGAATCTCGTCTTTGCGGCGCCGGACTTCCGCCGGCGCGAAGGGCGAGCGACCGAGTACCTCGTCGCCGAACTCGCCCGATGCGAAATGGTAGATCAGCACGCCGATCAACGACTGGATCGTGTGCGGGATGCTGGCGGCGCGCAGGCTGCCGTTGCCCATCCCTTCGCGCAGCAGCGCGTGGGCGCTGCCGACGATGCGCGCCAGCCGCTCGTTGGCGGAGCGCTCCTCCGCCAGCGTGCCGCTCAGCTCGTCGTCCTCGAACAGTGAGCGCAGCAGCAGGCGGGCGTACATCGGGCGCGTGCCGAGCAGGTCGCAGATGGTGTCGACCCAGCGGTCGAGCCGCTCGACCGCGGTGCCGCCGGCGGCCAGCGTGCGCGTCGCCGCGTCCTCGATCTCCGCCAGGATGCGATCCGCCACCGCCGCGTGCAGCTGCGCCTTGGTGGCGAAGTGGTGGAACAGGGTCGACTTGCTGAGCCCCACCGCCTCGGCGATCTCGCTCATCCCGACGCCGCTGAAGCCGCGCCGCGCGAAGAGCGTCGCCGCCGCGTCGACGATCTTGTCGCGCGCCGGGATGTCCGTAGCCTGAGCTCGCATGCTGACCGACCGATCGGTCGGTTACTACCGATCGATCGGTCGGCTGTCAACGAGCTTTTTCTCGGCGGCGGACGCGCCGCCCGGTTCGCGGCGGGCTAGCAGAAAGTCCTTTACGCCCGCAGCAGCGTCCGACTACAACCGTTTCCCCCACTCCGCAGCCCACGCCAAGGAGGCTGACATGCGCGTCGCGAGCATCGGCACGGCAGTGATCCTGAGCTGCGGGGTGTTGCTCTGGCGGGCGCCGCTGGCGGCGCAGTGCGTCGGCGACTGCGCCGGCGACGGCGAGGTGACGATCAACGACCTCATTCTCGGCGTGAACATCGCCCTCGGCTCGGCCCCGGTCAGCGCCTGCGAGGCGTTCGCGAACAACCAGGGCGAGGTGACCATCGCCCAGTTGATCCAGGGCGTGAACAACGCGCTCGGGGGCTGCCCGGAGCCCGTGGCAACGCCGACTGCGACAGCCACCGCGACCGACACCGTCGCGCCGCCGACCGCCACCCACACCGACACGCCGCTGCCGCCGACGATCACCGCGACCCGCACCCAGAGCCCGAGCCGCACCGCCACCGAGACGCGCACCGCCACGGTGACGCGCACGATCACCGACACGCCGACAGAGACGGCGACGGTCAGCGCGACGCCGACCGCGACCGGTCCGACGCCGACGCCCACCAGCGGCATCTCGTGCACCGAGAACGACGACTGTCCGCTCGGCAACGTCTGCGTGGACGACGTCTGCCTGGCGGCGACGCCGACCGAGACGCCGCCCGTGTCGCCCACCGCCAGCGCCACGCCGACGGCGACCAGCACCGGCGCGGCCTCGCCGACTGCCACGGCCACGGTCGTTGCCTCGGCGACGCACACCGCCAGCCCATCGGCGACCGACACGGCCACGCCGCCGAGCCCGACACCGACGACCCCGGCGGCGGCGACCGCCACCGCCAGCGTGACGCACACGGCGACCGTCACCGCCACGCTCACGCGCACGCCGACGGTCACCGTGCCGCCGACCTTCACGCCGCTGCCGCCCGGACAGGCGATCGGCGGGCGCGCCGCCTTCGTCTCCGCCGGACTCGGCGGCATCCAGGCGCTGGTCGGCGCCGTGGCCGCGATCCTCAACAACGACGGCGGCGCGCTCACCTTCGGCGTCGGCGGCCCGGCCGACGTCGATCAATGTCCGATCAGCGGCACCACCTCGCAAACCTGCGTCAAGGATCCGAGCACCGTGGTGCACCTGAGCCTCGGTGCATACAGTTGCGTGGCCGCCGGTCCGGCCGGCGGCACGGTGAATTTCGACGGCGGCATCGCGTTCGACTCGAGCGCCTTCTTCCTCAACAGTTGCAGCCCGCCGCTGTTCGTCTTTGCGAACTTTGCCACCGACGAGTTGAGCGTGCAGTTCTTCAACGCCGGCGAGTTGTTGACGTACGCGGTCGCCGCCGACCTCGACGGCACCGTCGGCCTTGGCCTGCCGATCGATCCGAGCTGTACCGTCGGCTCACTCACCCTGGTGCTCAACGGCACGCTCACCTCGACGCTCGCCGACGGCACCGGCGTCACGGTGAGCTTCTTCGCTACCAACGTCGCCATTTCCGCCATCACCTACAACGCCGACTGCGTGCCGATCGCCTACACGCTCACGTTCAACGGCCCGGCGGCGTTCACGCCGATGTTCGCGCCGGCGCTGAACGGGCCAGCCGGCATCCCCAGCGAGGACCAGTTCAGCGTCACGTTCACCAACTTCGTGCTCAAGCAGAACGCCAGCAGCAACCCAGTGCAGGTCGAGATGAGCGGCAGCATCGCGTCGGACTGCTTCGGTGGCGCGGTGAGCATGACCACGTTCGCGCCGATCGCCATCGCGGCGGGCGACATCTGCCCGGATGCCGGGCAGCTCAACGTCACCGGGAGCGGCAACTCGATGGCCACCGTCGTCTACGACGACGGCATGGTGCAGGTGACGCCGTCCGGCGGCCAGCCGGTCGAGTATCCGTTCTGCTTCGCTCCCGAGCTGCTGATGTGCCAGCCGCAATGAACGGGATCAGCTGGGTTTCTCGCCGAGGCCGCGCGCTCGGCGACACCGGACCGGCGACGAAGGACCGCCAGGCTCAGTGGTGATGCGCTTGCGCTTCGAGCCAGCGCTCGGCGTCGATGGCCGCCATACAGCCGCTGCCGGCGGCGGTGACGGCCTGGCGATAGACATGATCCTGCACGTCACCGGCGGCGAACACGCCGGGCACACTGGTGTAGGTGCTGCGCGGCTGGGTGACGATATAGCCGCTCTCGTCGAGCTCGAGCTGGCCGGTGAACAGCGAGGTGTTCGGCTGATGTCCGATCGCGACGAACACCCCGTCGAGCGCCAGCTCGCGCTTGTCGCCGGTATGGGTATCGACCAGCGTGACACCGGTGACCCCGGTGCCCTCGGGATCGCCGTGGATCTCCTCGATGGCGCTGTTCCACTCGAACTGGATCTTCGCGTTGCGCTCGGCGCGCTCGGCCATGATCTTCGAGGCGCGCAGGGTGTCGCGCCGGTGCACGGCGTGCACGCGTGAAGCGAACTTGGTGAGGAAGAGCGCTTCCTCCATCGCCGTGGGGCCGCCCCCCACCACGGCGACGACCGTGTGCATGAAGAAGAAGCCGTCACAGGTGGCGCAGGCCGACACGCCGTAGCCCATCAGCCGCTTCTCGCTGTCGATGTTCAGCAGCTTGGCCGACGCACCGGTGGCGATGATCAGCGCGTCGGCGGTGTGCGCGTCGTGCCCGAGCTGGATCTGGAACGGGCGCTGTTTGAGGTCGACGGTGGTCACCTCGCCGAAGTGGATCTGGGTGCCGAAGCGCTCCGCCTGCTTGCGGAACAGCTCCATCATCTCCGGCCCCTGCAGCCCCTCCGGGAAGCCGGGATAGTTCTCGACCTCGGTGGTTATGGTAAGTTGCCCGCCGGGTTGCATGCCCTCGATGACGAGCGGGGCGAGGTTGGCGCGCGCGGCATAGAGCGCGGCGGTGAGACCGGCGGGGCCGGAGCCGAGGATGACGAGTCGGTGATGCGGCATGCGCGGGAGGCTAATGGCGCGGGCACGGGAGAGCAAGGCAGGGACGGGGGGGCTGACGCATCTCGACGCGCGCGGCCGCGCCCACATGGTCGACGTGGCGGACAAGGCGGTCAGCGAGCGCGTCGCCGTCGCCAGCGGCACCGTGCGTATGCAGCCTGCCACCCTGCGCCGCATCCAGCAGGGCAGCATCGGCAAGGGCGAGGTGCTGGCGGTGGCGCGCGTCGCCGGCATCATGGCCGCCAAGCGCACCGCCGACTGGATCCCGCTCTGCCATCCGCTGCCGATCGAGAAGGCGAGCCTCGAGTTCGCCCCCGGCCGTGGCGGCGTGCTCACCATCACCGCGACGGTCAAGGTCACCGCCAAGACCGGCGTCGAGATGGAGGCGCTGGCCGCGGTGAGCGCCGCGGCGCTCACCGTCTACGACATGTGCAAGGCGATCGACCGCGGCATGCGCATCACCGACGTCGGCCTGTTGGAGAAACGCGGCGGCCGCAGCGGAACGTGGGTGCGGAACAAAAACGTGACCCGTGGCGGGTGACCAGTGACCGGTAAGGACATCTCCGAACCGGTCACCGGTCACCGGTCACCGGTCACGCCTTCATCTCCGGTCCTGCACCTGCGCTCAGGCAAGGACCGCGCCGCGCGGCTCGGGCATCCGTGGATCTTCTCCGGCGCGATCCGCGACCTCGATCCAGGGCTCGCGCCGGGCTCGCCGGTGCGCGTGCTGTCGGCCGACGGCGCACTGATCGGCACCGGCTACGCCAACCCGCGCTGCGCCATCGCCGTCCGCTTGCTGTCGCGCGCCGATGTCGCGATCGACGCGGCGTTCATTGCGCGGCGGGTCGCCGCCGCGCAGCAGCTTCGGCAACGCCTGGTCGGCGCCGACAGCGACGCCTATCGACTGATCAACGGCGAGGGCGACGGGCTGCCCGGCGTGCTGGTCGATCGCTACGCCGACGTCCTGGTGTTGCAGCTGCTCACCGCCGGCGCCGAGCGGTGGCGCGAGTGGGTGGTCGAGGCGCTGTCCGCCGTCTGCGCGCCGCGCGCCATCGTCGAGCGCAGCGGCGGCGCAGTGCGTTCGGCCGAAGGCCTGGCGTCGACCGCCGGCGTGCGCTTCGGCGCGGCGCCCGACACGGTCGAGATCCGCGAGAACGGCTTGCGCGCCATGGTCGTGCCGGGCGCCGGGCAGAAGACCGGCCACTTCTGCGACCAGCGCGTCAACCGCGCCCGCGTCCGCGCCCTCGCCGACGGCCGGCGCGTGCTCGACGCGTGCAGCTACAGTGGCGGCTTCGCCGTGCACGCCGGCGCCGGCGGTGCCGCGCACGTGGTGGCGGTGGACAGCTCGGCTCCCGCCATCGAGGCCGCCGCGCGTGCCTGGGCGCTGAACGAACTGGATCCGGGGCGCGCCCGCTTCGTCACCCAGGACGTCGGCCGCTTCCTGCGCGACACCGACGAGCGCTTCGACCTGCTGGTGCTCGACCCGCCGGCGCTGGTGCGGCAACGCAAGGACGTCGCCCGCGGCGCGCGCGCCTACAAGGACCTCAACCTGTGGGGCTTCCGCCGCGCCGCCGCAGGTGCGCTGCTGCTCACCTTCACCTGCTCGCAGCACGTCGACGCGGCGTTGTTCCGCAAGATCGTCACCGGCGCCGCCGCCGATGCCGGGCGCGCCGCCGCGGTGCTCGAGCAGCTCGGCCCCGGACCGGACCACCCGGTCGCCCTCGCGCATCCGGAGGGCGAGTACCTGCACGGCCTGCTGCTGCGCGTCGAGTAGCCGTGTTCGGCCTTCCTTCGCGACGACGGCGGGCTATACTGCGCGGCGCGACGGAGGAGACGCGATGCTGAAGTGGGTCGTGGCAGTGGTCGGCGGGGTGGCGATGGCGGCGACGGCGTGGGCGCAGCCGATGCAGTGCGGTACCGGGATCATCAATCCCGGCGACTCGATGCAGCGCGTGCTGGAGCTGTGCGGCCAACCGCAGGACGCGCGTTCCTGGGTGCAGGTGATTCCGGCCGGCGACGACGACGAGGGCATGATGGATGCGACCCGCATCCCGATGGCCGAGTGGCTCTACGCCGACAACGGCGATCCCGACCTCTTCCCGCAGAAGGTGTTGTTCAAGGACGGCATCGTCCAGGAGATCACCGGCGACTGAAGCAGGCGTGCCGAGCGATGAGCGACAAGCGATGAGGCGGCACGAACGGTGCTCGCTCATCGCTCATCGCTCATCGCTTCCGGGCCTAGTCGCTGATTCGATGCGGCGGAGCTAGACGCTACGTAGCGGGCCGCGCTATATCGCGCGCCGATGGCGAGCCAGCTGGCGGTCAAGCACTGGGCGCGCGGCGAGCGGCCGCGCGAGAAGCTGCTCGACCACGGCGCCGCCTCCTGCTCGACCGCCGAGCTGCTGGCGGTGGTGCTGCGCACCGGCACCGAGGGCGAGAGCGTGCTCGACCAGGCCCGCGCCGTGCTCGACGCGGCCGGCGCGCGCCTGCGCGGCCTGTCGACCCTGTCGCTCGCCGACCTGTGCGGCGTGCACGGCATCGGCCCGGCCAAGGCGGCGCAGCTGCTGGCGCTGGTCGAGCTGGCCAAGCGCTTCGGCGAGGAGGAGTTCCGGCCCGGCGAGCCGCTGCGCAGCAGCATCGATGTCTACAAGCATTTCCGCGAGCGCCTCGCCGACCAGCGCTCGGAGCAGTTCTACGCCGTGCTGCTCGACTCGAAGCACCGCAAGATCCGCGACGTATGCGTGTCGCAGGGCTCGCTCACCGCCAGCATCGTGCACCCGCGCGAGGTCTACCTGCCGGTCATCCGCGAGTCGGCCGCGGCGGTGATCTTCGTCCACAATCACCCGAGCGGTGATCCGACCCCGAGCCCCGAGGATCTGGAGATCACCCGCCGCCTGCGCCAGGTCGGCGAGGTGATGGGGGTCAAGGTGCTCGACCACGTCGTCATCGGCCGCGGCCGCTACGTCAGCTTCGTCGACGA
>JANRJF010000230.1:0-9485 GCA_033764095.1 Deltaproteobacteria bacterium | reverse complement strand
GACCGGCGAGGCCGAGAAGTACATCGACGAGGGCGCCTTCGAGATCGGCGGCTCGTTGCCGGCGTTCTCCACCGACGGCGGACTCATCTCTCGTGGTCACCCGGGCGGCCCCACCGGCCTGGCGCAGATCTGGGAGACGACGCTGCAACTGCGCGGCGAGGCCGGCAAGCGCCAGGTGAAGCGCAAGAACGGCGACCTGCCGCGCCTCGGCCTCTGCCACATGATGGGCGGCGGCAGCGTGTGCGTGATTCACCTGTTGGAACGGGTCTGAGGCAGGTTGCGAGAAGCAGGTTGTTAGGTGCTAGGTAACACCAACAACCTAGCAACCTACTTCTCGATCTTCGCCTTGCTGCGCAGTTCATCCACGTAGCGGCGCTGTGCGGTGTCGCGCGCGTCCTCCAGCAGGGCGCGTTCGATCGCCGGGCGGATGGCGTCGAAGGTCTTGCCGCCGAGCTGATCCTTGTGCTGGTCGTAGTAGGCGCGCACCTGCTCGGGCGAGATCGTCACGTTCTTCCACACCACGGTGTCGAGCAGCTGGTTGACCTGCAGCGTCTTGCGCGTATCGGTGCGCAGCTCGGCGGCGGTGAGGCCGCTCGCCGCCATCGCCTTGTCGTAGTCGGCGGCGCTGGCGAACTTGGCCTTCTGCCTGGCGATCTCGGCATCGACCTGCGCGTCGCTCACCGTGATGCCGCGCGCCTGCGCGGCCTGCGCCAGCAGCTCGAGATCGATCAGCGAGTCGAGCGCCGCGTCACTGAGCTTGGCGATCTCCTCGCTGCTCGGCGGCTGCGGCCGGCCGCTGATCGCGCCTTTCACCACCTGATTGACCATCGCGGTGCTGATCGGCGTGCCGTTGACCCGCGCCGCGACGCCGTCGTCGGCGCGGGCCGCGCCGGCGAGCGCCAGCAGCGCGAGGGCGGCCAGCGCGACACGCGAGCTCACGCCACCTCCGCGCGCGGCCGGAACTTCGGCAGCGTGATGTCGATGTCGAGCGGCTCGAAGACCACCTCGACCGGCAGGCCGATGCGCAGCGCACTTGCGTCGGCGCCGACCAGGTTGCTGACCATGAACACCCCTTCCTCCAGTCGTACGACGATGACGTTGTAGGGCAGCCGCTCCTCGAACGCCGGCAGCGTCGGCCGGTGCACGATGGTGAAGGTGTGCACGACGCCGCGGCCGCTCGCCAGCCCCCACTCGTAGTCGAAGCTGCCGCACGCCGGGCACAGCGGCCGCGGATGATGCCGCCAGGCGCGGCACGCCGTACAGCGCTGCAGGCGCAGCTCGCCGCGCGCGCAGGCCTCCCAGAAGCCCTGGTTGTCGGGATTGGGAACCGGTGTCGGGAATGGAGAGGTCATCGCAGAAAACCTTCACTACTGAGCCACGGAGTCACGGAGAAACATCTTGGTGATCCTCTCTCCGTGCCTCTGTGTCTCTGTGGTGAATCTTCATTTTCGCAGGATCACCGCGCCGGTTGGGTCGGTGTTCGACGACGTCACCAGCACCAGCTCACAGTCCTGCACCTGGCTGCTGGAGGTGCCGCGGATCTGTCGGACGCCTTCGAGGATGTGGTTGTAGCCGTGGATGTAGGCTTCGGAGAGCGAGCCGCCGTGCGTGTTGACCGGCAGCGCGCCGTGCGGCCAGGCGTGCTCGCCGGCGGCGACGAATGGACCGCCCTCGCCGCGCGCGCAGAAGCCGTAGTCCTCCAGGCTGAGGATCACCGCCGGGCCGAAGTGGTCGAAGAACATCGCCGCGTCGATGTCGCGCGCCGTCACGCCGGCCATGGCGTAGATCTGCTCGGCGACGTAGGCGCCGGCGGTCTTGTCCTGCCAGTGCGTCAGGTAGTCGGCCATCTGGATGTGGATCGGCCCCTCCGCCTGCGCGCCGGCGAGCAGGTAGGCCGGCGGTTGGCGGCAGTCGCGCGCCCGCTCGGCCGAGGTGACGATCACCGCGCAGGCGCCGTCGGTCTCCAGGCAGCAGTCGAGCATGCGCAGCGGCTCGGCGATCGGGCGCGAGGCGGCGTGGTCGGCGAGCGTGATCGGCTCGCGCATCACGGCGTGCGGGTTGCGCGCCGCATGGGCGCGCTGCGCCACGGCGACCGCGCCGAACTGCTCGGTGGTGGTGCCGAACTCGTGCATGTGGCGGCGGTAGATGCAGGCCATCTCCTGCGCCGGCGTGATGAGGCCGAACGGCACGTGCCACTGATAGAAGTCGGTCAACGCCGTGGCGTGCTTCGCCCACGGCCGGCCGCCCTGCAGCGGCTTCGCGCCATGCGACGACTGCTTGCCGCGGTTGCGCGCCCGGTAGCAGACGACGACGTTCGCCTGCCCGGTCGCCACCGCCATCGCTGCCAGCACCAACGTGCCAGCCACCGCGCCGCCGCCGGACGGTACGCCGGCGAAGAAGCGCAGGTGCGGGATGCCCATGCCGTAGACGAGCTGCAGCTCGTTGACGTTCTCGATGTCGAAGCGCGCGACCCCGTCGACGTCCTTGATCGACAGCCCCGCGTCGTCGAGTGCCGCGTGGATCGCTACCGCCGCCTGGTGCTGCTCGGTGACGCCGCTGACCTTGGTGTAGGCGGTGTGACCGATACCGACGATCGCGGCGCGATCGCGGATGGAGAGCACGTCCGACATGCGAGCGGGTGGGGCTATCGCCCGCCCGTCGCGGTGTCAATGAACTGCAGCTGTCAGCGTACAGCCGTCAGCTCTCAGCAGGGGCGGCGCATCGCTGTCAGCCATCAGCGGTCGGCGCGGACCGGGAGCCGCGTCGCGGAGCGACGGGTGAGGTCTCGCCCGGTACGAAGAGTCGCACCCACCTCCGCGAAGGAGCTGACAGCTGACGGCTGTCGGCCGCTCTCTTCAGCGGCGCGGGAGCCGGCGACCTCGGTCGCCAGCTCCCCCCTGCGCCGGCCCTACCACTTCAACTCCGCCCCAGTGTCGCGCCTGCCTCCGCCACCGCATCCCGCCGCCCAACCGCCGCTCCGCCGCGCCTCAACTCCGCCGGCCCCGACACCGTTCAACCACGGGCGACCGGGGCTTTTGCAGTCGGCGTGCCAGCCGTCTCTGTTCCTGTACAGCGCCAATTGCGTGTCGATCTCGCATCACCGTGCTCGTCACCTGCTCAATCATCGTCAGCAAAATGGCGCCAAACCGTCGGAGGATGCCGCAGCGGCACCGATTGCTCGTGGACGGGCGCATGGCAGATGCGCAGTTCGGTCCACCGCAGTGCACTGCATGCGGGGCGCGGGGGGCGCGACATGCGCGGAGCCGGCCGGTATCGAGCCCGCCGTCGTGCCGGGCGAGGCCCGCGCCTTGCTCGGTCCGCTGGCCGATGCCACAGGCTGCACACCGACGAGCGAGGAGATCCGCATGAGTGAGACCGCAGCGCGCCGCGCCGGCGCGGAGAAGGCGCGGCGCGCCGCCGCCGACCCCAAGCGACCCGGCGAGGCCTGCAAGGCCCCGGCGGGGTCGTGGGCGCCGCGCGTCGACCACGCCCGCTGCGAGGGCAAGCGCGACTGCATCGAGGTGTGCCCGCACGACGTCTTCGAGGTGCGCCGCATCGACGACGCCGACTGGGCACCGCTCGGCTGGCTCGCCAGGCTCAAGGTGTTCGCGCACGGCTACCAGACTGCCTACACCCCGCGCGCCGATCAGTGCCGCGCCTGTGGGCTCTGTGTCGTCGCCTGCCCGGAGCACGCGATCCAGATCGCTCGCAGCACCTGAGATTCCCCCCGCTGCGCAGGGGGGAAGTCGTCAGGACGGGGTCAGCAGGCCCGCGATCATGCAGAAGTACGGACCCGGTGTGGCGGTCGCGAACGTCGAGCAGCTGATCGCCGCGCTCGGCGGCAACAGGAAGCCGGGGTTGAAGGACTGACAGCTGCGTACTGCACCGCCGAGCTGCGCGACCGGGCCGAGCTTGGCCGCGCTGACCAGGATACCGCCCGCGGCGATCGGGCTGACGCAGATCTGGGTCAGCACGAAGTCGCCGGTCGCCGGCGTCTGACACACCACCTTGGTGTCGCTCGGACCAGAGAGGGCGATGGACGCGGTGACCACGCGGGCCAGCGCGAGGCGATCGGACGTATTGCTCTTGCCCGATTTCACCGACGTCGCTCGGAACGAGATCGTCGCGGTGGGGACGGGAGGCAGAGTCGGCGCGAGCGTCGCGGTCGGCGAGTTGACCTGCGTCGGGGTTTCGGTCGCCGGCAGCGGAGTCGGCGTCGCGGTGTCCCCGACCACGACGGTATTCGTCGGCGTCGCGGTCGGCGTCGCGAACGGGATCGCTTGGACGGCAGCGGTGCGGAGCAGCCAGGCGGCCGCAGCGACCAGCACCCACGCCGGTCTCGAGGTCGTCGCGTGCGGCGTTCTCATGGGGCACCCCACGGGTTGCCGGCCGGCGCCGGCGCCTGCATGCCGGAGACGGTGCAGAAGTAGTTGCCCGCCGGCGCGCTGGCCGCGCTCGTGCAGGTGAGGTTGGCGTTCGGCGGGAGGATCAGGCCGGGCGCGAAGGTGGCGCAGCTCTGCAGCTCGCCGAGGTGGATGAGCGCGCCGATGCCATCCGCGCTGACCAGGATCCCGCCCGGCGCGGCCGGGCTGACGCACACATGCGTCAGGGTGAAGTCACCCGCCACCGGGGTGCGATACACGGTGCTCGTCTGGCCGCCGCCGGAGAGGCCGACCGAGGAGCTGAGCAGGCTGGAGCGAACGCGGTTGTCGCTGTTGCTCTTGCTGCCCTTGACCGTCGTCGCCGCCCAGGCGCTCGACGCCAGTACGCCCAGCGCGAGCGCGACGACGAGCGCCATCCCCGCCCGAGGCCCTCCGCGTCGGCGCGCGGCGCGGACAGAGGCGGTCTGCGCGGCCTGTGGTCGATGCAGTGTCGGTATGGTCATCGGCCCGCCCTCACGGTCGCAATGCCGGGGCCTGCAGCCCCGAGATCATGCAGAAGTAGTTGCCGGCGGTCGCGCTCTCGAATGTCGAGCAGGCGATGTTGGCATTCGCCGGCAGGACCACGCCGGGGTCGAAGGTCGCGCAGCTCTCGGCCCCACCAAGGTGCGCCAGGGCGCCGAATCCCTCGATGCTGACGAGGATGCCGCCCGCCGCGGCGGGACTGACGCAGATCTGTGTCAGCGTGAAGTCGCCCGACGCCGGCGTCTTGTACACCCGCTTCGTCTCGCTGGCGGCCGACAGGATCACCGAGCCGGTCGTCAGCTTGGATTGCAGCCGGTTGTCACCGTTGCTCTTGGTGCCCTTGACCGTCGTCGTCGCCGCGGCACTACCCGCCAGCGCCGCCACCAGGAAGCCCGCGAGAAGCCATTCTCTCATCGGCAATCCCTCCGTCTGGCTCGCCAGCAGGCGAGCGGAGGCCGGTGCGCCTGCTGGGGATGTTCTGACTGCTCCAGCATACGCCGCCCACGCTGGCTGGCTAGGAAAATTTCAGACAGGCGGCTGGCTGGCGAGTCACATCGCCATGCGTCTCGGCGGCGAGGTGCGAAGCCCGGCGTCGTGTCGGGCCGCTCGGCGGCCTACTGTGCCGTGCCGCGCTCCTCCGGTGGGCGGACGCGCCGGAAGCCGAGGTAGAGCAGCACGTCGTACGCGATCTTGATCGCCGCCGCGGCGACCAGCGGCGCGGCGAGCGCGCCCTCCTGCATCAACGCGCCGGCGAGCAGCGGTGCGACCGCCCAGCCGCCGAGGCGCACCAGGCTGGTGATGCCGGCGGCCCACAGGCGTTCCTCGGGGCGGATGACGGCCATGACGAACGACTGGCGGGTCGGGACGTCCATCTCGACCAGGCTCTCGCGCACCAGGAAGAGCAGCGCGGCGATCGGAAAGCTCGGTGCGAATGGCACGGTGAGCAGCAGCAGGCTGGAGGGCAGGTGGGTGAGCACGATGGTGTTGAGCAGCCCGATGCGGCGTGCCAGCCAGGCGGCGGCCAGGTGCGAGCCGGCATTGGCAATGCGCGCGACGAAGAACAGCGCCGCGATAGCAGCTGACCCGGCGGCGAAGCGTGCGGCGAAGAAGTAGGCGAGCAGTGCGCTGGTGAGGAAGCCGCCGCCGATCGCGTCGAGCAGGAACAGCGCCGCGATGGCGCGCACCGTGCGCCGCCCCTCGGGCGACACCGCCGCGTGCGCGGCGGTCGGCAGGCGATCGAGCGCCGGGGCGAGGCGCGCGTAGAGCGGGGCGCAGAGCGCGAGCGGAACCGCGCTGCTCGCCAGACCGAGGCGCAACGCCGCGGCGTCGCTGATGCCGGCGTGCGACAGCCAACTCGGCAGCGCCGCGAGCAGCGCGCCGAGCGCGTGTCCGACGTCCTGCGCGACGGTGTACCAGGCGAAGGCGCCGGTGCGCTCGGCGTCGCTGACCGTCGCCGGCAGCGCCGCCTGCTCGATCACCGCCGCGGCGCTGCGGTCGCGTCCCATGCCGTTGACCATGCCGAGCAGCGCCGCCAGCGCGGCGAGCAGCGTCGAGGGGCTGTACGCCACCGCCACCGCGCCGAGCGCGCCCAGCACCGCCAGTCCGATCAGCATCGCCCGCACCGCGAAGCGTCCGGCGGCGAGCGTCACGCCGAGCGACGCCAACGCCGCGCCCGCCAGGCCGGCGCTGACCACCACGCCGATCTCCGCCGGCGCAAACCCCCGCGCCGCCAACGACAGCCCGAGAAGTACGCCGCCCATCCCCACCGCCAAGGCGCGCAGAAACGCCGCGACCGAGAGGATGGAACGATCGGTCAGAAAGAACGGAACCACGGATGAACACAGATAAACACGGATAAGGGATGACGAATAAGAACCCACACTGCTTGGTTCTTTGCCGCCCATCCGTGTTCATCGGTGTTCATCCGTGGTTCCGTCTTCGGCGCCCTACAACTGCGCGCGCCGCAGGCGCAGGGCGTTGGTGATCACCGACACGGAGGAGAAGGTCATCGCGGCGGCGGCGAGCATCGGGCTGAGCAGCAGGCCGAGGAACGGGTAGAGCACGCCGGCGGCGATCGGCACGCCGAGCAGGTTGTAGACGAAGGCGAAGAACAGGTTCTGGCGGATGTTGCGCATGGTCGCGCGGCTCAGGCGGCGCGCCTTGACGATGCCGCGCAGGTCGCCCTTCACCAGCGTCACGCCGGCGCTCTCGATGGCGACGTCGGTGCCGGTGCCCATGGCGATGCCGACGTCGGCGGCGGCGAGCGCCGGCGCGTCGTTGATGCCGTCGCCGGCCATGGCGACGCGGCGGCCCGCGCCGCGCAGCCGTGCCACCAGGCCGCCCTTGTCCTCCGGGCGGACGTCGGCCTCGACGGCATCGAGCCCGAGCTGCGTGGCAACCGCCTCGGCGGTGGCGCGGGTGTCGCCGGTCACCATGCGCAGCGCGATGCCGTCCGCGTGCAGCAGGCGGATCGCCTCTGGGGTCGAGGCCTTGATCGGATCGGCCACCGCCACCAGACCGGCGGCGCGACCGTCCACCGCGGCGAACATCACCGTCTCGCCGCGCGCCCGGCGCGGCATGGCGCGTGTGCTCAACTCGCCGGCGTCGACGCCGAGCTGTTCGAGCAGTCGGGCGTTGCCGAGCGCGACGCGCCGGCCGTCGACGGTGCCGTGCACGCCGGCGCCGGTCACCGAGGTGAACTCGCCCACCGCCGCCGGGGTGAGGCCGCGCGCGCGCGCGCCGCCGACGATCGCCGCGGCGAGCGGATGCTCGCTCGCCTGCTCCAGACCGGCGACCAGCGCCAGCAGCGTCGCCTCGTCGATGCCGTCGGCCTCCACCGCCACCAGGCGCGGCTTGCCCTCGGTCAGCGTGCCGGTCTTGTCGACCAGCAGCGTGTCGACGCGCTCCAGCACCTCCAGTGCCTCGGCGTTGCGGATCAGCACGCCGGCCTGCGCGCCGCGCCCGGTGCCGACCATGATCGACATCGGCGTCGCCAGACCGAGCGCGCACGGGCAGGCGATGATCAGCACCGCCACCGCGTTGACCAGCGCGTGCGCCAGGCGCGGCTCGGGCCCGGCCACTGCCCAGACGACGAAGGTGACGACGGCCACCAGCAGGACGGCCGGCACGAACCAGCCGGCGACCGCATCGGCGAGGCGTTGGATCGGCGCGCGGCTGCGCTGCGCCGCGCTGACCATCTGAACGATGCGCGCCAGCAGCGTGTCGGCGCCGACCCGCTCGGCGCGCATGACGACGCTGCCGGTGCCGTTGACCGTGCCGCCGGTGAGGCGCTCGCCCGGCGTCTTCTCGACCGGTACCGCCTCGCCGGTGACCATCGACTCGTCCACCGCCGTGCGGCCATCGAGCACGACGCCGTCCACCGGTATCTTCTCGCCCGGCCGCACGCGCAGGCGGTCGCCGACCCGCACCTCGGCGAGCGGCACGTCGGCCTCGCCGCCGTCGTCGGCGAGCCGCCGCGCCGTCGCCGGCGCCAGGCCGAGCAGGGCGCGAATGGCGCTGTTGGTCTGCCCGCGCGCGCGCAGCTCCAGCACCTGGCCGAGCTGCACCAGCACGATGATCACCGCCGCCGCTTCGAAGTACACCGGCACGCCGCCGTGCGTGCGGAAGGTCGCGGGGAAGATCTCGGGGGCGACGGTGGCGACGACGCTGTAGATCCACGCCGCGCCGGTGCCGATGGCGATGAGCGTGAACATGTTGAAGCGCCGGCTGATCAACGAGGCGCCGCCGCGCGCGAAGAACGGCCAACCGCCCCACAGCACCACCGGCGTCGCCAGCACCAGCTGCAGCCAGTGGAAGCCGGCGCCGAGCGCATGCTGGACCGGCGCGCCGGGCAGCATGTCCGACATCGCCATGGCGAAGACCACCAGCGCCGGCGGGGTGCACCAGACGAATCGCCGCCACATGTCGTCGAGCTCGGGGTTGGCCTCGTCGAGTGTCACCGTGCGCGGCTCCAGCGCCATGCCGCAGATCGGGCAGGCGCCCGGCGCGTCGCGCACGATCTCCGGATGCATGGGGCAGGTCCACTCGACCCTGGTCGCCGGCGCGGTCGGCGCCAGCGGCTCGAGCGCCATACCGCAGTCGGGGCAGGGGCCGGGTTTGCCCGCGTGCACCTCCGGATGCATCGGGCAGGTGTACTCGGTGCCGGCCGGCGCCGGCGCCTCGACGCGCGGCTGCAGGTACTTCGCGGGATCGGCGATGAACTTGTCGCGGCACTTCGGGTTGCAGAAGCCGTAGGTCACGCCGCCATGCACGTGCGTGCCGCCCTTGGGCGCATCGGCGTTGACGCTCATGCCACACACCGGATCGCGCATCGGCTCGGTCATTTGGCGCGCGAGGATAGCCACCACCCCCGAGAGGCGCCAGCGGGGTTGACGACTCAGCTGACGGTCAGACCCATCTGGCGAAGCTGGCCGCGGAATCTCTGGCGAAGCTGGCCGCGGAATCGCGCGCGCGTCAGCGGCGCGCGATGCGCTCGTCGCGCACGACGAACCACTCCATCGCCACCGACTCGAAGCTCTGCCCGGTCGGCGCCTGACCGCGGAAGGCGCCGATCGAGGTGCC
>JANRJF010000229.1:0-1819 GCA_033764095.1 Deltaproteobacteria bacterium | reverse complement strand
GCTGGCCGCGCTCGTCGGCGCCGGCCTCGGCCTGTCCGGCGCGGCGCTGCAAGGCTACCTGCGCAATCCCCTGGCGGAGCCCGGCCTCGTCGGCGTTTCGGGCGGCGCGGCGTTCGGCGCCGTGCTGGCGATCCACACCGGGCTGTCGCTCGTCTCTCCACTTGCGCTTCCTATGGGCGGGCTGATCGGCGCGCTCGCCGCGATGCTGGCCGTGATCGCGCTGGCCGGCACGCGCGGCGGCGGCGTCACGCTGATCCTCGCGGGATTGGCCGTCTCTGCGTTCGCGACAGCACTCGTCTCGCTCGCGCTGAACCTTTCGGCCAATCCGTTCGCCTCCGTCGAGATGGTGTTCTGGATGATGGGTTCGCTCGCAGACCGCAGCCTGCTGCATGTCTGGCTCGCCGCCCCGCTGATCCTCGCAGGCCTTGCGTTCCTGCTGCGGGCTTCCCGCGCCCTCGATGCGCTGTCTCTCGGCGAGGATGCTGCGGCAAGCCTCGGCATCGATCTCTTCCGCACCCGGCTCGCGATCGTGGTCGGCATCGCGCTCGCCGTCGGCGCCGGCACGGCCGTGACCGGCGTCATCGGCTTCATCGGCCTGATCGTGCCGCACGCGCTGCGCCCCTTCTGCGGCCACCGGCCGGGCCTGTTGCTGCTGGCGAGCGCGCCCGGCGGGGCAGCACTTCTGCTCGTCGCCGACGTGGCGCTGCGGCTCGCGCAGCCCTTCGTCGACGTGCGCATCGGCGTGTTGACGGCACTCCTCGGCGCGCCGTTCTTCGTCTGGCTGGTGCTGCGCTCGCGCGCGGAGCTGGCGCCATGAAGCTCGAGGCCACAGCCCTGCATGCGGCGCTGCGCGCGCGTCCTGTTCTTCGAGGTGTCGAATTCGAAGCGCGCCCTGGCGAGGTGACCGCCGTCATCGGCCCCAACGGCGCCGGCAAGTCGACGCTGCTGCGCGTACTCTGCGGACTTTTGCCACCGACCGGCGGCCGCGTGCTGCTCGACAGCCTGCCACTCGCGCACTGGTCGAGGACGGAACTCGCGCGGCGTCTCGCCTACGTGCCGCAGGACCGCACGGTGCACTGGGCGCTCACTGTCCGAAACGTGATCGCGCTCGGCCGCCTGCCCTTCCAGATCGCCGGCGGCGCGCAAAGTGCGGACGACGACGCGGCTGTAGAGGCAGCACTCGCCGACATGGACGTCACCACGCTGCAGGAGCGCCCCGTGACGGAGATCTCCGGCGGCGAACTTGCCCGCGTGCTCGTCGCCCGCGCGCTCGCGCAGCGCCCGGCAGTCCTCGTCGCCGACGAGCCGGCTGCGGGCCTCGACCCCGCGCATCAGCTCTCCCTTTTTGCTCACTTCCGCCGTATCGCCGAGAAGGGCTGCAACGTGATCGTGGCGTTGCACGATCTCTCGCTTGCCGCGCGCTTCTGTCACAAAGTCGTTCTGCTGCGCGCAGGCGCCGTGATCGCAACGGGTGAGCCAGAAAAGGTGCTCACTTCCGAGCACTTAGCATCGGCCTACGGCGTCGACGCGCGACTGCGCATGCTCGACGGCATTCCGGTTGTGCAGGTGCTGGGCGAACTGCCATGATGGCGCCGCGGCGCGCCGGTGCGCGCCAGGCTGCTGCATCGGGGTTCTGCCGCCTGTGAGGTTCTTCTCCAAGTCCCGGCCGAAGTTGAATCTGGCGCTGGAAGGCGGCGGCGCGCACGGTGCGTTCACTTGGGGCGTGCTCGATCGCCTGCTGGAGGATGACGTCTTCGACATCGGGTGGATTAGCGGTACCAGCGCAGGCGCCGTCAATGCCGTGGCGCTCGTCACAGGG
>JANRJF010000228.1:0-8412 GCA_033764095.1 Deltaproteobacteria bacterium | reverse complement strand
GGGAACGCCGCGCGCGCTGGTGTGGGCCTACGACGCCAACAACCTCGGCGCCGCGCTCGGCGGCACGCCGCTGTCGATCATCCCCTGCTTCGGCGACACGCCGCGCGCGCTGGCGGCGAAGCCGGACGGCTCGCGCGTCTACGCCGCCGTCTTCCACTCCGGCAACCGCACCACGGCGGTGGTCGAGGGCATCGTCAGCGGCACGCAGGGCATGCCGCCGAATCCGCCCGGCGCCACCGCGGGTGCGCCGCCGACCAGCCTGATCCTCAAGTTCAACCCGGCCAACAACCGCTGGGAGGACGTCATCGCCCGCGACTGGACGGCGGCGGTGGCGTTCTCGCTGCCCGACCAGGACGTCTTCGTCATCGACGCCAACGCCAACCCGCCGGCGCTGGTGCCGAGCGGCAACAGCGTCGCCGGGGTCGGCACCATCCTGTTCAACATGGCGGTGCGGCCCGACAACCAGAAGCTCTACGTGAGCAATCTCGAGTCGCGCAACGCGGTGCGCTTCGAGCCGCTCAGCGCCGGCGGCGTGCAGGGGCATATCGCCGAGAGCCGCATCACGGTCATCAACGGCACGACGCCGACCGCGCGCCACCTCAACCCGCACATCAACTACGCCGTCGCCACCGGCGCGCCGGCGGAGATCGACCAGAGCCTCGCCTTTCCGATGGACATGGTGTTCTCGCCCGACGGCCAGACGCTCTACGTCACCGCCTTCGGCTCCGGAAAGATCGCGGCGCTCGACAGCAACCAGTTGGAGGCGGGCACGATCAGCGGCCAGCAGGTGACGGTCGGCGCCGGCCCGAGCGGCCTGGCGCTCGACACCGCCAACGACCGCCTCTACGTTATGAACCGCATCGACCACACCATCTCCGTGGTCGGCAACGCCAGCAGCAACGCGCGCGCGCAGACCGCCGTGGTCTCGCTGCGCTACGATCCGTCGCCGGCGATCGCCAAGCTCGGCCGCCGCTTCCTCTACGACGCGCGCGGCACCTCGGGGCACGGCGACAGCGCCTGCGCGAGCTGCCACATCTTCGGCGACTTCGACAGCCTGGCCTGGGACCTCGGCGATCCGTTCGGCGCGGTGGTCGCCAATCCCAACCCGTTCCGCCTCGGCAGCGGCGGCCCGTTCCATCCGATGAAGGGGCCGATGACGACGCAGAGCCTGCGCGGCATGGCCAACGCCGGCCCGATGCACTGGCGCGGCGACCGCACCGGCGGCACCAGCGGCGGCGATCCGCTCGACGAGGACGCCGCCTTCAAGGCCTTCAATCCGGCCTTCGTCGGGCTGCTCGGCCGCAACGCCGAGCTGACGGCGAGCGAGATGCAGCAGTTCACCGACTTCATTCTGACGGTGAAGTATCCGCCCAATCCGATTCGTGCGCTCACCGACGTGGCGACGGCGGCGGAGAACGCCGGCGGGACGCTGTTCAGCGGCATGGCCGCCACCGACGGCGGCCAGAACTGCAACTTCTGCCATCGGCTGCCGCTCGGCACCGACGGGCTCTCCTCGTTCGAAGCCGAGCAGCAGGAGTTCAAGATCGCCCACCTGCGCAACGCCTACCAGAAGGTCGGCATGTTCGGCCTGCCGAGCGGCGTGCTCAACGGCACCGGCAACCTCGGCAACCAGGTGCGCGGCTTCGGCTTCCTGCACGACGGCAGCCTGCCGACGGTGGTCGCCTTCCTCAACGCGCCGGTGTTCACGCTCAGCTCGACCCAGCGCAGCAACCTCGAGGCGTTCATCATGGCGCTCGACACCGGGCTCAAGCCGTCGGTCGGCCAGCAGGTGTCGGCGACCAGCGCGACGTTCAACGACGCCACCGTCATCAGCCGCATCGATCTGCTGATCGGGCGCGACGACGCCAACCACTGCGACCTGATCGTCAAGGGCGTGGTCGGCGGGCAGCAGCGCGGCTGGGTGTACGCCGGCGGCAACAACTTCCGCAGCGACCGCGCCAGCGAGGGACTGATCGACAAGACGACGCTGCGCCAGCAGGCGGGCACCGCCGGCCAGGACCTGACCTACACCTGCGTGCCGCTCGGCGCCGGCCAGCGCATGGGCGTCGATCGCGACGAGGACACCTACTTCGACCGCAGCGAGCTCGATGCCGCGTCGGATCCGGCCGATCCGATGAGCGTGCCGGTCAACAATCCGACCGCCACCGCGACGGCGACCGCGACGCCGACGGCGACGCAGACGTCGACCAGCAGTGCGACGGCGACCGCCACCGCGACGGCGACGCCGAGCTACACCGACACGCCGGGCGGCCCGACCGCCACCGCCAGCTTCACCGCCACCGTGACGCGCACCGCGACGCGGACCTGGACGCACACTCCCACGCCCACCCAGACCGCGACGCGCACCGTCACCGCCACCGGCTCGGTCACCGCCACGGCGACGGCGAGCGGCACCGCCACCGTCACCGGCACCCCGACCGCGACGCCGACCGTCGCCTGCGTCGGCGGCGGCGCGATCAGCAAGGCCAAGCTGCGGGTGTCGCGCAACGACCTGCCGGCCGGCGACGAGAAGCTCACCCTCAAGGGCGAGCTGGTCGTCGCCACCACCGTGCCGGCGATCGATCCGCTGGCGCACGGCCTCACCGTGCGCCTGATCGATCGCGGCAGCGGGGCGGTCGTGCTCGATCGCTTCCTGCCGCCGGGCTTCGCCGCGCCCGGCTGGACCGGCAGCGCGCCGAAGTGGAAGTTCAGCGACCGCGATCACCTGACCGGCGCCAACGGCATCGAGAAGGCGCTGGTGCGCGACAAGAGCAATCGCACGCCGGGCCTGATCCAGTTCCGCCTCAAGGGCGGCGACGCCGACTTCCAGGTCGCGACCGACAACCTGGAGCTGGTGGTGATCCTCGGCGCCGCGCCGCAAGGTCTGATCGGCCAGTGCGGCCGCGTCGCCTTCTCGCCGTCCGGGCAGGGGACGCCGGACTGCCTGCTGTCCGGCTCGACGCTGCGCTGCGACTGACGACCGCGCTGATGCGACCTCACCCTGGGCTGACGCCGCGCGTCAGCCCAGGGTGAAGAAGAAGGTCGCGCCCGCGCCGGCGGCGGCCTCGGCCCAGACGCGGCCGCCGTGGCGGTCGACGATGCGGGCGACGGTGGCGAGGCCGATGCCGTTGCCGTCGAACTCGCTGCTCGGGTGCAGGCGCTGGAAGGCCTGGAACAGGCGGCTGGCGTCGCCCATGTCGAAGCCGACGCCGTTGTCGCGCACGAAGAAGGCGCCGGGGGTGTCGGCGACCGCGCCCACCTCGACGCGCGCTGCGCGCTGCGTGCGAGTGAACTTCCAGGCATTGGCCAGCAGGTTGCTCAGCACGGCGCGCACCAGCGCCGCGTCGCCCTGCGCGCGCAATCCCTCGGCGATCGAGATGGCGACCGTGCGCGCCGGCTCGCCGCCGGCGATCTCCTGCGCCACCTCGCGCGCCAGCTGGCTCAGATCCACCGGCCCGCGTCGCAGTTCGCCGCGCATGACGCGCGCCAGCCCGAGCAGTTGATCGATCAGCTCCGCCATGCGGCGCGTCGCGGCACGCACCCGTTCGAGGTCGGCGCGCGCCGTGGCGGGCAGCGCCTCGCCGTGATCGGCGAGCACCGCCTGGGTGTAGCCGTCGATGGCGCGCAGCGGCGCGCGCAGGTCGTGCGAGACGGAATAGCTGAACGTCTCCAGCTCGCGCGCCGTGCGCTCCAGCTCGGCGGTGCGCGCCGCGACGCGCGCCTCCAGGTCGGCGTTGAGCGCGCGCAGCGCCTCCTCCGCCTGCCAGCGGTCGCTGAGGTCGACGTGCGCGACCAGCATCGCCAGCTTGCCGCCGAAGCTGATCGGCGAGCTCTGCGCCGAGACATGCCGCACGCTGCCGTCCTTGTGCACCAGGCGGAAGTCGCGGCGCTCGCGGCCGACGGTGCCGCGCGCGCGGTGGTCCTGCAGCGAGGCGAACAGCTCGGCGCGGTCGTCGGGATGCACCATGCGGTCCATCAGCACGTGCGCGTGGCTGCCGACCAGCTCCTCGAACGAGTACCCGGTGAGGTCGACGATCGCCTGGTTGGCCATGACGATGTGGTCCTCGCAGACCACCGTCAGTCCCTGCAGCGAGTGTTCGAAGACGCTGCGGTGCGCTTCCTCGGCGCGCCAGCGGTCGGTGAGGTCGGTGAACGCCAGCAGCAGCGCCGGCCGGCCCTGGTACATCAGGCGGCTGGCCTGCACGCTGAAGGCGCCGTCGGTGCCGTCGTGGCGGCGGACGCGGAACGCCTGCTGGTCGGGGCCGCGGCCGGTCGCCACCCAGGTCTCGACCAGCGGCAGGATCTCGTTCTGCTGATCCGGATGGACGAAGCGTTCGGCGAGCGCGCGCAGCGGCGTGGCGAGCAGCTCCTCGCGCGTATAACCGCTGATCTCGCTCACCGCCGGGTTGGCCATGACGATGCGATCGTCCTGGGTCAGCATCAGGCCCTGCACCGAATGGTCGAAGATCGCCTGGTAGGCCTCCTCGGCGCGCCGCCGCTCGGTGAGGTCGGTCATCGCCAGCAGCACCGCCGGGCGATCGTCGAACTCGATCGGCGTCGCCTGGAAGCGCACCCAGCGCAGTTCGCCGTCGGGGCGCACGACGCGCAGCTCGTAGGGGTCGGGCAGCGCGCCGTCGCGTCCCCACGCCGCCAGGTGGGCGAGCGAGCGCGGCTGGTCGTCGGGATGGACGAAGCGCCGGCAGACCGCTTCGGCGCCGAGTGCCATGAGCTCGTCGGCGGCGACCCCGTGCAGCTGCTCGTGCGCCGGGTTCACCACCACCAGCCGCCCGTCCTGCACCACCGCCAGGGCCTCGGGCGAGTGCTCGAAGACGGCGCGGTAGATCTGCTCGGCGCGCCGCTGGTCGGAGAGGTCGGAGACCGCCACCAGCACCGCCGGACCGCCGTCGAAATCGACGCCGACCGAGCGGCAACTGATGTGCCGGATCGCGCCGTCGGGCCGCACCAGCCGATACTCGAACGGCGGCCCCACTTCGCCGCGCTCGATCCAGTCGGCGCTGACGCGCTCGACGTACGGCTGGTCTTCAGGGTGGATGAAACGGGCGTGGATCTCCGGCAGCGTACTGCGCAGCAGCTCGTCGGCCTCGACCCCGAAGATGGCGCAGAAGGCGGGATTCACCATCAGGTAGCGGTCGCCCTGCGCCACCACCAACGCCTGCAGCGCGTTCTCGAAGATCGAGCGGTAGTTCGCCTCGGCGCGCCAGCGGTCGGTGACGTCCATGTACGCGACCAGGCGGGCCGGCGCGCCGCGGTAGCGGAAATCGGTGTTGGTGGTCAGCACGCGGCGCACGGCGCCGTCCGGCCGCACGACGCGGAAGTCGTGGCCGCGCGGCGCCGCGCCGCCCTGCGCGAAATGCCGCGCCGCCGCGAGCATGCGCGGCCGGTCGTCGGGATGCACCATCTCCAGCGTCAGGGCGACGACCGGTTGGCCGATGATGGTGTCGATCTCGCGCCCCGACAGCGCCGCCAGCGCGGCGTTCGCAAGCACGATGCGGTCGTTCTGCGCCACCGCGAGGCCGAGCAGCGAGTGCTCGAAGACGGCCCGGTAGGCGTCTTCCGCCTCCTTGCGCTCGGTGACGTCGGTGAGCACCCCGCGCACCGCGACCAGGGCGCCGTCGGCGAAGATGGCGCGGCTCGAGGTGCGCACCCAGCGGACCTGACCGGCGCGGTCGACGATGCGCACCTCGCCCGGGCCCGCAACGCCGGCGGCGGCCTCGCGCAATCCGGCCAGCGTGTCAGCCACGTCGTCGGTGTGGACGAAGTCGGTGAACGGGCGACCGACCAGCTCGCTGGCGGTGTACCCGCTGACCGCCTCGACCGCCGGGCTCAGGTAACTGATGCGCCCCTCGGCGTCGATTTCGAACACCACCTCGTGCAGCGAGTCGACCAGCTGCCGGTACTTGTCCTCCGAGGCGCGCAGCGTCGCCTCCGCCTCGCGGCGGGCGCGGCGCGTCGCCGCGTCGGCGAGCTCGCGCTCGATCGCCGGCACCAGGCGCGTCATGCGGTGCTTGCTGATGTAGTCGTGCGCGCCGGCCTTCATCGCGGTGACCGCGACCTCCTCGCCGACCTGGCCGGAGACGATGATGACCGGCAGGTCGAGGCCGCTGGCGCGGATCAGGCTCAGCGCCGCCGGCGCGCTGAACTGCGGCATGACGTAGTCGCAGGTGATCAGATCCCACGCCTGCGCCGTCAACGCCGCGCGCAGGGCGTCGGCGGTGTCCACCCGCTGCCACTCGGGCACATAGCCGCCGCGGCGCAGCTCGTGCAGCAGGAGCTCCGCGTCATCGTCGCTGTCCTCGATCAGCAGAACTCGCAGCGGGATCGGCATGCGGCGCCCGGATGGTACCGAACCACCGCGCAGATACAAGGATTGACGTGGCCGCGCGCTACATTGCCGCGGGCGTCAGCGCGGTTCGCACAGCGTGCGCCGTCGCCGTCGCCGCGCCGCGGCTAGCGGCGCTTGCCGCCGCCGAAGATGGCGCCGAGGACGCCGCGCACGATCGAGCGGCCGGCCTGCGTGCCCATGCTGCGCACGACGCTGGTGCCGATCGAGATCACCGCTTTGGTCACCTCGTCCTGCGGGGTGCGCGCGGCGCGCCCGCGCGGCGCCGGGCCCACATCGGGCGCTGACGGGGCGTCGGCGACGGCGGCGCGGCCCTTCAGCCGTTCGTAGGCGGATTCGCGATCGACCGCCTGCTCGTAGTGGCCGTAGAGCGGTGACGCCTTGACGATGGCGGCGCGCGCCGCGTCGTCGAGTGGCGCGAGCTGGGTGCAGGGTGGATAGACGAAGGCGCGCTCGACGACGCTCGGCGCGCCCTGCGCGTCGAGCACCGAGACCAGCGCCTCGCCGACGCCGAGCTCGGTGATGGTCGTCGCGACATCGAGCTTGGGATTGCTGCGAAAGGTCTGCGCCGCCGTCTTCACCGCCTTCTGGTCCTTCGGTGTGAAGGCGCGCAGCGCGTGTTGCACGCGATGGCCGAGCTGGCCGAGCACCGCCTCGGGGATGTCGAGCGGGCTCTGGCTGCAGAAGTACACGCCGACGCCCTTCGAGCGGATCAGGCGCACGACCCGCTCGATCTGGTCGTGCAGCGCCTTGGGGGCGTCGTCGAACAGCAGGTGCGCCTCGTCGAAGAAGAAGACCAGCTTGGGCTTGTCGGGGTCGCCGACCTCGGGCAGGCGCTCGAACAGCTCGGCGAGCAGCCAGAGCAGGAAGGTCGAATAGAGCGCCGGCGTCTGCATCAACTGGTCGGCGACCAGGATGTTGACCACGCCGGCGCCGCCCGGGCCGGTCTGCAGCAGGTCGTCGAGGTCGAGCGCCGGCTCGCCGAAGAACTGCTCGCCACCCTGCTGCTCGAGCGCCAGCAGGCCGCGCTGGATGGCGCCGACGCTGGCCGCCGAGACGTTGCCGTACGAGGTCTTCAGCTCGGCGGCGTGCGCGGCGACGTGCTCCAGCATGGCGCGCAGGTCCTTGAGGTCGAGCAGCAACAGGCCCTGGTCGTCGGCGACCTTGAACACCAGGCTGAGCACGCCGCTCTGCGTCTCGTTCAGGTTGAGCAGGCGGGCGAGCAGCAGCGGGCCCATCTCCGACACGCTGGCACGCACCGGATGACCCTGCTTGCCGAGCAGGTCCCAGAACACCACCGGGCAGGCAGCCGGTTCGAGCGGCACGCCGAGCTGCCTGGCGCGCTCGACCACCTTCGGGTTGTCGCCGCCCGGCCGCGCCAGACCCGAACAGTCGCCCTTCACGTCGGCGAGGAACACCGGCACGCCACGACGGCTGAACTGCTCGGCGAGCACGCGCAGCGAGACCGTCTTGCCGGTGCCGGTCGCGCCGGCGATCAGCCCGTGCCGGTTGGCCATGCGCGGCAGCATGGCGATGGTCGTTTCGCCAGCCTTGGCGATCGGCATCGGGTCGGCACTCGGCATCGCGTCCTCCGCGCGCCCGACTACGCCCGATGCGGCGCGACGGTCAACCGGCGGAGCACGCGCGCAGGGCCGCCGCACCGAGCGCCAGAAGCCTCACACAGATGAACACAGATCCCGCCGCCGCCCCACTCCGATGAACACCGAGCCCCACTCCACCTTGATCGTATCTTCCATTGATCCGTTCATTCTCCTTCGGGAGTGGGGCGGCTCTGTGTTCATCGGGCGGCGTGGGGCGTGGCTCTGTGTTCATCTGTGGGTTCTGAAGGTGGCCCAATGCGCCACTGCTGTGAGTCCGGGCCAGAAAAATCCCGGAGGGCCTTGTCGGCATGCGCGCGGTTTGTAATCTGCGCCCAGCGTTGCGCTACGCCCCAGCTAGAAGCGGGGCGAGGCACCAATCCAGCAGTGGGGGGCGTTGATGACGACACGAGGCGTGGCGGGTCTGGCAGGGCTGCTCGCATTGCTCACCTG
>JANRJF010000227.1:0-40586 GCA_033764095.1 Deltaproteobacteria bacterium | reverse complement strand
CGCGCGGCGGCAGCGGCGGCAGCGTCTGCGCGCGCCGCGTCGACCGGGCCCGCGCCGCGGCGCGGCGCGCCTGCTCCTCCAGCCCGGCGCGGCGGCGGGCGCGGTAGCCGTTCGCGTCCACGCTCAGGCGCGGCGCGTCGGCGTCCTCGTGTCCGACGACGCGGTTGACGATGAACTCCAGCGCGTCGAGCGTCTGGCCGCCGCGTCCGATCAGCAGGCCGCTCGGGTCGTCCTCGATGACCAATCCGTCGCCGGCCTCGTCGCGCGATACCTCGACCCGCGCGCTGACGCCGATCAGCCGTACGATCTCGGTGAGCACGGTCTGCGCGCGCTGCAGCGCCGACTCCGACGGCGTCCGCTGTTCGGCTGCGTCAGTTGTGGCGGCGCTGCTATCCAAGCGCGGCCGCAGCGTCGCGCGCACGCGCGCCCGCTGGCTGCCGAAGCCGAGGATGCCACGTGTGGCGTTGGCGAGGATCTCGACGTCGACCTGCTCGCGCGCGACGCCGAGTTGCGCCAGCGCGCTGGCGATCGCCTCGTCGATGCTGCCCCCCTCGGCCTCGACGGATTGCATGCGCAAGCCTCCTGCAGGCGCCGCGGCTCAGGCCTGCTGGCGCTGCATCATCGCGTACTGCTGGGCGATCGTCAGACAGTTGTTGACCAGCCAGTAGAGCACCAGTCCGGCGGGGAAGTTGATGAACATGAAGGTGAACACCACCGGCATGATCATCATGACCTTCTGCTGCTGCGGGTCGGCCGGCGACGGCGTCATCCACTGCTGCAGCAGCATGCTGAGCCCCATCACCAGGGTCAGCACCGGGATGCCGGGATGCGTGACGAACGGCAGCTGGATGCTGCCCAGCCGATCCGGCGCCGAGAGGTCGGTGATCCAGCCGATGAACGGTGCGTGGCGCAGCTCCACCGCGTTGAGCAGGGCATTGTAGAGCCCGACGAAGACGGGGATCTGCAACAGCATCGGCAGGCAGCCGCCGAGCGGGTTCACCTTGTGCCGCCGGTAGAGCTCCATGATCTCGCGGTTCATCTCGTCCGGCTTGTCGGCCAGGCGCTCGCGCAGCTTCTGCATCTCGGGCTGCAGCTTCTGCATCTGCCGCATCGATTCGAAGCTCTTCTTGGTCAGCGGGTAGAAGAGCAGCTTGATGATGACGGTCAGCAGGATGATCGCGACCCCGTAGTTGCCGGTGAAGGCGTGCAGAAAGCGCAACGCCTGCAGCATCGGCAGGGCGATGAAGGTGAACCAGCCGAGATCGACCGCCTTGCGCAGGCCGTGCCCGACGCGTTCCAAGCGGTCGATGTCCTTGGGGCCGAGGTAGAGCTCGGCCTGGGCAGCGAACGTGCCGCTCGGCAGCAGCACCTGCGTCTCGACGCTCTGCGGCTCGTGCCGCGACCAGACCCGTAGGCTGTTGGTCGGCTCGACCAGCGGCACCAGCGCGGCGAGGAAGTAGCGGCCACTGAAGGCGGTGAAGCCGATGTTGCCGTTCACCAGCTGCGGCGCCGTCAGCGCCGTGAACGCGGTCTGCTGCAGCTTGCCGTCCTGCAGCACCAACACGTGATCGAACACCACTTCCGCGGCGGCGGCGCCGGCCGGGTCGACACCCTCTTCCCAGCCGATCGCCATCTCCGTGAAGCCCGGCGGTACGCCGTCGGCGGTCGCGTCGAGCGCCCAGAGGTAGTCATGCCCGTGCATGGTGATGCGCTTCTGCAGCCGCGCCCCGTCCGGCATGGTGCCGGTGAACGTCAGCGTCGCGCTCTCGTCGGCCGCCAGCGTCGCGGAGTCGCGGTCGACGGCGTAGACCGTGCTGGCGTCGTCGACCTGGCGCTCCTGGCCGCGCAACGCCAAGGCCAACGGCAGGCGCGAGGGTTGCGGGAAGAGCACCAGCTGCAGCGGCGGACTGTCGGGGTGGACGGTGGCGCGGTAGTGCTTCAGCTCGAGGCTCTTCAGGCGCGCGCCGAGGGTGGTGAAGGTGGCGCGGTAGAGCTCGGTGTCGACCACCACGTCGCGCCCCTCCAACGCCGGGACGGGAGCGGCCGCGCCCTCCGTTGCGGCCGGCGCGGCGGGCGCCGCGGCGACCGGGCTCGGAGCCGTGCCGCTGTCCCCCACCGGGGGACTGATCGGGGTATCGGTCGGCGCCGCGGCGTCGGGTGGCGGATAGAAGCGCTTCACCACCAGCTCCTGGTAGGCGATGACGACCAGCAGCGAGAGCGCGATGACGAGGAAGATGCGGCGTTGCTCCATGGTGGCGAACCTGGCGGGCTCAGACGACCGGGTCGTACCCGCCCGGGTGACGCGGATGACAGCGCGCGACACGGCGCAGCGCCAGCCAGCCGCCGCGCGCGACGCCATGACGCTCGATCGCGGTCGCGGCGTAGGCCGAGCAGGACGGCGCGAAGCGGCAGTGCGGGCCGAGCAACGGCGAGAGCAGCAGCTGGTAGGCGCGGATCGCCGCCAGCAGCGCGCCGCGGCCGAGCCGGCTAGCGGGCCGCAGCGTCGAGGCGCAGGGCGCGAGTGAGCTCGTCGAGGACATCGGCATAGCGGACCGTCGGCGCGCCGGGGCGGGCGATCACCAGCACATCACGCGGCGGGTCGAGCCGCGGGCGCAGGCGGCGAAAGCATTCGCGCACCAGGCGGCGGACGCGATTGCGCGCCGGCGCATGACCGACCTTGCGGCTGGTGGTGACCCCGAGGCGCGAGGGCCCCGCGGTGGGGCGGGTGATCACGACAAAGTGCGCCGCCGCCTGCCGCCGCCCGTCGCGCTGCAGCGCGACGAATTCTCGTCGGGCGCGCAGCCGATAGCGGGGCGGAAAGCGCTGCGGGCGATCGGCGCCAGCCGTCACTTCGCCCGCTTCGGGGGGACCGTGACCGTCAGCTGCTTGCGGCCCTTGGCGCGCCGGCGCTTCAGCACCGCCTGCCCGCCGGGCGTGGCCATACGGGCGCGGAAGCCGTGCGTCCGCTTCCGGCGCCGATTGCTCGGTTGATACGTGCGTTTCATGGTCGTCCTTCGCGGCCGTCAGCCGCCGCGCGACGCGCGGCGCATCGGCCAGGTGAGGGTGATCAATCCGCCGAGCGCCTCAGCGCTCGCCCCCGCCGCCGGCCAGCCCAACCTGCCCCAGACACCACATCGCCGACGGCATGTCAATTTTTCGCGCGCCGCTACGACGCGGCGGCCTCGCCGCCGGCCGCGGCGCCATCCTTTGCCTTGCCGTAGACCTTGCCGAAGTGCTCCGGGCACAGGCCGCGTCGGCTCGGCGCCTTGCCGCAGCCCGACTCGTTGCACGAGCGGTGACGCGGCTTACCGAGCTTGCCCTTGCGCCAGGCGCGGTAGTGGCGGTCGCAGTATCCCTTCGCCCGGACTGCCTTGTCGCAGCTTGCCGCCTTGCAGGTGCTGGTCTCGGCCATGATCGGCGTCTCCTCTCGCTCCGCTGACCCAGTGATCCGGGCGCAGCCGCCCTCTATGGCATGGCGACGCGCGTGAATCCATCGACCCCCGGACGACGTCGAAAATCGGGCCTTGCTTATGGGGACGGGGCTTTGACAGGATGCCCGCTGTAACCGATTCGCAACATAGGACAGGGGGGGTCTCCATGCCGCAGCGCGCTGCGCTCGCCATCGTCGCGAGCGCAATTTTCGCCGTCACCGTCGTCGCGCCGTCGCACGCCGCGCTGACAACCGACCAGGCCAAGTGTCAGAGCACGGCCGCCAAGCAGGGCCGCACCTATTTCAAGAAGCGGTTCAAGGCGCTGAGCAGCTGTCACGACGCCATCAACAGCGGCAAGCTCGACACCACCACGGATTGCACGCTGGAGGCCAAGGCCGCGGATAAGCTTGCCAAGGCGGAGCAGGGGCTGCGCGACAAGCTCGCCAGCGGCTGCACCGACCCGATCGTCGCCGGTCTCGCCTTCGGCGGCAGCTGCGCCGGCGTCACCACGGTGAACGACCTCGGCGACTGCCTGGTGGCGCAGCACGACGCCTCGACGGACGCGTTGATCGCCCTGGCCTACGACGCGGACAGTGCCCGCACCTGCGACGGCACGATGACCGCCTGCACCTCGTCGGCGAACTGCGGGGGGAACCCCTGCGTGCTGAGCAGCGAGCAGTCCGGCTGCCTGAAGAGCCTGTCGAAGGCGCTCGGCAAGCTGGCCAATTCGCGCCTCGGCGTGCTGAACAAGTGCAAGAAGAGCGTCGCCAAGGGCAAGCTGCCCGACGGCACCAATTGCATCGCCAACGGCGAGGTGAAGATCGATGCCGCCTTCGACAAGACGGTGGCGGCGATCCAGGGCGCGTGCCCGGCGCTGGTGGCGTCGTCGCTGAAGTACGGCGGCGTCTGCGACAAGCAGACCGATACCGACTCGATCGCCGCCTGCAGCACCTGCAGCGTCAACCGCGCGGTCGACGACCTGATCCTCGCCGCGCACGGCAGCAGCGCGGTCGGTGGCGCGACGGTGCTCAAGCAGATCACCAACATGTCGGAGTGCGTCGGCGGCACCCAGAGCCGCTGCCGGGTCAACGACTACCTGCTGAGCAACGACAAGATTCGCGTCGTCATCCAGGACATCCAGCGCAACATGTTCACCATCGGCCAGTTCGGCGGCCAGATCATCGACGGCGACCTGGTGCGCACCAGCGGACCCGATCGCGACAGCTTCGAAGAGTGGGCGCTGTCGCTCAACATCGAGAACACCGCGCACTACACCAGTCTGACGATCATCAACGACGGCAGCGACGGCGGGCCGGCCACCCTGCGCGCCACCGGCGTCGACGACCTGCTCGACTTCATCAACCCGAGCTCCACCGTGGCGAGCTTCGGCTTCGCGCTGCCGGGCTCGGCCAACGACGTCGACCTGCCGGTGACGGTGACCACCGACTACACGCTGGCGCCGGGCACCAACTACGTGCAGGTGAAGACCACCGTCACAAACCTCGGCGGCTCGGTGCTGAACATCTTCTTCGGCGAGTACATCAACGGCTCCGGCCAGCCGGAGATGTTCCAGCCCGGCTACGGCTTCGGTGAGCCGCTGGTCACCAGCGTCTGCCCGACCTCCAAGCCCAACCTCTGCAACTTCACCGCCTTCGCCGGCGTCGACGAGTCGGATGGCGTCTCCTACGGCTACGTCCACGAGACGCCCGGCTCGAGCACCTTCTCCACCTCCGGCGTGCACGTGCCGCAGCTCAACGTCGACGTCGTGCTGGCGCTGGTCGGTCTCGCCTCGCCGCCGTTCTTCATTCAGCCGACCGGCAACCCGGGCGACGAGCTGACGATGACGCGCTACTTCGTGGTCGGCGGCGGTTCGGTGTCCGACATCTCCGACACGCGCAACGAGATCGACTGCGTGCCCACCGGTACGCTGTCCGGCACGGTCACCGCCGGCGGCAATCCGGCGGTGCGCGCCGCGGTCGCCGTGCTCGGCAACACGGCCGACGGTCCGCCGGGGGTCAGCCGCAACGTCGTCACGCATACCCGCACCGACGACAACGGCAATTTCTCGTTCACCCTGCCGCCGGGGACGTATGACGTCGCCGCCAACCTGGACGGGTATCCATACGAGGGCGGCGGCGCGACGCCCGCGCTGCACTCGGTGACCATCTCCGCCTTCGGCACGCAGACGCAGAACATCGCGCTGCCCGCCACCGGCGGCATCCAGGTCACCGCGGTCGACCAGGACAGCGATCCCTCGCCGGCCAAGGTCTCGGTGGTCGGCTTCGATCCCAGCACCGACCTGGCGGTGACGCAGAACGTCCTCGGCTTGATCAACAACCGCACCGCGGTCTTCGGCGACCGCGGCGAGGACAGCATTCCGTTCGGCATGGCGGCGACCTACTTCCTCGAGCCGGATGGCACCTCCGCCGTGCGGCCGCTGGAGCCGGGCTCGTATCAGGTCTACGTCTCGCGCGGCCCCGAATACTCGCTCTACTCGGCGCCGATCACCGTCACCGCCGGCTCGACGCAGACCGTCAACGCCACCGTCGATCACGTGATCGACACCGACGGCTTCGTCTCCAGCGACTTCCACGTCCACTCAATCGACAGCCCCGACGCGCAGGTGAAGCGCACCGACCGCGTCCGCGCCATGCTCGCCGAGGGCGTCGATTTCTTCGCCTCGACCGACCACGACTTCCGCGCCGACTTCCAGCCGACCATCGATGCGTTGGGGGCGACTGCGCAGATCGGCACGGCGCCCGGCGAGGAGATCACCTCCTTCGACTACGGCCACTTCAACGCCTGGCCGATGACCATCGACCCGACCAAGGTGAACAACGGCTCGGTCGACTTCGGCGGTGCCGCCCCGGCCGGCGCGGACTATCCGAGCTCCGGCAACTACAACGAGACGCCGGAATCGATCATCGGCCTGGCGCATGCCGCCGCGCCGGGCGCCAACAACACCGTGCAGGTGAACCACGTGCACTCCTTCTTCGGCCTCGACGGCGGCTCCGGCTTGGCGATCGACACCGGTCTCACGCCGCCGGCCTCGGCGGTCGCGGGTGCGGCGCGCCGGCTGAATCCGGCGGTCACCAACTACTTCACCGACGACTTCGACGCGCTGGAGATCTGGATCGGCGACGATCGCGCCCAGGTGACGACCAACTTCCTCGGCCAGAACGCCGGCGACTGGTTCAACCTGATCAACCAGGGCATCGTGAAGACCGGCGTCGCGGACTCCGATACCCACAACCGCTTCACCAACGTCTCCGGCTTCCCCCGCAACATGGTGGCGTCGCCGAGCGACGATCCGGGCGATCTGAGCGGACTCGCCGACACGCTCTCGGCCAACGTCAACGCCGGCCGCTCGTTCGGCACCAACGCGCCGATGGTGCGCGTCTCCGCCAGCGCCGACTCCACCGGCCAGACCGCCTCGCTGGAGCTCGGCGACTCGCTGTCGCTGTCGACGACCGACGGCGCGGTGGACATCGACGTCGAGGTGCAGAGCCCGACCTGGGCGGAGTTCGATACGATCGAGTTCTACGTGAACTCGACGACCACACGGACGATGTCGAACAAGCAGAGCGGCGCCGGCCTGGTGTCGGTGAAGCGCTACTCGATCACGCCGGACTTCGTGAAGAGCGCGCCGGGCGACTTCACGGTCAACACGGTGCCGGTGGCCGGCACCTCCTCCAGCCGCCTGGAGGCCAGCACGACGCTGTCGCTCACCGGCCTGACCGAGGACAGCTGGGTGGTGGTGATGGTGAAGGGCAAGGACGGCATCTCGCGGCCGCTCTACCCGGTGCTGCCCAACAGCCTGAAGACCAGCACCAACACCAACCTCGCCCAGCTCACCGACGGCAATCTCGGCGAGGACGGCATCACCGCCCTCGCCTTCACCAACCCGCTGTTCATCGACGTCGACGGCGGGGGGTGGACGGCGCCGGGTGTGCAGATCAATCCCTGATGCCTGAGCTCGATCGTCACCCGGCGGGCGGCGCGCCCCGTGCGCGTCGCTCGCCGGCGCCTGGCCCCGCCCTCGCCTTCGCTCTCCTCCTCCTGCTGCTCGTGTCGCCCGCCGGCGCCCTGCCGGCGCCGCGCCTGCGCGCGCTCCTGCAGGCTTCGAAGCTCGCCGTCGCCGGCCAGGTAAGCGGCGTGACGTCGTACGACGACGACCGCGCCGCGGTCGCCCAGCTCGGCGTCGATACGGTCTTCAAGGGTACCCTGCCCGATCCGCCGCCGAGCCTGGCCATCGCCGAGTTGCGCGAAGGCTCCAGCAAGCCGGGCCTGCAGGCCGACGCGCGCGGCCTATTCTTCCTGCGCCCGGCGACGCGCAGCAGCTACATGGCCCGTACGTTGCCGAGCGGCACCTACTACGAGCTGCTGCCCGAGTTCGGTGCGTTCGTCGCCGCCGACTCGCCCGCCGAGGCCGGGCGCCAGAAGGCGATCATGCAGCGTCTGGTCGCGGTCGCACGCGGCACCAGCCTGACCCCCGCGGCGGCGCGCACGCTGACCTTCGATCTGCTGGCCTGTGACAGCCCGCTGCTGGTCGAGGACGGCGCCGCCGGCGTCGGCGAGCTGACGCCACCGCTCACCGATGCCGAGACGCGCACGCTGGAGACCGCCCTCACCCGCAGCGAGCTGCCCGAGCGCGTGCGACTGGCGCTGGTGCAGGCGGTCGGCAAGGCCAAGCTCACCGCCATGGCGCCCACCCTGCGCACCATCAGCTCGCCGCCCGCGGTGATGGAGGCGGCCTGGCAGGCGCTCGATGCGCTCGGCGCCGGGCTGTCCGACGAGGCGCTGGCGAAGCAGCTCACCAGCCAGGAGGCGTCGGCGCGCACCGCCGCACTGCGCGAGCTGCTGCGCCGCCGCGGGACCGACGCGATTGGCGAGATCACGCCGGTCGTCGTGCAGGATCCCGACCCGGAGGTGCGCCGCGCCGGCATCGACGCGCTCGGCGCGCTGAAGACCCCGGCGGCGCTGCCGCCGCTGGAGCGCGCCTTCGCCGACAACCCCGACGAGCTGCGCCAGCATGCCGCGCGCGCCATCGCCGCGATCGGCGGCGCCCAGGCGATCGAGGTCCTGGTCCGCCTGACCGAGCAGGGTCCGCTCGAATCGCAGCGCTATGCGACGCTGACGCTGATGACCATCGAGGGCCCGGGCAAGAAGGCGGCGCTGCAACGCATCGCCAAGACGCATACCGACGACCAGGTGCGCGAGCTGGTGATCCACGGCCTGCCCGCCGACGAGCCATGTCCATGAACGGTGTCCTCCGGCGCAGCCTGGCAGGTGCGAGCCTGGCGACGCTTCTGCTCGGCAGCGTGGCCGCGGCGCCGGCGCACGACATGTCGACGCTGACCCAGCGCGAGCTGGTGCGCCTGCAGGGCTACCGGGCGCCGGCGCCACGCGGCGTCGAGGTGGAACGCGAGATCAAGCTGTTCGTGCTGAACGAGTCGATTCCCTTTGCCGCCAACGAGTGGCGCGTCTTTGCCCTGCAACAGGGCAAGGAGGCGGCGCCGACCCCGGGTGAGGTCAGCCAGGTGATCCTGCAGGGCGATCGCGCCCTGCTGCGTCGCGTCGTCACCGCGCACGCCGATCAACGCATCACCATCCTCGCCGAGCGCCATCCCGGCGGCGGCGACCTGTTCCTGTTGTCGGTCGATCTCTGCCCGGAGAAATAGTTCCGGCGTAGGGGCGCGCCTCGGCGCGCGCCCGTGGCTGCGACCGGGGATCTGTATGCAATCGTTGGCGCGCCGCAAGGCGCGCCCCTCCACCGGAGGGCGGTGGCCAAACCAACGCCTCTGCCGGTACATCTTCCGCATGCGTCTGTTCCTGCGTGTCCTCCTGCTCCTCGCGCTCGCGACCCCGGCCGCCGCCAAGCCGGTGCGCGTGTTCGTCGTCAACCCGCGCGTCGAGCTGCGCTACGCCGACACCTACGCGAACTACCGCGACAAGATGTTCGCGTTGGTCGACGGCCAGCATCCGCGGCGCGCCGAGCTGGTACAGCCCGATACACTCGACATCGCCGCGCACCTGCGGCCGCGCGATCCCGACGCGCCGGCCGATGCGCTGATTCTCTTCCCGGAAGACGTCGGCCTCGCGGCCGGACTGATCGGCAGCCGCGGCGAGACGGCGCGCGGCGTCACCGCGACGAGCGGCGGCTCCACCGTCGCCTTCCTGGCGCTGACCTTCGGCTACACCGACCTAGTCCAGTACTACGCGGCGCGCTATCCGGGCCTCGCCGGCATCGGCAACCTCTTCCTCGCCACCACCGACACCTCGTACCGCGCCGTCTACGAGACCTTCCGCGATCTCGCCCGCACCTACGGCGTGTACGTCGCCGCCAGCGTCAACGTCGCGCCGGCGCGGCGCGTCGAGGCGGCGGAGGATCCGCAGCTGGTCGCACGGTTGCGCGATCCCGACGAGCCCGAGCGCGACTACGCCTACGAGGCGGTTGGTGGCCGGCCGGTCAATACGCTCTTCGTCTTCGCGCCCGACGGCGCCGTGCTGGTCAGCGCCAACGGCCAGACGCTGCGCAGTCCGGAGGAGACCGGTGGCGTGCTGCGCGGCTCGTTCGACAAGGCCTACCTGACCGAGCTGGAGCTCGACCCGCTCGGCCTGGTCGGCGGGGCGGTGCGCGACCTCGACGTGCTCGACACCGCGGTCGGCCGCCTCGCCACCGTCACCTCGAAGGACGCGTGGATGCTCGACGTCAACGACCGCTACGACGCCAAGCGCCCGCAGCTCGTCATCCAGCCCGAGGCCTTCGATCAATGGGCCTTCGTCACCGATCCCTGGGCGCCGGATGGGTTCAAGGCCGGCGGCTTCGCACAGGTGCAGCGCAACCCGTCGTTCCTCTTCAATCTGACGCCCTGCCTGGTCGGCAACCTGTTCGACGTCACCTTCGACGGCCAGGGCGCGGTGATCGGCAAGCGCAGCAAGCGCGAGAACCGGCCGGCCGCTGCCTGGATCGGCCAGCCGCCCGACCGCGGCCTCCTCGCCGTGGCGCCGTGGGTGAGCGAGGATCCCGGCGGCGTCGACCTGGCCGCGCGCCGCGCCGCACTGGTCGCCGACGGCCGCGCCCTGCTGCCGACGTCCGGCGTCGCCTGCGAGCCGCCCAACGGCCCCGGCATCTGCGAGAACGGCTATCGCGAATCGATCCTGCAGGCCGACCTCGAGCTGCCCGGCGACACGCCGCCGGCGGCACGCCAGCCCGGCCCATCCGTGCCGACCGCTTTCGGCAGCGCCAGCTTCGTCGCGCCGAACCCGGGCGGCGAGCAACGCCACCCGCGCGTCGCCGCCAGCGGCGACGACGTGTACGTCGCGTGGCAGGACGCGCGGCACGGCAACGCGGCCATCTATCTCGCCGTCAGCCGCGATCGCGGCGCGCACTTCGCCGTGAAGCGGGTCAGCGACCACGCCGCCGGCGCCGTGGTCGAGCTGCGGCCGGCGCTCGCCGTCGCCCCGCACACCGGGCTGGTCTACGTCGCCTGGCAGGAATGGTGCGACGCCTCCGACGACGACTGCGGGCGCATCATGCTGGCGCGCTTCGACCGCGACGGGAACAAGCTGGGCGCGGACCTGCGTGTCGACGACGGCGGCGACGCCGGTAAGTGGAACGTCGCGCTCACCGTCGACGGCGGCGGCAATCCGCTGCTCGCCTGGGTGGATGAGCGCGACGACGTGCTCTCCGCCGGCGCGGCGCTGCCGCTGGAGCACATCTATTTCGCCCGCAGCCGCGATCGCGGCCGCAGCGTGACGCGCAACGTGCGCGTCGACCGCGGTGCGCCGCTCGCATCGGCGGCGACCCTCGACCACAAATGGGCCCCGGCGCTGGCGGTGCGCGAGCCGTACGTCCACGTCGCGTGGACCGACTTCCGCAACTATCAGTGGGACATCTACACGGCCCGCTCGCGTAGCGGTCGCCACTTCGAGACCAACCGGCGCGTCGACGACGGCGTCACCGAGCGGCTCAACGATCACCCGGCCATCGCGGTCGGGGCGCGCGGCGACCTGCACGTCGCCTGGGCCGATCGTCGCCGCCAGGATCCCGACACCGACATCCGCTACGCGCGCGGCATCGCCGGCGGACGGCGGTTCTCGGCCAGCCAGCGGCTCGACCGCGGCAGCGACGCCAATCAGTGGTTCCCGGTGCTGGCCGCCGCCGGTGCCGACCTGGTCGTCGCCTGGCAGGACAACCGGCACGGCGACAATGACATCTTCTTCGCCGCCAGTGCCGACGACGGGATGCGCTTCGCGCCGGACCAACGCCTCGACGACAGCGGCGACGACGCCAGCGAGCAGACGCGCCCGGACCTTACCATCGATGCGGCGACGCACACCGTCTGGGCGGTATGGGAGGACGATCGACGCGGCCCGGCGGCGATCGCGTTGGCGGCGCGCCCCCTGCCGGCCGGCGCGCTCGGCAGCTCGAAGTAGGACGGTTGCTGCCGGCGCGCGCCGCGCTTGCCAGCGCGGCGGGGGGGTCGCATAACGGCGGACGTGGACATCACCCGCGAGCGCATTCGCGACGGCCTGACGCGCGCCCGCTATCTCACCACCGAGGCGGTCGAGACGGTGCTCTTCCTGGCGCTGTCGCTGGAGAAGCCGCTGCTGATCGAGGGCCCGGCCGGAGCCGGCAAGACCGAGATCGGCAAGGTGCTGGCGGCGACGCTGTCGGCCGAGCTCATCCGCCTGCAGTGCTACGAGGGCCTCGACGAGGCCAAGGCGCTCTACGAGTGGAACTACCAGAAGCAGTTGCTGCGCATTCAGGCAGACCGCGACCAGGGACTGTCGGGCGAGGAGGTGACGCAGCACGTCTTCGCGCGCGACTTCCTGCTCGAGCGCCCGCTGCTGCGCGCCGTCACCACGCCGCATCGCGCCGTCCTGCTGATCGACGAGATCGACAAGGCCGACGAGGAGTTCGAGGCGTTCCTGCTCGAGCTGTTGTCGGACTTCCAGGTGACCATCCCAGAGCTCGGCACCATCCGCGCCCAGCATCGCCCGGTGGTGGTGCTGACCTCCAACCGCGCCCGCGAGCTCTCCGAAGCGCTCAAGCGCCGCTGCCTCTACCTGTGGCTCGACTTCCCCGGGGTCGAGAAGGAACGCGAGATCGTTGCCCTAAAGGTGCCCGACCTCGAGCCGCGCCTGCAGGAGCACGTTGCCCGCTTCGTGCACGCGCTGCGCAAGCTCGACCTGCACAAGGCGCCGAGCATCGCCGAGACGCTCGACTGGGCGCGCGCGCTGCGCGCGCTGCAGATCCGCGAGCTCAACCCGAGCGCGGTGCGCCAGACACTCAACCTGGTGCTCAAGCACGAGGAGGATCTGCGCAAGGCGGAGGGGAGATTGTCGACGCTGATCGCCGCGGCGAGCAAGTGACTTGCGTGTCGTCGCGAGCGGACTTCTTACACGGATTACACGAACCTCCGTTTCAGGATTTCACGGAACAGAACATGGATCGGAAGAAACAGAAGACCATCTCGATCGCAGTATCCGCGGAATCCTGAAACGGAGATCCGTGTAATCCGTGTAACAGCCCGCTCGTGACGACGACCCCGTCCCAATGAAGGACCAGCTGCTCGGCTTCTTCGACGCGCTGCGCCAGGCGGGGGTGGCGACGACGCTGAGCGAGACGCTCGACGCGGTGCACGCGGTGCGCGCGGCTGGGATCGAGCGGCCCGTCCTGCGCGAGGCGCTGGCGGCGTCGCTGGTCAAGGACCACGCCGATCGGGCGGCGTTCGACGCGGTGTTCGATCGCTACTTCGCCGTGGCAGTGGTCAGTGGCGCCAAGCGCCGGCCGGAGCCGCGCGAGGGTGAGGGGGCTGGCCGCATGGGCGCGGCTGCGGGTGGTGGCCAGCAGCCGGAGGAGGGGACGCAGGGGCGCCGCGTGCGCGAATCGCCGCCGCCGCGGCCGGCACCCTCCGAGACCCCGCGTCAGGCGGCGCGCCTGGGGCAGCGCAAGGCGCTGGCGGCAAAGCCGTTTCGCGAGATGGACGCGCTGGAGGTCGAGGCGCTCGACGAGCTGGTCGCCGAGCTCGGCCGCCGCCTGCGGGCGCGCTTTGCGCGCCGCCTGCGCCGCGCCACGCGCGGCCGGCTCGATCTGCGCCGCACCATTCGCCGCGCCCTGCCGCGCGGCGGCGTGCCGCTGGAGCTCGTCTGGCGCGCGCCGCGGCCCGGCAAGAGCGACCTGGTCGCACTGGTCGATCTCTCGTACTCCACCGCCACCGCCGCCGAGTTCCTGCTCGCGCTGCTGGCGCCGGCGCGGCGCTACTTCCGCCGCGTCACGCTGCTCGCCTACGTCGATCGACCCTGCCCGGTGTCGATCGAGGGTGGCCACGTGGTGCCGCACGAGCCGTTCGACCTCAACGCCCGCTCCGATTTCGGCGCCGTGCTGCGCGGCCTCGGCGAGCGTTTCGACGTCACGCTGCGGCGCAACACCGTGCTGCTGGTGCTCGGCGACGCGCGCAACAATCGCCGCCCGCCGCGCGCCGACCTGCTGGCGCGCCTGCGGCGCACGGTCAAACGCGTCGTCTGGCTCAACCCCGAGCCGCCGGCGCGCTGGAACACTGGCGACAGCGTCATGCAGAGCTATGCCCCGCACGTCGATGCGCTGCTCGCCGCCGGTACCCCGCGCCAGCTCGCCGCGGCACTCGGCGAGCTCGCCAAGCTGGCGCTGTAGCCGCGCCGTCGGTGCCGCCGCCCCGTCGCGCCGTGAGTTGACGGCATGCGCGAGGCAACCGTAGAACGACGGGGATGACGGCGTGGGTGGCGGCGTGAGCGACGAGACCAGTCGACTCCACCTGTTGGCCGACCTGAGCCGCTCGCTGGCGACGTTCACCGACCTCGACGAGCTGGTGCGCTACGCGACGCAGCGCACGCGCGAGCTGTTCAGCGCCGAGGGGTGTGCGCTGCTGCTGCTCGACCGGGCGCGCAACGAGTTCTGCTTTCCGATCGCCAGCCAGGGCGAAGCCAGCGCGGCCAGCGCCGCCAGCCTGGCCGAGATCCGCTTTCCGGCCGATCGCGGCGTGGCTGGCTGGGTGCTGGCCAACGACCAGAGCGCGCTGGTCCCCGACACCGCGCGCGACCCGCGCTTCACCGACGCGGTCGATCGGCAGACGGCGATGCGCACCCGCGCCCTGCTCTGCTCGCCGCTGCGCACGCGCGGCGGCAACATGGGCGTGCTCGAAGTCGTCAATCCGGCCGCCGAGCATCTGCAGACCACCGATCTGGAGTTCCTCGACATCCTCGCCAGCGAGATCGGCGTCGCCTACGAGCGCGCCGCACTCTACCGCGAGTTGGAGCGCGAGGTGGTGGACCTGCGCGCCTTCTGCCGCGTCAGCGGCCTGGCGCTGGCCGGAATCGGCGTGCTGTTCGCCGCCGGCGCGACCATCTATCACCGCCTGCGCGTGCTGCCCTGGGCGGAGTTGCCGAGCCGGCGCGGCATGCTGCTCGGAATGCTCTGCCTGGCGATCGGCGTGGTGCTGATCGGCGTCGGCCGCGGCTGGCTGCTCGGTCGCCGCCCCGTCCGCCAATCGGTCCTCGGTTGACCGCCATTTTCCACTCCGCAGCGCCGTCTTTCTGATTGCCCGCCGCTGCCGCGACGCAGTAGGGCTGGGCCATTACCGGCACCCCGGGGGGATTGCATGGCACGGCGACTGATCACGTGGGCGCTGGCGCTGGGTTCGTTCGCGATGGTCGACGCGGCCGAGGCTGCGTGTTCGGCATCGAGCGACGCCACGCTGGTGAAGAAAAGTCTCAAGCAGGCGGTGCGCTGCGACTACAAGGTGCTGCGCTCCGGGCCCGGCACCTGCAACCAGGTGCCGCCGCCGGCATGCGCGGACACGTTGGTGGGTGACGCCGACGCGCTCGCCTATGGCGCCAACAACCCGCCCGCCGGTGAGGTCGACAGCGCCGCGTTGCGCGCTCAGCTCAAGTGCCAGAAGCGCATCGGCAAGGCGGTGTCGCACTACGTCGGCACCAAGCTGCGCTATCTCGTGAAGGGACGCCCGGCCGCCGAGGCGGAAGCAAAGGCGATCCGCCATCTCGACAAGCTGGCCGACGACTGCACCGTCACCGTGGCGCAGGACACAGCGACGCAGATCGTCCTGCCGTCGGTCGGGCCGCAGTGCGGCGCGGCGATTCCGCCGCCAGGCGGTGCGGTGAACACCACGGCGCTGCGCGATTGCCTACGCCAGTTGCTGGAGGTGTGGGTCGATCGCAACGGCCCCGATCCGCAGCCGCTGCGCCCGAACATCCTCTTCATCCTCACCGACGACCAGCGCTGGGACACCACCGACGACACCCACTCGCCGGTGCCCGGGCAGCCGATCATGCCCGGCGTGCGCGCCGAGCTCGGCGGCTCCGGCGTCGAGTTCGTCAACGCGTTCATGGGTACGCCGCTGTGCTGCCCGAGCCGCTCCAGCATTCTGCGCGGCCAGTACGCTCACAACACCGGAGTCTATACGAACACCGGCCTGCACGGTGGTGCCGACGACTTCGTGCCGCTGCAGGGAGAGACGATGGGCACGCTGCTGCAGGCGGCCGGCTACCGCACCGGCTTCCTCGGCAAGTACATGAACGGCTACCAGCAGCTGTGGCCGAACAACCAGACGCCGTACATCCCGCCTGGCTGGACGGTGTGGGGTGCCTTCCGCAACGTCGCGTACTTCGACTACGCGCTGGTCGAGAACGGCGTGCGGGTGAACTACGGCAGCACCGAGGCGGACTACTCGACCGACGTGCTGCGCGAGAAGGCGAAGCAGTTCATCACCGACTCGGTGGTCGCCGGGCAGCCGTTCTTCCTCCATTTGTCGTTCAAGGCGCCGCATGGGCCGTGGGTCCCGGCGCCGCGCCACGTCGGAAAATTTGCCGGCCTGCCGCCGTGGCGACCGGCGAGCTACAACGAGCCGGACGTGTCGGACAAGCCGACCTGGATGCAGAACACGCCCCAGCTCGACGCGCAGGGCCAGGCCGACCTCGACGCCATCCGCATCGCGCAGCTGGAGATGCTGCAGGCGGTCGACGAGGCGATCGGCGGCAGCACCACCTACGGCATCACGGGCATCATGCAGCACATGCGCGACCTCGGCATCGCCGACGACACGCTGGTGGTCTACTTCGCCGACAATGGCTGGCACTGGGGCGAGCACCGCACCCAGGCGAAGAACAAGCCGTACGAGGAATCCATCCGCGCGCCGATGTTCATCCGCTACCCGAAGTTGGCGCCGCTGCCGCGCAACGAGTCGCGCTTCGCGCTCAACATCGACTTCTGTCCAACCTTCGTCGAGCTGGCGCGGCGCGCGAGCGATCCGCCCCCGACCGTCGCCTTCGACGGCACCAGCCTGGTCCGCCTGCTCGACGGCACGGCGCCGAGCTGGCGCACCGACTTCCTCACCGAGGGCTGGCCGGCCGATCACGTCTGGGCGACGCTCCGCGAACCGCGCTGGAAGTACACCGAGCTGCCGCTGCTGCCCGGCGATCCCAACTCGACGTTCGAAAAGGAGCTCTACGATCTCGACAACGACCCGTACGAGCTCGCCAACCTCGCCGGCGACTCCGCCTACACGACGATGATGGCCGACATGGCCGCGCGCATCCGCGTGCTGCGCCCCGCCTGGCCGGACGACTCCGACGCGACGGAAGAAGACGAAGAGGAGTAGGACCGGATTCACCACAGAGACACGGAGGCACGGAGAAGAATCACTAAGCTCAGGTTAGTGAGCTGAGCCGTTGTGCGTCTTCTCGGTGTCTCTGTGACTCTGTGGTTGATTTCCTACCCCGCTTCCTCGAACGAGGTCACCGCTTCCCACGTCGCGTCGGGTGGGGTCTGCGCGAACTTCTCGCACTTGCGCAGGTAGAACTCCGAGGGGCCGTCCTGCGGCTTGGCGCGTAGCGTCGCCTCGAAGGCGGCGCGCGCGGTGTCCCAGTCGCGGTTGCGGAATGCCGCCAGGCCGCGCGCGAAGGGCTCCAGGACCGGCGCCCAGCGCGCTTCGCTGCCGCGCAGGCCGAGCACCTCGTAGATGCGCACTGCCTGGGCGCGTCCGCGCACGCGCACGCGGTCGAGCTCGCGCAGCACCAGTGCGTCGCCGCAGGCGACGACCGTCGCCTCGCTGGCGATGATGGTGCTGCCGTAATACTTGTTGATGCCCTCCAGGCGGGCGCCGAGGTTCACGTTGTCGCCCATCACCGTCAGGCTGAGGTGGCCGGCCGAGCCCATGTTGCCGAACACCATCGGCCCGCTGTTGAGCCCGATGCGCACGCGCAACGTCGGCCAGCCGCGCGCGGCGTTGCGCGCGTTGATCACTGCCAGCTTGTCGACCATCGCCAGCGCGCTGCGGCAGGCGCGCAGGGCGTGATCGGCCTGCGCCACCGGCGCGCCCCACACCGCCATCACGCCGTCGCCGACGTACTTGTCGAGCATGCCGTCCTCGCCGAAGACGCAGTCGGTCATGTCGCCGAGGTACTCATTGAGCAGCAGCACCAGCTGCTCCGGCGCCAGCCCCTCCGACATCTTGGTGAAGCCCTGCAGATCGGAGAACAGCACCGAGCGCTCGCTCTTCTCGCCGCCCAGGCGCAGCATCTCGGGCCGCTCGCTCAGGTACCGGGCGAGCGCCGGGCTGAGATACATCTCCAGCGTGCGCCGCGTACGGCGGTTCTCACGGTCGACGGTGAGGAAGTGGTGCAGGCTGATCGCGGTGTAGGTCAACGCGCCGGCCAACGCCGGCGAAACCGCGGCGAGCACCAGGCCGGCGTGCGTGAACAGGTACTGGCTGAGCGCCAGGTAGCCGACGATCACCACCGCCGCGAGCGCCGCGCTGGCGAAGCCGCGCGTGAACGGCAGCGCCGCGCCGAGCAGCAGCGACAGCGCCAGGATGACCAGCAGGTCGGGCCCGCTCCAGGTCGGTTGGGCGATGAACTCGCGGCGCAGGATGTTGTCGAGCAGCGTGGCGTGGATCTCGACGCCGGGCAGGCTGCCGTCCACCGGCGTGGCGCGGATGTCGGCGACCGCGATCGCGCTGATGCCGAGCACCACGTACTTGTCGCGGAACACCTCGGGCGGGGTGCGCCCGGTCAGCACGTCCGCCGCCGAGACGTAGTGAAAGGTGTGGGCCGGGCCGCGGTAGTTGATCAGCATCTGACCATCGGGGCGCACCGGCAGCTGGATGTCGCCGATGCGCACCGACTCGACGCCGAGCGGACCGAAGCGGATCGCCGTCGGTCGATCGGGCCAGGCGAACTGCAACATGGCGAGCGACAACGGCAGCACGACGCGATCGTGGAAGCGGATCGCCAGCGTGGCGCGCCGGTACAAGCCGTCCGACTCCGGCATGAAGTTGAAGTAGCCGAGCCCGGCGGCGGCGGCGCTCAGCGCCGGCAGGTTGCGCACCGCGACGCGCCCCTGGCGTACGGCGTTGTCGTCGGCGCCAGGCGAGCGTTGCACGAGCGCGTAGGCACTCTCGCCGTCGTAGGGGCTCTCCGGGTCGTCCTGTACGGCGCGGCGAAAATCGAAGTAATAGCCGAGCACGATGCGGCGCGCGGCGCGCACCGAGTCGACCAGCGCGGTGTCGTCCTGTGCGCCGGCCGAACCCGCGGTCGGCTCCGACTGCACCAGGTCGACGCCGATGACCTTCGGGGCGCCGGCGTTGATACGCGCCAGCAGGTCGCCGACTTGCGGCCGCGTCCACGGCCAGCGGCCGATCTCCGCCAGGCTCGCGTCATCGACCGACACGACGACGACCTCGTCACTGGCGGCCTGCTTGCCGCGCAGCGTCAGGCGCGCGTCGAAGGCGCGCGCCTCCAGCGCCGCCAATGGTCGAAAGCCGACCGCCCGCAGCGCGCCCAGCGCGCCGGCCATCGCCAGCGCGACGCAGAGCGGGATCAGCCAGCGCGAGCGCACGGGGCGAGCCGTCAGCGGTCAGCGTTCAGCCGCTGACCGCTGATGCCGGATGCTTGCTTCAGAAGGGGACGCCGAGGCGGCCGCGGCCATCGCCCACGTTGAGCGGCTGGCCGGCGACGTCGCCGGGATTGCGCAGCTCGTCGCGCCCGACCTGGTTGGCGAGCCCGCCGGACGAGGGCGCGCGATCGGGCGCCGGAACGCTCTCGCCGCCCTTCACCGTGTTGTTCGAGGCGATGCTGCCGACGCTGCCGAGCGCCAGCGGCTGCAGAACCGCGTCCTCGTAGCGCAGGTAGTCGTCGCCGACCGGTTCCGGTGTGGTCGGCGCCATGCCGCGGAACACGGTGGTGCCTTCGGCGGCGGTGACGTAGACCGTGTCGTTCAGACGCTCGGCCAGGCTGCGCACCTGGATGCGGCCCTGGATGCCGATCACGTCGGTGGCGTCGCGCGCGGCGTCGTAGACGATCCAGAAGGACGTGCCGCGCACGCCGGCAACCGCGGTCGGCGTCTCGATCTCGTAGCTCGATCCGGGCGTGGTGCCGTAGACCTCGTTGACCAGCGCGCGCGCCTTGCCGGCGACCAGGCGCAGCAGCGAGCTGTACTGCCCGGCGTCGGGATTGAAGACCTGCTTGTCGACGACGACGGTCGAGTTCTCGGTGACGTCGACGACGCTGTCGTCGCGGAAGACGACGCGCATCATGCCGTCGCCGGTGCGCAGCGTGTCGCCGAGCTGCACCGCCGTGCCGATCGCCGCCGGCGTGAACGTGCCGCCGCGCCCGATCTCGGCGACGCCGCGCACGGTCGCCACCGAGCCGACGTCCTCCGCTGCGGCCACCGTCACCAGGCCGACCAACGCCACCAGAGGTGCAAACGCGAATCGCATCATGATCAGAACCTCACCGACAGGCCGAGCGAGCCAATTTGGCGATCATACTCGAAGTCCTGCTTGTTCGAATCATTGAACGTTCCGAAGTACGATACCACCACAAAGAGGTGCTCCCAGAGCTCGGAGAGTGGCCGCTCGAGCGACAGGATGATGCGGTGGTCGTCGTCGCGCCGGCGCGCCCCGCTGGTGGGATCGCTGAACATACAATTGGCGTTGTTGCCGTTCGGCTGGAAGCAGCGACTCGCGTTCGGATACGCCTGATGCTCGTAGCGGTAGACCGCCTCGCCGAGCAGCTCGTACGGCAACGCCCAGCGCACACCGACTTCCGCCTGTTGGGCGAAGTACATGTACGCTTCGTTCAGCGCCTCCTGCTCCAGCGTGCCGCTGCGATCCGGCGCGCTGACCGCCATCTGGTAGCCGAAGAAGATCTGCTGATCCGGGCCATCACCGATATCGAAGAACTGGCGAACCCCGGGGTAATTGTAGAACCCGTCGAGCGACTGGTAGCCGGGCTGCTTATAGTTGCGCCACTGCATGCGGTAGTAGAAGTCGGTGCGCCCGATGCCGCTCTCGCGCACCGACACCCACGGGAAGGACGTGACTTCCTGCGCGAAGCTGTCGGTATCCAGCAGGTAGTAGTCGTAGCGCCCGAGCATGCCGATCGAGACGTCGTCGAAGTCGTACTGCAGCTGCACCGCCGGGCGGTTGTCCTGCAGGTTGAAGTCGTGCAGGCGGAACTGCAGGCTCTGGAAGAACTCGTAGCTGAGCGCCACGCTGAAGCGGTCGATGCGCAGCGGCACCCAGCGGCCGCCGCCGTTCAGGACGACGCGCCAGTCGCCCTTGCCGGTCACCGAGCCCTGCACGATGTTGTTGGTGCCGAGGTTGACGTTGCTGTCGTACTCCAGCGCCACGGTGCCGAAGGCCGAGTAGTTGGCGCGCCGGGTACGCTCGATGATGTCGATGTACTGCATCGACTCGCGCGCCATGGCCGAGGTGGGTCCGTCGCGCTGCACGCCGCGGAAGGCGGCTTCGGCGGTGGTGTAGTCGTTCTCGCGGAAGGCGATGACGCCCTCGTAGTACTGCGTCGCCAGGGTGAGCGAGGTGTCGAGCCGGCGCGCGCGGGCGAAGCTCTGCCGCGCCGCCTCGAACTGGTCGCTGCGCAACTGCGCCAGGCCGAGGAAGAACGAGGCCTGCGCGTCGAGCGTGGCGACGTTCTGCGCCTGGGTCAGGTACGGGATGGCCTCGCCGTAGCGGCCGGCGTCGATCAGCGCGATGCCGAGCTCCAGCGCCGCGACCGGGAAATACGGCCGCAGCTTCATCGCTGCTTCCAGATCCGCGATGGCGCCGGTGGTGTCGCCGCCGCGGCCGCGCACGACGCCGCGCTGGTAGTGGACGTCGGCGTCCTTCGGGTCGAGCTTCACCGCCTGGTCGAGCAGCTGCAGCGCCTTGGCGTTGTCGCCGGCGTTGATCGCCACCACTGCCCGCGCGCCGAGCGCCTGCGATTCCTCGGAGGCGCCGGCCGGCGTGCCGAGCGCAAGAGCGCACACGGCAACCAGCAGGCCCCAGGCCCTGGATGGCGGCGTCATGGTGCCGGCGTCTCGGTCGGAGTGGGCGTCGGGTAGCGCGGCCCTGCGTGGCCGCCCTCCGAATCGCCGTCGCTGTAGTCCGCGCCGCCTACCGCCCGATCCGCCGAGCGATCGCCGCCGTCCGGGTCCGCGGCCGAATCGAGCCCGACGGCCGCGGCATCGACGGTCGGCGTCTCGGTCGACGGCGCCGTCGTCGGTGTGGCGGTGGGCACCGGCAGGATCTCGAAGGCGTAGCGGAAGTCGACGCTTTTCGCCGGGTCGGCGAGGTTCTGCGCGGTGATGCGCACTTCGGCCGGCCCGGCGGGGAAGTACTGGGCGATACCGGTGGCGCCGAAGCCGGCAAGGTCCTGGTCGGCGTCCTTGTTGCACGGGTTGCCGCTGCCGTCAGTGCACGGCGTCAGGGTCAGCGGGATGCGCTTGGTGAGGGCGCGGAACTGGCTCGGCTGGGTGGTGTCGGGGACGTTGACGGTGAGGTCGAGCGCCACCGAATCGGCGGCGACGCCGGTCACCGCATCGGCGACGGTGAAGTCGAAGTTGACGATCTCGTCTCCGGTCGGCTGCACCGCCTCGTCCTGCGCCGGCGCGAAGCCCTCCAGTACGAACGGCAGCGCCGAGACGGCGACGTCGCCGAGGTTGATCTGCGCGCCGGCGACGATGTTGACCGGCAGTGGCGCGCTCTCGAACGAAGCCGACGCGGCGCGGGTCGGATCGCATGGCTCGACGCCGCTCGAGCGCACGGTCTTGCAGGTCTCGGTGATGCCCGGCACCGCCGGGGCGAAGTCGGTCGGAAAGCCGGCGATGGTGACCGTCGCCGGCCCGGGCGGCAGGTCGTCGAGCACCAGCAGCGCCGAGCCGGCTGGCGTCAGCAGGGTCGGATCGACCGCGACGCAGCACTGCTCGCCGCTGGCGGAGCTGAAGACGACGCGCCCGGTGACCACCGACGGCGGCAGCGTCGTCGAGCTGCCGCCGCCGCGGTCGGGCCACACCACGCCCGGCCCGTCGACGCCGCCACCGCCGGAGCCGCCCGAGCCGCCGCACCCGACGACGGCCAGCGACAGCAGGCTGAGAGTGGCGCGCAGCGACCAGCGACGCATGCTCCACCCGCTATGGCAATTGCGCCGCAATGGCACGCAGCTCGTTGGTGACTTGGTGGGCGGGATGGACGAGCGAGAACACGCCGCCGCTGGCCAGCCGCACGACGTCTTCGGACAGCGGCAGCACTCCGGCGACCGGCACCTGGTAGCTGGAGCCGATCTTCGCTTTCACCGACTCGGAGCGGAAGGGCAGCAGCACCTTGTTGACCACCAGCATGATGCGCGGCGTCTCCAGCCGGCGCGCCAGATCCACCGTCACCGCGGTGCCCTGGTAGTCCTGGTTGTCGGCGCGCAGCACGATCACCAGAGCATCTGAAATAGCAATTGAAAGCAAGGTTTCCTCGTTGACGCCGGGGTGGGTGTCGATGAACAGGTAATCGAGCTTGAGGGCGCGCTGCAGCTCGCGGAAGCCGTCGTTCAGGCGCGACACGTCGTAGCCCTCGCGCAGCACGCGGGCGATCTCGCCGGTGCGCAGGCTGGAGGGGATGAGATAGACGGCGGCCTCGGGCGGCCGTTCGCCGACGTGCTGGTCGAGCACCGCGCTGACGTCGTAGGCGGCCTCCTCGACCGGGCAGCGTCCCCACAGGTAGTCGTTCAGCGCTTTGTCGATGCCGTCCTCGTCGAAGCCGAACAGCACGTGAATCCCCGGCGACTGCACGTCGGTGTCGACGATGCCGACCCGCTTGCCGGTCAGCGCCGTGAGCACGGCGAGGTTGGCGGTGATGTTCGACTTGCCGGTGCCGCCGCGGAACGAGTGGATGGAGACGATCTTCGACATGGGGCCCTCGGAACCGCTAGCGCCGCTGGCGCAGGGATCGCGCCTTCTGTTCGAGCTCGCGGAAGTAGTCGGTGTCGGCGATCTCGGCCACCTGCTTGGCCCGCTTCACCTCGTCGATCTTGACGTGCAGGGCGCGGATCTCGCGGCGCAGATGATCCTCGCGCAGGTAGACCTCGAGCGCCGCGGCGGCCAGCGTCGAGAGCGATTCCACCACCGGTACCAGCTCGGCGTCGAAGGCCACCACCGTGCCGTCCTCGTCGAGCGCGTTGATGAACTGCAGCACGCCGATGACGCACTCGGCGGAGTTCTTCAGCGGCACGGCGAGAAAGGAGGTCGAGCGGTAGCCGGTGTGGCGGTCGAAGGCGAGCGTGCCGGAGAACTCGAAGCCCTCGGCGTCGTACGCGTCGGCGACCGCCACCGAGAGACCGTGCAGCGCCGCGTAGGTCGCGACGTTGCGCTCGTTCGGCTCACCGCTCACCGGATCGAACAGCGGCAGGGCCGGGAAGGTGATCTCGCCCCCGCTGCCGCCCAGCTCGATGCCGAGCGAGTCGTTGCGCAGGATGACGAACTCCAACTGGTCCTGCTCGTTGCGCAGGTAGAGGGTGCCGCCGTCGGCGCGGCACAGCGTCTTCGCCTCGACCAGGATGCGCTCCAGCAACGCGTGGTAGTCGCGCGCACCGAGCAGCGCCACGCCGATCGGAATGACGGCGTTGACCACCGCCTCGAAGCGCTGCTCCAGGCGGGCGATGTGCGCCGCCTGGGCGCGCAGCTCGACCTGCGGGTCGAGCACCGCGTCGGCGGCGGGCATCTCGCCGCGGCTCATGTCGAGCCGCCGCCGCCGCCGTGGGCCGACAGGGCTGCTGCCAATCCGCCGCCGGATCCGTCGCGCGCGTCGAACACGTGCAGGCCGAAGCGTTCGACCAGGTCCTCGCAGACGCGCAGGCCGCGCACGCTGTTGCCGTGCGAGTCGAGCGGCGGCGAGAAGATGCCGATGCCCGCCTGGCCGGGCACGACCGCGAGGATGCCACCGCCGACGCCGCTCTTGGCCGGCAGGCCGACCCGGTACGCCCACTCGCCGGCGTAGTCGTACATGCCGCAGGTGTACATGACGCTGAGCAGGTCGCGCACGTACTCCACCGCCAGCGCGCGCTCGCCGGTGCGCGGGTTTACGCCGCCGTTGGCCAAGGTCGCCGCCATCACCGCCAGGTCGCGGCAGGTGACCAGGATCGAGCACTGCTGGAAGTAGAGGTCGAGCGCCTCCTCGATGCGCGCGTCGATGATGTCGAAGTTGCGCATCAGGTGGGCCATGGCGCGGTTGCGATGGCCGGTGGCGCGCTCGGAGGTGAACACCGCCATGTCCACCTGCACCGGGTGGCCGATGTAGCGGGCGAAGGTGTCCAGCACGTGGTTGAGGCGCTCGGCCGGGCCCTCGCCGGTCACCAGGCTGGCCGCGGCGATCGCCCCGGCGTTGACCATCGGGTTGAACGGACGCCGGGTGCCCTCCTGCAGCTCGATCGAGTTGAAGGCGTCGCCGGAGGGCTCGACGCCGATGTGGTGCATGGTCGCCTCGCGGCCGCGGTCGGTGAGCGCCATGCCGTACACGAAGGGCTTGGAGATCGACTGGATGGTGAACGGCTGCAGCGCGTCGCCGATCTCGACCTCCTGGCCACCGACGGTGACGATGCTGATGCCGAACCAGTTGGGGTCGGCCTTGCTCAACTCGGGGATGTAGTCGGCCACCTGGCCATCGGTGAGCGTCCGATAGCGTTCGTGCAACTCGCGCAGGAAGCCGCGCAGCGGCGAGGCTACGGCGCGGAAATGACCTACCAGGGCGGAAACGTCGTCGCGTCCAGAGTCCATACGATCCAGTCGGCAGCGGGCGAATGCGGAGTATCAGCGGGGCTGAACGCAAGAACCATGCGCGCGAATCCGGCGTTGGCTAGATTACGACTAGCGCCTCGTCTGCGTGCCAGCTGCCAACGGCTTGGGCAGGGCTGCCCAAAAGACTTTCACCCGCGCGCGGAGTTGAGGGCGGCCGGCGGATCGTGTAGCCGGAGCTGCCCTCCGCGCCGGAGCGGCGCACCCCTATGACGACGATGCCCCGCAAACGCCGCCTGGCGATGTTGGCGCGCGCCCTCGGCGCGCTGGTCAGTCCCCCCGCTCCGCGGACCTTCCCGCGCCTCGACGCGGCCGCCCTGCCAGGGACGCTGGGGCGGCTGGAGATCGTGCGCGACGGCAACGGCGTCGCGCATGTCTACGCCGCCGACGAGCGCGACCTGTACCGCGCCGCCGGCTGGCTGCAGGCCGCCGACCGCTTCTTCTTCCTCGACGTCATCCGCCACCTCGGCGCCGGCCGGCTCTGCGAGCTGCTCGGCAACTTCAAGATTCCCGCCGGGGTCGAGGGCTTCGGCGGCGCACGCATCGCCGACATGGACGGCTTCGTCCGCCCGCTCGGCTTCGAGGCGCAGAGCCGCGCCGACTTCACCCGCTGCGATGCGCGCGCCGCCGGCCTGCTGGAAGCGTTCGCCGACGGGGTCAATGCCGCCCTGGCGGCGATGCGCGGCGTCTATCCGCCCGAGTATCTGCTCACCGGTGCGATCCGCCCCTGGCAGCCGGCCGATTGCCTGCTCAACGGCCGCGCCTGCGCCTTCGTCGTCTCGCTCACCGGCTTCGAGAACGAGCGGACCTTCGACGCCGTGCGCGGCGCGCTGGGCGACGCGGTGGCGCGGCGCATGTACCCGGACGCCCCCTGGGCGGCGGCGCCGACCAGCTATCGGGTCGGCGGCGGCGACGACGACGCGCCCGAGGCGCCGCTGCCGGCGCTCGCCGCCGGCAGCAACAACTGGGCGGTGTCGGGCGCGCGCAGCGCCAGCGGCAAGCCGATCGTCGCCAACGATCCGCACGTGCCGTTCATGCCGCTGCCGACGTTCTGGCACCACCTGCACCTGGAAGGCCCCGGCCATCACGTGCAGGGCGGCATGTTCCCCGGCTTTCCCGCTTTCGGCTTCGGCCACAACGGCGCCCTCGCCTGGGGCTGCACGACCGGCTTTCGCGACGCCTTCGACTTCTATCGCGTCCACCGCCTGCCCGACGATCCGAGCCGTTACCGCACGCCGCACGGCAGCGGCGCGATCAGCAAACAACGCGAGACCATGCCGGCGCGCTTCGGGCGTTCGGTGACGCTGGAATGGGAGTCGTGCGAGCACGGCGTGCTCTACCCCGAGTGGACCCATCACGACGGCGTGCCGTTGGCCGTGCGCCTGGTGCCCTCCGATCTGGCAGCGATGTTCGACGGCTACCTGGCCATCGCCGCGGCGCGCACGGTGGACGAGCACCGCGCCGGGCTGGCGCGCTGTCACGACGGTCCGTTCGACTTCAATCTGGTCTACGGGCATGTCGACGGCGCCATCGGCTGGGAGCTGTTCGGCAACGCCGCGCAGCGGCGCGCCGAAGGGCTGTTCGTGCGCGACGCGCACGATCCCGCCGCGCAGTGGGACGGGTCGGTGCCGTTTGCCGCGATGCCCAAGCAGCGCGACCCGCAGCGCGGCTTCGTCGCCACCGCCAACTCGCGCACCGACCCGCAATGCGACGCGATCTTCACCACCACGCACTGCGAGCCGCGCTACCGCACCACGCGCATCGAGCAGCAGCTCGAGGCGCGCAGCGACCACGACGCCGCCAGCTTCGCGGCGCTGCAGAGCGATGTCTCCGGCTACTACGCGCCGGCGTTGCGCGACGCGCTGTGCACGGCGATCGGGCCGATCAGCGGCAACGCGGTCGCGCGGCGCGCACTCGCCGTGCTGCGCGCCTGGGACGGCGGCTTCGCCAGCGACAGCGCCGGCGCGGCGCTGTACGCCCTGATGCAGCACGATCTGCCGCGCCGCCTGTTTCTGCCGCTGCTGGGGCCGAAGCTCGGGCCGCGCTACGCCGGCGGCCGCCGCGCCATGCCGCGCCTGCACCAGCTGCTGCTCGATCCGCAGGACGCGCTGCGCGCCGACTGCGAGGCCGCCGCCGGCCGCACGGTCGAGGCGCTGATCCGCGAATCGTTCTTCCACGTCGTGCAACAGCTCGCGACGCGACAGGGGCCGGAGCCGAGCGCCTGGCGCTGGGGACGCGTGCAACGCATCCGGCTCGGCACCGCGTTGTCGCTGGTGCCCGGTCTCGGCCGCGCCTTCGTCGCGCTCGACGCCGATTTCCCGGGCGACGAGTACACGGTCAACCCGTCGCGCTCGGTGGTCCTGGGCGGCGTCCACTACGCCTTCGTCGGCGCCACCAGCCGCTTCATCTGCGACCTCGCGACGCCGGAGGAGGCGCTCTTCGCGCACTCCGCCGGCCCCAGCGCCGACCCGCGCACCACCTGGTTTCGCACCGGGGCCGAGGCCTGGCAGCGCTTCGAGTACTTCCGCTCGGCGCTGTGGTCCGCCGACCAGGTGCCGAACGCGCTCGAGCGCATCGTCGTCGATCCCCCTCCCGCTCTTCGTTGAAGACCCAGCGATGAGCGATGCGGTACGAGCGAAGGGCGGTTTCTGATCGCTGTCTCGGCTCGGCACGCATCGCCCATCGCTCATCGCTCTGGCAGAGGGTTTGACCGCACCGCACGCCTCGCGTAGCCGGCGTGCGATGGCGCGCCAACGCAGTCCGCTCCGTCGCCTGACTCGCATCATCGAGCTGCTGGTGCTCGCCGCGGTGCTGCTGACCGCGGTGGGGATCTGGTGGACCGGCGGCGAGTATCCGGCCGAGACGACCCGCCACACGAAGGCGGTCACGGCGCCCGGGCCGTTCCAGCCACCGGCCGGCGCGCCGCCGCAGTCACCGGCGCGGCGCACCGTGGTGATGATGGTGTTCGACGGCCTCGCGCCGGCGATGCTGGAGGGCCAGGCGACCCCGGCGCTCGATCGCCTGCGCCGCGAGGGCGCGTGGTCGAACAACATGGTGCCGCCGTTCCCCAGCATCTCGCTGACCGGCGGCTTCACCATCAGCACCGGCTGCTGGCCGGAGCACCACGGCATCGTTACCAACCGCTTCTTCGATCCGCAGCGCGGCTTCTACGACCACTCGCGCGATGCCGACTGGGCGAGCGGCTGCGAGCATCTGCACCAGGTCGCCGAGCGCCAGGGTGTGCCGAGCGCGGCGCTCGGCTGGTACGGCGCGGTTTCGGCGACGCGCGGCAAGCTGGCGCGCGATGTCGCCTACGAGGCGACCTGGAAGGAGTACCCGACCGATACCGCGCGCGCGCAACAGGTCGTCGACCTGCTGGCGCGTCCGGCGACCGAGCGGCCGCAGCTGATCCTCGCTTACTTCCGCGGACCCGACAGCGCCGCGCATTTCAAAGGCATGGACTCGCCCGAGGTGCGCGCCGCGGTGGCGGAGACCGACCGCGCCGTCGGCACGGTGCTCGCCGCCCTGGAGCGCATCGGCAACGCGGCGCTGATCGTCACCACCGACCACGGCATGCGGCCGACCGCCGAGCTGATCAACGTCGAGTACCTGCTGCGCCGCCACGGCATCGCCGCGCGCATGGTCGCGACCGGGACGACGGCGTTCATCTACCTCGACGATCCCGCGACGCGCCCGCAGGCGATCGAGGCGCTCACGCCGTACGACAGCTTCGATATCATTCGACCGGAGGCGCCACCGGCGTGGGCGCACCTCGGTAGCGGCCCGCGCGTCGGCGACCTCATCCTCTCCGCCAAGCCGCCCTACGTGATCGAGGACCGCGGCCAACTGCCCTGGTACGTGCGCTGGCTCGCCTGGGTCGGCCCGGAGACGGTCGACGCGCGCTCCAGCCTGCACGCCAGCCACGGCTACCCGCCCGACACGCCCGGCGTGCAGGGCGCCTTCTTCGCCTGGGGCGACGGCGTGCAGCGCGGCAAGCAGCTCGAGCGCGTCGATGCGATCGACATCCACCCGACCGTCACGCAACTGCTCGGCATCGCCCCCGGCGTGCCGGTCGACGGCCAGCCGATCGTCGCGCTGCTGAGCCCCAACGAGCCGTGATGTGACAAAAGAAATTCACCACAGAGACACAGAGTGCACAGAGAGCATAGGATCCCGTGCGCAGGCGCAGCGTGTCCCAACCCCTTTGTCGATGGCGTTGACGGCATGGCGCGCGTGCAGCGCAGCGACCGCCTTCTCTGGGACTCTGTGCCTCTGTGGCGAATCCCTTCTGTCCCTTCAAGGGTAGCTGGATCTCCCCGACCGCCGACGCACTATCCGTGCGATCACGCGATGAGCTCCGTGCAATCCGTGTCGCGTTGCGGCGCGGAGAGCACGGACGCTTGACCGATCGCCGCCGCGCGCGAGAGGAGACCGGCATGGGCGAGCACTTCGACGTCGTGGTGATCGGCGGTGGCATCGGCGGCGCCGCCTTGGCGACCAGCCTGGCGCGCGCCGGCCTGTCGCTGCTGGTGCTGGAGAAGTCGACCGTCTACCGCGACCACGTGCGCGGCGAGTGGATGGCGCCGTGGGGGGTGGTCGAGCTGAAGGCGCTCGGCCTCTACGAGGCCGTGCGCGCCGCCGGTGGCCATCACCTGGCGCGCCATCAGCCCTCCGGCCCCGACGTCACCGCCGAGATGGCGGCGGCGATGACGCTCGACCTCACCAGCCTGCTGCCCGGCATTCCCGGTCCGCTCTGCTACGGCCACCCGGCGCTCTGCCAACTGCTGATCGACGAAGCGGCGCGCGCCGGCGCCGTGGTGCGGCGCGGCGCCAGCGATGCGCGCGCCGCGATCGACGGCACACCGGCCGTGCAGTACGTCCACGACGGGCAGATTCGCCATGCGACCTGCCGCTTGATCGTCGGGGCCGACGGACGTGGCTCGACGGTGCGGCGCCAGGTCGGGCTCGAGCTGCACCGCGATCCGACCCACCACCTCTTCGCCGGCATGCTGGTCGAGGGCGCCGACGGCTGGCCGGACGAGGTGCAGACGATCGGCTCGGAGGACGACGTGCACTTCCTCGTCTTCCCGCAGGGCGGCGGCCGGCTGCGCCTCTACCTCGGCTACGCCAGCGCGCAGGCGCAGCGCCTCGCCGGCGCGCGGGCGCCGCAGGCCTTTCTCGACGCGTTCCGCGTCCGCTGCCTGGCGGGCAGCGAGCACATCGCCAACGCGCGGCCGGCCGGCCCCTGCCACTCGTATCCGAACGAGGACACCTGGACCGACGCCGTCGCGCGCCCCGGCGTCGTGCTGATCGGCGACGCGGCCGGGTCGAACGATCCGATCATCGGCCAGGGCCTCTCGATCACGCTGCGCGACGTGCGCCAGGTGCGCGATGCGCTGCTCGACGCGCGCGACTGGACGCCGGCGATCTTCGACGCCTACGCCGCCGAACGGCGCGAGCGCATGCGCCGGCTGCGCTTCGCCGCGGCGCTGATGGCGACGCTGCACAACGAGTTCGGGCCCGAGGCCGAGGCGCGCCGGCGGCGCGCACACGAGCGCCAGATGCAGGATCCGACCCTCGTCCTGCCGCTGCTCGCGACGCTGGTCGGGCCCGACAACGTGCCCGTCGAGGCGTTCGAGGACGCGACCCGCGAGCGGCTGTTCGCGTGAGCCGCTAGCCGCGGTCGGGACGGGGGAACAGCTCGTCGGGCCGCACCGCCAATCCTTCGAACACCGCGCTCTGCAGGATCTCAGCGCCGCGAAACGGGCCGTGTGTCGTGTACGTCGCACCGTGCAGGACGCGCTGTTCGATGCTCTGCGTCTTCAGGTCCACCAGCCACAGCTCGCTGACCCCGAGCGCCGCGTACGTATCCGCCTTGGTGGTGCTGTCGTAGGCCGCGCTACCGGGCGACAGCACCTCGATCACGAGGTCGGCGCAGCGCAGGATGCCGGCGCCGATCTCGCCCAACCGCTCGTTGCGGACGAGGAACAAGTCCGGCTCCAGATAGGTGTTCGCGGTTGCGATCGCCGTGCGAGGGATGAACAACGTGCAGCGCTCCGGATGTGCATCACAGTAGCGGGCGAGAATCCTGTTCAGGGCGGCGGTCGATAAGGCGTGCGGCAACCCCGGCGGTGGAGACATGTACAGCACCCCCGCGATCAGCTCGTAGTAGCTGCCGTCCCCAGGCGCCGGGAGCGCGAAGAACTCCTCCAGCGTGTAGCGCCGCACCAGCGGCGAAGTGGAGACGACCGGCTCGATCACGTTGGGCATCGTAGGTCCGCCGCGTCGCCGTGCTCAACGCGGCACGGATGCGATGCTCGCACTATCTGCGCCGCCTGTCATCCGAGCAGTTTCATCACCCGCTCGGGATCGACCTGGATGAACAGGCCGGCGGCTTCGACGGTGACGACGCCGTCGGCGAGCAGGCGGCCGCGGCTGTGCACCTTGCGCGCCTCGCGGCGCTCGACCCAGCCCTCGAAGCGCAGCGGGCGGCGCAGCGGCGTCGGGGCGCGGAAGGTGAGCTCGAGGCGCGCCGTCGGGCCGGCGGCGCCCTCCATCAGGTTGGCGACGTTCAGCACCTGGTCGAAGCTGGCGGCGATCACCGCGCCGTGCACGCAGCCGGGCGGGCCCTCGTAGGGCGTGTCGAAGCTGACCGTCCCGACGGCGCGGCCGTTCTCGGCGCCGATCGTCAGCGGCGCGGCGAGCGGGTTCCACCTGCCCATCACCGCGTCGAACGGCATCCAGTCGGACGGCGACTCGCCGCCGCCCGGATAGCGCGACAGCGGCGGATCCGGCGCCGCCGCGGCGAGCGTCGCGGCGAGCGCGTCGATGCGCGCCGCGGCGTCGTTGAGCAACGCGGCGTCGTCGGCGACGGTGACGGTGGCGTGGATCAGGCGTCGCACGCTGGCGGCCAGCGCCGCGCGCGCGTCGAGGGACGAATCAGCCGACATGCGCGTGCATTGGCGCGCCGCGCCGACCAGGGCAAGCGCCGCGCACACCGGACTCGACGGCGGCGCCGGCATGGACTAACCACGCCACATGCCGACCAAGATCCAGATCGTCTTCTATTCGATGTTCGGGCACGTCCACCGCATGGCCGAGGCGGTGGCGGAGGGGGCGCGCGCGGTCGCCGATACCGAGGTGACGCTGTGGCAGGTGCCGGAGCTGGTACCCGACGCGGCGCTGGAGAAGACCGGCGCCAAGCAGGCGCGTGCCGCCTTCGCGCACGTGCCGGTCGCCAAGCCGGCGCAGCTCGCCGAGGCGGACGCGATCCTCTTCGGCACGCCGACCCGCTTCGGCAACATGTGCGCGCAGATGCGCAACTTCCTCGACCAGACCGGCGGCCTGTGGGCGAAGGGCGCGCTGGTCGGCAAGGTCGGCAGCGTGTTCCTCAGCACCGCGACGCAGCACGGCGGCCAGGAGACCACCGCGACCAGCTTCTACAACACGCTGCTGCACCACGGCATGGTGATCGTCGGCGTACCCTACGCCTGCCAGGAGCTGAGCACGATGAGCGAGGTGATCGGCGGCGGTCCGTACGGCGCCGGCACGCTGGCCGGCGGCGACGGCCAGCGTCAGCCCAGCCAGATCGAGCTCGGCATCGCGCGCTACCAGGGCCGCCACGTCGCCGAGATCGCCGCCAAGCTCGCCGGCTGAGCGATGCCGATCACCATCGCGCCGCTCACCGCCGCGCAGGTCGCGCCGGCCGAGCGCCTGTTCCGTCTCGCCTTCGGCACCTTCACCAGGCTGGAGAATCCGCTCAGCTTCGGCGGCGACACCAATTACACGCGCACCCGCTGGCAGACCGACCCCGAGGGCGCGCTGGTGGCGCTGCGCGACGGCGAGCTGGTCGCCGCCAACTTCGCGCTGCGCTGGGGGCGCTTCGGCATCTTCGGACCGCTCAGCGTGCGCCCCGACCTGTGGGACCAGGGCATCGCGCGGGTGCTGCTCGATGCCACGATGGAGCGCTTCGCCGGCTGGGGCATCACCGACTCCGGCATCTTCACCTTCGCCGACAGCGCCAAGCACCTCGGCCTCTATCTGCGCTACGGCTACTACGCCCGCTTCCTCACCGCGGTGATGTCGAAGCCGGTCGCCGCGCCGGCCGAGCTGCCGGCGCAGAGCTGCCTCTCGGCGCTGCCGGCCGCCGCGCGCGAGGCGCGGATCGCCGCCGCCGCGGCGCTCACCGGCGCGATCCATCCGGGCCTCGACCTGGCGGTCGAGATACGCGGCGTGCAGGCGCACGCGCTCGGCGACTCGCTGTTGCTGCGCGACGGGGACGAGTTGGTCGGCTTCGCCGTTTGTCACGTCGGCCGCGACACCGAGGCCGGCAGCGGCGTCTGCTACATCAAGTTCGGCGCGGTGGCGCCGGGACCCGACGCGCCGGCGCGCTTCCGCCGCCTGCTCGAGATGACCGAGCGCTTCGCCGCGCTGCGCGGCGCCGAGCAACTGGTCGCCGGCGTCAACCTGGCGCGCGAGCCCGCCTACCGCGCCATGCTCGCCGCCGGCTTGCGCACCTTCGTGCAAGGCGTCGCCCTGCACCGCGACAACCAACCGCTCTTCTCCCACCCCGACGCCTTCGTCATCGACGACTGGCGCTGAGGAAGGACAACCACCAATTCGTCGTGCCCTTGGTGTCTTGGTGGTCAATTCGAAGGAGGACCGACAAATGACGATCACGCTGGAACCCATCGCGCACGTGCGCGGCGGCCGCGCGGAAGTCGAGGACGACAACTGGGGCAACGTCGAGGCGCGCATCGAGCTCGCCGACGGGGTCAGCGAGGAGGCGCTGCTCGGCCTGGAAGAATTCTCGCACGCCGAGGTGCTGTTCCACTTCCACCAGGTGCCGGAGGCGAAGATCGTGCGCGACGCGCGCCACCCGCGCAACAACCAGAGCTGGCCGCGCGTCGGCATCTTCGCGCAGCGCGGCAAGAATCGGCCCAACCGGCTCGGCAGCACCATCGTGCGCGTGCTCGGTCGCGACGGCCGCAGCCTGCGCGTCGCCGAGCTCGACGCCGTCGAGGGCACGCCGGTGGTCGACATCAAGCCGGTGATGCGCGAGTTCCTGCCGCGCGGCGCGGTGCGACAGCCGGCCTGGGTGAGCGAGCTGATGGCGGGCTACTGGAACGCGCCGGAGTAGAGACTCCCTCAGCCGCAGGGGTCTCCCGCGAGGAATGTCGGCGCGTTGACCTAGCGTCAGCGCGCGTGTGAACTGACCGCGTGCGCGGCGCGTTGCTCTCCGCCAGCCTACTCAGCCTGCTCGCCGGGTGTGTGACGTTTCACGCCGGCATGCGGCTGCAGCAGATCGGGCTCTCCACTAGCAATCGGTTGATCTCGGTCGACAAGCGCGACTTCCCCGACGGCAATCCCCGCCGCGGAACGCCGACCTGCATCGGCTCCGAGGCACTGCAGCAGGCGGCGCTCAGCGACCCACAGTTCGCGACCTACGTCTTCGCGCACGGCATTCCGGATGGAATCGCGGTTGGCGATTACGTCGCCACGCTCGATCTCGCCTATCTGAGCGATCACTCGGTCGTCACGCTGGCGCACTTGGCGCCCCAGAATCGTCAGGTGATTGCCACCCGCCCGCTCAGCGAGGACGATCGCATGGCGATCGACCCACACGCGCGCGCGGTCGCGCTGCGGCAGCGCATGGCGAACTTCGGCCGCCTGAGTGCGGTCAGCACGACGCTGACCGCACATCTGCCGCCGCTCGGCGGCGCGGTGGTGGAGTACGGCTTCGTCCTGCTGCCGGCGTCCGAAACCGCCGCCGAGGCGTTCGGCGGTGCGCCGCAGGACGCGGAGAAGATCGTCACGTGGGTGATGCCGGATGGGCCCGCAAGCCAGCTGCTGCGCGTCGGCGACCGCGTCGTCGCGATCGACGGCGTGGACGTGCCGGTCGCCGATCGCAGCGGCACTCCATGGCAAGGTGCCAAGCGGCTGCGCATCCGGCGCGCAACCGAAATACTCGAGGTCGAGGTCGCACCGCAGACGCTGCCGAACCGCGTCGTCATCGTCCTGGATCCCAGTCCGACGCCGAACGCGTTCGTCATGCCCGGCGGCGAGCGGATCGTGGTCACCGAGGGCCTGCTGACGCTGCTGCCGGAAGATGACGCGCTGGCCAGCGTGCTCGGGCACGAGTACGCCCACATCGTGCTCGGCCACGCCGAGGCACCGAATCCGGCGCAGCGCGCGGCGGTCAGCGTTGCCGCGCTCGGGCTGCTGCCGGTGCTGCTGCCCTCCGACATCGTCCGTCCGGGCACCAGCCGGCAGGTGGTGCAGGCGATGCACAAGGGCTTCAGCCGCGACCAGGAACGCGACGCCGACCGCCTCGGTCTGCAGTACGCCCGCGCCGCCGGCTACGATCCGCAGGCCGCGCTGGTGGTGCTCGACCGCATGCAGGCGGCGGTGCCGGTCGAGGGCGTCGACCAGTTTTTCGATCTCCACCCGCCCTATCCCGAGCGCCGCGCCCTGATCGAGGCCGAGCTCGCCTCGGCGCCGGCGCCCTGACGCGCTGCGCACCCTTCCCATATCCGTGCCGGTGTGCGCACAACGGCGGGACATGCGCAGGGACCACGAGCTGCGCGCCGAGATCGATCGGCTGATCGTCCGGCGCGTGCGCGTCGGGCTGGCCGTCATGCTGGTCGGTGCCGTGGTGGTGGCGCTTGCCGACCTCGCCACCCCGGGCGGGTTCACGCGCACCGCGGCGACGATCCACGGTCTGACGCTCGCCTTCCTGTTGCTCGGGCTGCTGGTCTGCACGCGCCCCGCGGTGGCGCGCCGCCCGGTCCCCTTCGCGCTGCTCACCGTCGCGGTGATCTGCGCCCTGCGCGGCCTGTTCGGCGTCTGGCGCGGCGAGGTCGAGCCGACGATGCTGATGTCGCTGTTGATCGCGCTCGCCGCCGGCGCCACCGTTCCCTGGGGCCTGGCGGCGCAGGCGCTGGTGGCCGTGTTCTGCGGCCTGACCGTCGCCGCCACTGCGCTGGCGGTGCCCGGCGGCGCCGCCGAGATCAGCGCGCGCGTGGCAACCATCCTCGGCGTCGGCCTCGCCGTCTCGGTGGTGCTGGCCAACGAGCTGCAGCGCCACTGGCTGCGCCTGGTGGACGAGAACCTGCAGCGGCGCCGCGCCGAGGCCGAGCTGGCGCAGCTCAACGCCGAGCTCGAACGGCGCGTCGCCGAGCGCACCGCCGAGCTGGCGGCGGTGATCGACAACACCGCCGACGCCATCTGGGCGGTCGACCGCGCCGGCCGGCCGACGATCATCAACCGCGTCGCGCGCGCCCGCCTGCGGCAGCGCTTCGGCACCGAGGCCGAGGCGGCCGATCTGGCCGCGCACGTACCGCAGGGCCTGTGGGACGGGCTCACCGCGCTCTACCAGCGCGCCTTCAACGGCGAGCACTCGCAGCTCGAGCACACGCAGCCGACGCCCGACGGCGTGCGCCATCTGCAGATCTCGGTGCATCCGATCCGCGAGGGGACGGAGATCGTCGGCGCCACCGTCTTCAGCCACGACATCACCGAGCGCGTCCGCGCCGAGGACAACGCCCGCCAGCACCAGGCCGAGCTGGCGCACGTGCTGCGCGTCGGCACCATGGGCGAGATGGCCGCCGGACTGGCGCACGAGATCAACCAGCCGCTCGGCGCGATCGCCAACTACGCGCGCGGCGCGGTGCGGCGTGTGCGCGACGGCGGCCTGGCCGCGCCGGGACTGCTGCCGATCCTCGAGGAGATCGCCGGCGAGGCGATGCGCGCCGGCGAGATCATCCGCCGCCTGCGCGAGCTGATCCGCAAGGCGGGCCCGCAGCAGACGCCGGTCGACGTCAACGAGCTGGCGCGCAACAGCGTCCGCCTGGTGCAGGGCGAGGCGCGCCAGCACGGCGTCGACGTGCAGCTCGAGCTCGACGGCGCCGTGCCGTGCGTCGCCGCCGATGCCACCCAGATCGAGCAGGTGCTGCTCAACCTGCTGCGCAACGGCATCGAAGCGGCGGGCAGCGCCGGCGAGCGCCGCGTGCGCGTGTGCACCGCTGCCGCCGCCGGAGCGGTGGCAGTCGACGTGCGCGACAGCGGCGCCGGCCTGCCGCCGGCGGACGTGTTCGCCCCCTTCTTCACCACCAAGCCGCACGGCCTCGGCATGGGCCTGTCGATCAGCCGCTCGATCGTCGAAGCGCACGGCGGCCGCCTCGAAGCCCTCCCCGGCGGCCCCGGCGCCACCTTCCGCGTCACCCTGCCGATAGCGGGCTGATCGCCACGCGGCAGTAGCGCGGCCCTCCGTGGCCGCCGTCCGGCGCGCAGCCGCGGCCGCCCGCCGGTGCACCGCGGGCTGTGGTCGCCGCGCAGACCGGCTACAAGAATCGCCAGGAACCGGAGCCGTCCGCGCCGCTACCGATGACGACTCGAGGAGGTCGCATGCTTCGCAATCACGTCTTCAGGCTGCTTCCCGCCACCGCGCTGCTCACCCTGCTCGCGCCGATTCCGGCCGCGCACGCCGAGTCGCTGGGCGAGCAGCTGTGCACGGTCCTGAAGAAGCTGCTGCCCGAGGTGCGCGATTACCAGCCGGCCGGCGCGCGCGCCCAACTGGTCATGGCGGTGAGCGAGGCCTTCGACTACGAGCCCGACAAGCTGCGCCCGGTGAGAAAAGAAATCGATCCCGCCACCACCGCCAGCTGTCCGAAGGAACGCGAAGCGATGCTGGCGGTGCTCAAGACCAAGACCCTCGCCGAAGGGATGGAGTGAGCGCGCAGGCGTAACCGAGCCGCGCCCACCGATGGCGCGGTGCGCGTGAGTCGCGACCCGGGCGCGCCCCTACGCCGGCAGCGTGCGGAAGTAGTCGAACGCCTGCTCCATCCCCGCCTCGATGCCGATGCGCGGGGTCCAGCCGAGGGCGCGCAGCTTGGCGTTGGAGAAGCGCCAGCGGTGGCCGAACGACTTGACGTCGTTGGTGAGGATCGGCGGCGCGCCCTGCAGGCCGAAGGTGCGCCAGGCGAATTGCGCGGCGGCGGCGGCGGCGAGCGCGACGCCGTAGGGCACGTAGCGTGGCGCGAACGGCTTGGCGAGGATCTCGGCCAAGCGCGCGCACAACTGCTCCAGCGTCGGGCCGTCGGCGTCGTCGTGCACCAGGTAGCCCTCGCCGATGCAGCGCGCATCGCTGCCGGCGAGCACGATGGCGTCGACCAGGTTCTCGATGTGCACCCAGGCCGGCGCGGTGTGGCGCTGCCAGAGCACCAGCAGGCCGTCCTTCAGCGCCTGGGCGAAGCCGGGGAACAGCGCCTGATCGCCGGGGCCGTACACCCAGCACGGGTAGATGATCGACAGCGGCAGGCCCGACGCGCGGCGGAACTCCCACAGCCACTGCTCGGCCTCGATCTTGGTGTCGGGATACGGCTCCTGCCAGTAGCCGTACGGCGTCGTCTCGTCGAACAGCGGCGCGACGGCACTGCCGCGCGCCGCCGGGATGCCGAACACGTCACTGGTGCTGACGTGCACGAAGCGCTGCACGCCGGCCGCCTGTGCGGCGCGCGCGACGCGCTGGGTACCGCCGACGTTGATGGCGCGGAAGCGCGCCCACGGCTGCGTGCCGTGCACCAACGCGGCGACGTGGAAGACGCGCTCGATGCCGGCGAGCTGCGGCGCGATCGCCGCCTCGTCGGTGACGTCGGCCTCGGCCACTTCGAGCTGGCCGGCGCCCGCCAGCGCACGCAACTCCGACAGCCGCCGATCACCCGGCGCCGTCAGGGCACGGACGCTGTCGCCCTCCGCAAGCAGCCGGCGAGTGAGCGCCAAGCCGACAAAGCCGGAAGCGCCGGTAACGAGCGAGCGCATCAGGAATTCACCACACAGTCACAGAGACACGGAGAGCAAATTCAGGCCCGAATCTCTGTCCGTTCTCCGTGACTCTGTGCCTCTGTGGTGAATCCTACCGGCCCTTCTTCGCGGCCTTGCCGGAGTAGCTCTCCAGCTTCAATCCGGCGAGGGCGAACTTCAGCAGGCGTTTCACGCCGGTGGTGCCGAAGAGGGCGTCGATGAGGTTGTTGAAGAGGCGGTACTTCTCGGTCGTGTAGGGGTACCAGTTGGCTTCGATCTTGGCGCTGTCCTTGTCGATCAGCACCGACTTCACGTTGCAGAAGGCGTGCAGGCCGTGCGTGCCCTTGTAGCGGCCGAAGCCCGACTGCTTGACGCCGCCGAACGGCAGCGCCGGGTTGGCCTCGGTGGCCATGACGTTGTTGATCGACACGCCGCCGACGGTGAGCGCGCGAGCCACGCGCTTGGCGCGCGCCAGGTCCTTGCTCCAGACGCTGGCGGTGAGGCCGTAGATCGAATCGTTGGCGCGCGCGACCACCTCGTCCTCGCGATCGAACGGCAGCAGCGGCAGCAGCGGGCCGAAGGTCTCCTCGCGCGCGATCGCCATGTCGTCGCTGACGCGGTCGACGACCATCGGCGGGATGAGACGCGACTGGCCGTCCCACTCGGCGCCGGTGAGGAACGCCGCACCCTGCGCCTTTGCCGCCGCCACCTGCTCGGCGACGATCTGCACCTGGAAATCGGTGGTCATGGCGCCGAGGTCGGCGTCGCCGTCGCTGTCGACGCGCTGCACCAGCCGCTGCACCTGGCGCACCAGCTCGTCGCGGAAGGCGTCGTAGACCGGCCGCTCGACGTAGATGCGCTCGACCGAGGTGCACGACTGGCCGGTGGTGGTGAGGCCGCCCCACGCCGCGCCGGCGGCGGCGCGCGTGAGGTTGGCGTCGGCGAAGACGATCATCGCGTCCTTGCCGCCGAGCTCGAGCTCGACCGGGATCAGGTGCTCGGCGGCCTGCGCCATGATGCGCTTGCCGGTGCGCGTGCTGCCGGTGAAGAAGATCTTGTCCGGCTGCTCGGCGACCAGCGCGGCGCCGACGGCGCCGTCCCCGTACACCACCTGCACCCAGTTGGGCGGCAGCTGCGCCTCGGCGAGCAGGTCCTCGACCAGACCGCTGAGCGGCGTGTGCTCCGACGGCTTGTAGACCACCGTGTTGCCGGCGGCGAGCGCGCAGGCGATCGGCACGATC
>JANRJF010000226.1:0-3410 GCA_033764095.1 Deltaproteobacteria bacterium | reverse complement strand
GGCGACCACCAGATACGCGCTCATTCGGTGTCCTTTCCCGCCGGTCGTCGAACCGCGCGGTCGGTTGCGGCCGGCGCGGGCAGCGATTCCATCGCCAGGTCCCGGCAGGCGGTGAGGATATGGTCGGACAGCTTCGCATCGTGCACCGCCCGCGCCAGCGCGACGCCGCCGGCGCACAACGCCAGCAACGCCAGCGCCCGCTCCGACGGCTGCGCCACGCCGGCCTCCGCCAGGTTGGCGGCGAAGCCGCGCGCGCTCTCGCGCAGCTCCTCGTCCATGACGCGCCGCACGTCGGCGCCGCGGCGACCCGTGTCGCTGCCCAGCGCCGGGTACGGACAGCCGCCGCCCGGATCGTCGCGATGACTGCGACTCAGATAGCGCTGGATCGCGCCGCGCACCCATGCCGCGCCGCGCCGCTCGCCGAGCCCGCCGAAGTAGCGCGCTCGCGCCGTGCGCGCCGCGCCGCTGAACGCGTCGCGTAGCAGATCGCCCTTAGAAGCGAAATGCGCGTAGAAGCCGCCGTGCGTCAGCCCCGCCCGGTCCATGACCGCCGCGACGCCAACCGCGTCGAAGCCGCGCTCGCGCAGCAAGCGCGCCGCGGCATCCAGAATGCGCTCGCGCGTCTCACGCTTTCGCATCGCCCGCGTCGTCACGGCGCGCGATTTATATGATGGTCATCATACGAACAAGGGCGAGGAGCGACTGGCTCGGGCCGGGGCCCGCTCGCTCCCTGACTCCGACGCGCGCCAGCCCCAGCCTCAGCCCGCGCCCGCGTCCGTTCCACAGCCCCGTCGCTGAACCTGGCTCAATGGCGTAAGCGACTGACCGCGCGACACTTTCTTGCAGCGAAAGCGCCTGCCGGCGCGGTCGCTTCTTAACCGCAGAGCTTACCGAGCCCGCGTCGCTCTTTACCGGGGCCGTTCCTAGCCTCCGGACATGAGCATGGACGAGGCGATGCGGCGTTTCACGGCCGAGCCGATCGCGACCACCCGGCGACCGCCGCTCGGCGGCGTGGCGGCGATCGGCACGCGGCGCGCCTACGCGCTGGCGGCGCTGTCCGGCGTGCTCTACGCCGTCGGCTTCCCGCCCCTCTGGTGGTCGGCGGCGGCGTGGGTGGCGCTGGTGCCGCTGCTGGTCGCCTGCGCGGCGCTGACGCCGGGGCGCGCCGCGCTCGCCGGCCTGTGCTTCACCGCCACCGCGGCGCTCGGCGTCGCCGGCTTCGTGCCGCACATGCTGGCCAGCTACTTCGGCCTCGGTCGCGTCGCCAGCTGGGCGGCGACGCTGGCGATAGTGGCGGTGTTGAATGGCACCTTCGTCGCAGCGTTCGCCGCCTGGGTCGCCTGGCTGGCGCGGCGCCGCGCCGCGCATCCGCTGCTGCTCGCCGCCGGCTGGCTCGCCGGCGAGTTGGCGCGCACCTCCGGCACGCTGGGCAGCGGCTGGGCGCTGCTGGCGTACTCGCAGCTCGGCGACCTGCGCCTGCTGCAGAGCGCCGATCTGTTCGGCGCCTACGGCATCGGCCTGCTGATCGCCGCCGTCAACGCCTGCGTCGCCTCGGTCTTCGCGCCGGCGTTGCGCGGCCAGCGGCCGCGGCGCAGCACGCTGGCGGTCGCCGCCTGCCTGGCGGCGGCGTTCCTCTACGGCGAGCGGCAGCTCGGCGCGAGGTTCGACGCGGGACCGGCGGTGCGCGTCGCGGTCGTGCAGGGCGGCGCGGTGCCCGCCGACGCGGCGCGCCGCGCCGCGCACCTGGCGCGCTACGTCGACCTCACCCGCGACGGCGCCGCGCCGCACACCCAGCTGGTGGTGTGGCCCGAGTCGAGCGTCGCCGCCTATCTGGAGGAGCCGTCCCCGACGCGCCGCGCGGTGCTCGAGCTCGCCGCGACGCGCCACCTCGACCTGCTGCTCGGCGGCCCGCACTACGAGTCGACGCCGCGCGGCACGCGCTACCACAACTCGGCCTACCTGGTGCGCGATGGTCGCCTGGCAGCGCGCTACGACAAGCACCGCCTGGTGCCCTTCGCCGAGGACGGTCGCTGGGCGTCGCCGGCGAGCGACGCGACCTTCTACACGCCCGGCCGCGGCGGCTTCGTGCTGCCGGGGAGCGCGCTGCGCATCGGCACCGCGTTGTGTGTCGAGTCGATGTCGCCGGAGTTCGCTCGCCAGGCGGTGCGCGAGGGCGCCGAGGTGCTCGCCAACCTATCGAACGACACCTGGTTCGCCGACGCCGCCGCGGCGCGCCAGCAGCTCGCCAGCGCGACGCTGCGCGCGATCGAGAACCGCCGCTACCTGATCCGCGCCGCCGCCACCGGCATCTCCGCGGTCATCGATCCGGCCGGCCGCACGCTGGCGGCCGGCGGCTTCGGCACCACCCACGTCCTCAATGCCATCGTGCGCCCCGTGCGCACGCGCACGCCGTACCAGCGCTGGGGCGACCACCTCGCCTGGCTGGTGGCGGCAGCGGCCGTCCTCGCGACACTGCGGGCGAGGCGCCGCATGACTTCACCCCACGCAGGAGGAGGTCGCATGTCCCGTTCCACACTCGTTCTCGCGCTCACCGTCGCGCTCGCCGCCGGCGTCGCCGGCACGGCGCGCGCCGGCGCACCACAGCCGGAGACGCGCCAGGGCGACTACGTCCACGTCTGCCAGGGCGGACCGAACAAAGGCCTGACCTGCAGCGTCGCCAGCGAGCCGGTCGACTGCCCGAACAGTGCCTGCGTGGTGCAGGCGCGCAGCAAGAGCATCAAGGGCGTGCTGACGCTGATCGCGCATGACGCGGTCACCGACTGGCTGACCGGCGCCGCCACCAACCGCGCCGTCACCGCGCTCCTCGAGGTCAAGGCGCCGGACGGCAGCAAGCAGCTGCTCGCCGCGACCTATCAGGATCTCGCGGACCCCACCCTGCCGCCGTCGGCGCCGAGCGACGTCATCGCCATTCAAATGGACGAGCAGGCGCTGGTCACCCTCGCCAAGGCGCCCGGCGGACTGCGCTTCGCACGTCCGGAAGCGAGTTTCGCCGCGCAGCTGCAGGCGCTGTTCGGCAACGACGGCACGCCGGTGCTGATCGACGCCGACGAGCGCCGCCCGCAGTTCGCCGACCACACCGCCGACGGGCTCGCCACCGTGCTGCGCTTCAAGGTGCGCATCATGTTCGTCGATCCGGCCTGAGCGCCGGTCGGCATCGCTGCCTGCATCTCTCCCGGGAGGTCCACGTGCGCAAGCTCCGCGCCGCCGACGCCGTCCTGCTCGGCGCACTCGTGACGCTGTGGACGATCTGTGCCGCGCTGCACGTGCGGCAACTGCTGACCGGTCAACTCACCTGGGTCGGCGTCTACGTCGACGCCGACCCGGGGGGCGGCGGTCCGCCGACGGTGCGCGACTTCTGGCCCGGCGCCGCGCCGCAGGCGACCGGCGGG
>JANRJF010000225.1:0-5129 GCA_033764095.1 Deltaproteobacteria bacterium | reverse complement strand
CCTAGAGCTGGTCGATCTCGTCGTCGCTGCAGAGTTGCACGACGACGTCGGACAGCGGCTTGGCCTGGCACAGCAGGACGAAGCCCTGTTCGATCTGCTCGTCGCTGAGGAACACCTGCGTGCTCTGGTCGACCTTGCCCTCGATCAGTTTGGCGCAGCACATGCCGCAGGAGCCCATGCGGCAGCCGAACGGCAGGTCCATGCCGCGCCGCAGGCCGACGTCGAGGATCGGGCCGCTGCCGTCGGAGGCGAAGGCGAAGCGGTCGTCGGGCGGCTGGATGACCTCGACCCAGAAGCGCCCGTCGGTCGGCCGCGCCTCCTGCTCGCTCGGCATGGCGCGCAGCGGGTCGCGCTCGCGCAGCTTGCCGTACATGTTCTTGACGCGGTTCTGCTCGGTCTCGACGTGCGCCGCGGCGACCAGGTTCTGGCGCGAGAAGCCGTACGGCTTGATCACCGCGCCGAGCCCCTCGGTGCGCGCCAGCAACTGGTTGAGATGCACCAGCATCTCGTCCTCGGTCATCTCCAGCTTGCGCTGCAACTCGGGCGCCAGGCCGAGCGTGCGCACCGGTTGGAAGATGAAGTGGCGCACGCCGCGCTCGTAGGTGGCGCGGAAGATCGGCTCCAGCTGCGCGGCGTTGAGCCGCGAGATGACGATCTTCTGCGTCACGCTGACGCGCAGGCCGAGCACGTCGGCGAGCTTGAACAGCACCGCGACGCCCTTGAGCGCCTCGTACAGCGACTCGCCGTCGTCGGCGATCGGGTTGACGTCGAGCTGGCCGGCGCGGTCGGCGGCGTGCAGCGCGATGTCGAAGTACTCGAAGCCCGCCTCCAGCAGGCGCAGCGTGAAGCGCGGGTCGGCCATGGTGCGGAAGTGCGACGACATGCCGAAGCTGGTGAAGCCGACGCTCTTCGCCAGCTCGACGTACTCGAACAGCTTCGGATGGATGGTCGGCTCGCCGCTGGCGAAGAACAGCATGTCGAACTTGCCGGCGGCGTCGAGGATCATCTGCCGCGTCGCGTCGGCGTTCGGCATCGGCCGGTGCGTCGGGTTGAACTTCTCGATGCAGAACACGCACTCGCTGTTGCAGGCGCCGGTGCCGCGGATGTTGAGGATGCGCAGGTTCTCGTGGCCGGGGCCGCGCTCGGGCTGCACGCCGATCCCGTAGGTGGCCGGGTCGGCCCGCTCGAGCTCGGCCAGCAGCGCCTCCATATCGACGCGTTTGCGGCCCAGCGTCGGCAGGCCGGAGCGTGAACTGGTACCCGGCGCCGGATTGCGCGCCACCTGGTTGAGCGCAGTGGTGACGTCGCGCACCAGGCGCTTCAGCTCGTCGGTCGCCATCGCCGTGCGCGGCTTGAGCTGGATGCCGAGCCTGCCGGGCGCCGGGCGGGTGAGGAAGACGTAGCAGCGCTCGGCGAAGCGCAGCACCGCGTCGAAGATGCCGAGCCGGCTGATGCCGGTTTCGTCGAAGTCGAAGGCGATGACGCCGGCGTCGCCGTCGACGTGCGGCGCCAGCCGGCGCCCGGCGGCGACCGGCGCGGCCGGCGCGCTGCGCGCCGTCGGGCGCGACTCGGCGTGCGGCAGCAGGGCGGCGAGGATGTCGTCCTCCGGCCCGCTGGTGCTGGCGGTGCGGATCGCCGCCGCCAGGCCGCTCAGCGCCGTGCCGACCGTCCCTTCGGTCTGCGCCGTGCCACCGCCGCCGTTCATCAGCATGAAGTCGAGGTGCTCGGTGTGGGCGACGCCGAGCGGCGCGCCGCCGTTGCGGCGCAGCGCCACCCGCGCGATGCCGTGCTCGGGGTGGCGCAGCACCAGGGTGGCGGCGCCGTTGCGGATCGGGCTGAGCGACTCGAGCACCCAGCCGAGGCCGACCTCGGCGCCCTCCGCGAACGGGGAGAGCAGCGCCCATGGCGGCGTATCGCTGTGCGCGCCGGCGGCGCCGGGTGCGTCGCCGCCGCCGTCGCGCAGGCGGCGCGCGGTGGCGGAGAACGCCTCGTTGCAGAACTCGTCGCGCAGCGCGGCGAGATCGCCGTCGGTCTGCAGCGGCTCCAGGCGGGCGACCAACTCGCTGCCCGACTCGGCGAGCTGGACGCGCAGCTGGCGCTCGAACTGGCGTGCCACCTGCTCCAGGGCGTCGCGCCGGTACAGGTCGGCGTGGAAATGAATCGGATCAGTCATGCGAATGCGGACGGGTCCCCAATCCTTACCGTGTGAGTTACGCAAACGATACCCCGAAACGCCAGCCCGGAGTGGGGGGGACGCCGGCCGCGACCCCGGCCGCCGCGACCCGTCGGCCGGCGAGCCGCTTCCGGCCACTGGCGCGCCGGCGATGCCGCGCGCTATGGGGAGCGGCGCGCGACACCCGTAGCGGCGTACAGCCCACTCGATGGCGCAACCCAGGAGGCCCTGATGTTCGGCGGATCATTCGGTCATGGCGACGTGTTGCTGTGGTTCTTCGAGATCTTTCTCTTCGTCGCCTGGTTCTGGGTGCTGATGAGCGTCACCGCGGACCTGTTCCGCGACCACGCGGTCTCCGGCATGCAGAAGGCGCTGTGGATCGCCTTCGTCATCTTCTTCCCGTTCCTCGGCGTGTTCGCCTATCTGGTCGTCCGCGGCGGCGGCATGCAGGCGCGCGCCGCGGCGCAGGCCAAGGAGGCGCGGGCGCAGTTCGACTCCTACGTGCGCTCGGTGGCCGGCGCCGAGACGCCGGCCGACCAGATCCAGAAGGCCAAGGCGCTGCTCGACGCCGGCGCCATCGACCGCGCCGAGTTCGACCGCCTGAAGGCCAAGGCGCTGCAGTAGGACGCGGAGTCGAGCGTGCTGCGATGGTCGGTGGTCGTTCTCGCTCTCGGTCTGCTCCGCGGCGCGGCGCTGGCGGCGCCGCCCGAGCCGGTCATCTGCTTCGGCAACGAGCCGTCGTGGAGCCTGACCATCGCCACGCCCGACAAAGCCAAGCTCAGCGCGCCGGACGCGGCGCCGACCGACTACGCCGGCGCCACCACCGAGATCGCGGCGCTGCACGAGCGCGTCTGGCGCGGCGCGCCGGCCGGCGGCGGTGGCACGCTGGTGGCGTTCATCCGCCAGGCGAAGTGCAGCGACGGCATGTCCGACGTCATCCACCCGTACTCGGCGCGCGTCTCGCTGCCGAGCGGCAAGGCGCTGGTCGGCTGCTGTCGCGTGCTGGTGACGACTGACGCTTCCGCCGCCGCGATCGAGGGACGCGGTTGGCAGCTCGCGCACCTGCAGGGCCAGCCGGACAGCGCCCTCGCCGCACTGAAGAGCCCGGTGACGGTGCGCTTCGTCGCCGGCCGCCTGCAGGGCTTCGGCGGATGCAACCGGCTCACCGGCGCCTACGAGTTGCAGGGCGATCAGGTGAAGCTCGAGGCCATCGCCAGCACCATGATGATGTGCGAGCCGGCGATCATGACGGTGGAGAACGCCTTCCGGAAGACGATGACCGGCGCGCTGCGCGTCGCCATCGCCGACGATCGGCTCAGCCTCACGCCGCTGGAGAGCAACCAGCCGGCGCTGGTCTTCACCGCCGCGCCGCTGCCGCGCCTCGACGGCATTGCCTGGAAGGTCACCGGCTACAACAACGGCCGCCAGGCGGTGGTCAGCCCGCTCAAGGGCACCAGCCTGACGTTGACCTTCAAGGACGGCACCGTCTCCGGCAACGCCGGCTGCAACAGCTTCCGCGCGCCGTACACGCTCGACGGCGACACGCTCACCATCGGCCCCGCCGTGGCGACGCGCAAAGCCTGCCCCGGCAAGGGCGTCATGCAGCAGGAGCAGGAGTTCCTCGCCGCCCTCGCCACCACCTCACGCTGGGCGATCGACCGCGGCATGCTCGACCTGCACCGCCCCGACGGCGAACGCGTGCTGACCGCGAATCCGTCGTAGCGCACCTGGACGCGCCCATTCGCCCCTGCGCGTAGGGGCGCGCCTTGGCGCGCCCGCGGTCGCGCACAAGGTGTGCGGCCGGGGGGTGTGATCGCCGCCGTGCGCCAGGGCGCGCCCCCAGACGCAGAGGCGGAACCCCCGGATCGGCGTTGACGGCGAGCCGTCCTGGCGGAGCCCGTTCGTCCCGACCCGTGCGTTACGCCGGGGTGCCGACCTCGTTGCTGTCGATGACCTCGACCTCGGTGCGGCCGGCGGCGATCCACTCCTGCACCGCCGGGTGCGCGGCGATGCTGGCGACGTAGGCGCTGGCGGCGCCGTCGAGGGCGATGCCGTAGGTGACGAAGCGCAATGCCACCGGCGCGTACATCGCGTCGGCCGGCGAGAAGGTGCCGAACAGCCACTCGCCGCCGCGGCCGAAGCGGCTGCGACACTCGCTCCACAGCGCCGCGACGCGCGCCACGTCGCGCTGCGCGTCGTCGCCCAGGGTGACGCGCCGGCGCGCGCGGCAGTTGAACGGCATGCTGTAGCGCAGCGCGCTGAAGCTCGACGCCATCTCGGCGCTGGCGGCGCGCGCGAAGGCGCGCGCGGCGCGGTCGCGCGGCCAGCCGCAGGCGTCGGGATAGGTCTCCGCCAGGTACTCGAGAATGGCGAGCGACTCCCAGATCACCAGGCCGTCGTCGTGCAGCACCGGGACCTTGCCGCTCGGCGACCAGTGCGCCAGCGGCGCGGCGGAATCAGGTCGGTAGAGGGGGATGCGCACCTCATCGAACGGCAGCCCGCCGTGCTTGAGCATCAGCCAGGGCCGCAACGACCACGACGAGTACGCCTTGTTGCCGATCACCAGTGTGCGCATGCCGGCTGATTACGCGCAGCGCGCGGCGACGGACAAGCGGGATCGACGAGCGTGCGTTCGGAAGGCTGTTAGGCTGCTAGGCTGTTAGGCTGTTAGGCTGTTAGGCTGTTAGGGGGAACGGAGAAGATCTTTTTCCTCCCCTAACAGCCTAGCAGCCTAGCAGCCTAACAGCCTTCTTCCCCGCGCAGCGGCAACCGCACCACGCCGCGGATGAACAGCGACGGCAGCCGTTCGATCGCACCGGCGAGCTCGAAGTCGGGGAAGCGCGCCAGCAGCTCGCCGAAGCCGATGCGGCCTTCCATGCGGGCCAGGGCGGCGCCCAGGCAGAAGTGCTCGCCGAAGCCGAAGGCGACGTGGCGGCCGCTGTCGCGGTCGAGGTCG
>JANRJF010000224.1:0-3981 GCA_033764095.1 Deltaproteobacteria bacterium | reverse complement strand
CGCGCGGCGGCGACGCTGCTCAGCGCCGGCGTCGCGCCGACCGCGCGCCGACAGGCGACGCGCCGCGGGCGCGGCCGCTCCGGCGCGCTCGCCGCCTGTCGTCAGGGCCGCATCGCGCAACCGGCGGTGCTGGAGGGCTGGCGCGGCGAGATTGCCGCCGAGCTCGACGGCACGCTGCTGCGCCGCCGCTATCCGCTCGTCCTCGCGCTGCTGCGCGAGCTGACCGAGCTCTGAGCGCGCCACCCCGCCGGCGCCGCCGCGACGCGCCTGGCTTGCGCTTCGCGGCGCGTGCTACAAGCGCCGCATGCCGTCAGGGGGTAAGACCGCTCGACCGGGCGCCGCGCCGCGCACGCGTCCGCCCGAACTGCTGCGCAAGCTGATCAGCGCCGCGATGGAGTGCGAGCGCCGCACCATGCAGCTCTATTGCGCCTACGAGGCCCTGTTCGCGAAGCCCGAGGAGGTGCGCGCGTTCTGGTTCGACATGGCGGAGCACGAGTCGCGGCACTACGGGGCGCTGGCCATGGTCGCCGGACTGCTGGAGTCGGCCCCGCAGCGCACCCTGCCCGCCGCGCCGACCCTGACCCGCGCGCACGTCCTGCACCTGCGCGCGGTGCTCGACAAGGCGGAGGCCGAAGCGCGCCCCGGACTCACCCTGACCCGCGCCTTCGAGACCGCGCTGGAGATCGAGAGCTCGGAGATCGACGACCTGGTGCTCGACCTGCTGAGCGCGCTGAAGGGCGAGCAGGCGCGCGAACGGGCGACGCAGATGCTCATCCACGACCTCGGCGACCTCAGCTACATGGTCGAGAAGTACGGCAACAACCGCGCCCTGCTGGCGCGCGTCGACCGCCAGATCGAGCAGCAGGTGCACCGCCTGCGCTCGCCGGGGTCGGCCCCGCTGCGCGCCCTTCCGGTGCGCAAACCGCGCTGAGCGGCCGGACGCCCGAACGCAGACGGGGGAAGCGCTGACGCGCTTCCCCCGTCGTCGTTTCAGGCGTGGAACCAGATCAGTTCGGGCAACCCGCGGCGCCCGACCAGGTCTGGCAGTTGATCGCGCCGCCGAGCGCGTCGGCCGCCTTGAACATGTTGCAGAAGCGGCACTCGACGCGGTCGCGGATGCAGGCCGCGAGACCGGCCGGATTGTTGTCGAATCCGGCGCAGGCGCCGCCGCCGAACTCGTTGTTCGGGGTGGTGAAGCAGAACTGCTCGGCGGTGTCTTTCAGCTGCGACTCCGCGCTGTCCACCTTACCCTTGGTGTCGGCCTCTACCGACAAGCCGATCGAGCCGTTGGTGATGCACTGGGCGATGTCGCTGGCGCTCGCCGCGCCGGTGACGAAGGGATCCTTGCCGATCGCCAGTGCCGCCTTCTTGCACTGGACGAAGATCTTGCTCATGGCGCGGAACGTCTTGCTGATGCGGCCGTTCACCTGGCGCTGGCAGAGGCACTCGGCCGGGTTGGTGTCACACAGGTAGAGGTTCGGATTGGTCGGATTGCCGTAGATGTCGTGGATCAGGTCGAGCTCGGCCTGCGCCGCGGTGGTCCCGGCAAAGGTGCCACTGGTGAACGCGAAAGCGGGCACGGTGCCGCAGTTCTTCGCATCATCGTCCACCAGCTTGGCCTTCTTCTTCCCGACGTTGCCCTTCGCGTCGGCCAGGTAGCAGGCGTCGGCGCTGGGGACCTTCTCGTTGACGAAGTCCTTGATGCAGCCCGAGTTCAGCTTGCCCTGGGCGGCGTGCACCTTGGTGACGCCGTTGTTGATCTTGTTGATGCACTTCTGCTCGTCGTTGCCCTGCGGCTGGGCGGTGGCGTTGCCAGCGACGAACAACAGCGCGGTTGCACACACCAATCCCCGGATGATCTGCCCCATTCGCGTTCCCCCTTCTGGCCGTCGCGGTAAACTGCGACAGCGGTTTAACCGTCTAGGTAGCACGGTCCCCAGGGTTACCGAAGCGCATTTTTCCGCCCCACATGACGCCTGATCACACCCTCCCGGCCGATTCCCATCCTGCCCTGAGCGCCAGCCGGCGCCGCTGGTGGGTCCTCGCCGTGCTGCTCGCCGCGGGGCTGGGCGCAGGGGTCTACGCGCTGCGGCGCACGCCGGCGGCGGCACCGAAGGCCCCCGGCCACGCCGCGGCGCCGGCGGCGGTGGTCGCCGAGCCGGCGCGCCGCGGCCCGATGGTGCGGGCGCTGGACGGCATCGGCACGGTGACGCCGCTGGCGACGGTCACGGTGCGCAGCCGGGTGGACGGCCAGCTGATGGCGGTCCACTTCACCGAGGGCGACGTGGTCGAAGCCGGCGCGCTGCTGGCCGAGATCGACCCGCGCCCCTACCAGGTGGCGCTGGCCCAGGCCGAGGGGCAGATGGCGCGCGACCAGGCGCTGCTCGCCAACGCGCGCGTCGACCTCGAGCGCTACCGCCGCCTGGTGGCGACCGACTCGATCCCCAAGCAGCAGCTCGACACCCAGGCGGCGCTGGTCAGCCAGTACGAGGGCGCGACGCAGACCGACCAGGCGCAGATCGACCAGGCGCGCCTGCAGCTCACCTACTCGCGCATCACCGCACCGATCAGCGGCCGGCTCGGGCTGCGCCTGGTGGATCCGGGCAACATCGTCCACGCCAGCGACGCCGGCGGGCTGGTCACCATCGCGCAGATCGAGCCGATCGCGGTGCTGTTCACCATTCCCGAGGACAGCGTCCCGAGCGTGCTGGAGAAGGTACGCGGCGGCGGCCCGCCGCTGGTGGTCGAGGCCTACGACCGCGCCCAGCAGCGCCGCCTGGCGAGCGGCAGGCTGCTCACCGTCGACAACGCCATCGACCCGACCACCGGCACGCTGCGCCTCAAGGCGCAGTTCGACAACGCTGACGGCGCCCTCTTCCCCAACCAGTTCGTCAACGCCCGCCTGCTGCTCGACCGCCAGGACGACGCAATCCTGATCCCCAGCGCGGCGGTGCAGCGCAGCGCCGAGGGCGCCTTCGTCTATGTCGTGCAAGCCGACCAGACCGCGGCGCGCCGCGCCGTGCGCCTCGGGCTGAGCGACGACGACGCGGTGGCGGTCGAGGACGGCGTCAGCGACGGCGAGTTGGTGGTGGTCGACGGCGCCGACGCCGTGCGCCCCGGCCGGCCGGTGGCGATCCGCACGCCGCTCGCCGCCGCGGCACCATGAACATCTCGCGCCAGTTCATCCTCCGCCCGGTCGCCACCACGCTGCTGATGGTGGCGCTGCTGCTCGCCGGCGCGCTCGCCTATCGGCAGCTGCCGGTGTCGGCGCTGCCGCAGGTCGACTACCCGACCATCCAGGTGGTGACCTTCTACCCCGGCGCCAGCCCCGACGTGATGGCCTCCTCGGTCACCGCGCCGCTCGAGCGCCAGTTCGGCCAACTGCCCGGGCTGACGCAGATGAGCTCGACCAGCTCGGCCGGCAGCTCGCTGATCACGCTGCAGTTCGACCTGGCGCTCAACCTGGACGTCGCCGAGCAGCAGGTGCAGGCCGCGATCAACGCCGCCTACGCCTTCCTGCCGCGCGACCTGCCGACGCCGCCGGTCTACAACAAGGTGAACCCGGCCGACGCGCCGATCCTCACCCTGGCGCTGACCTCCGACACGCTGCCGCTGCCGGCGGTCGAGGATCTCGCCGATACCCGCCTGGCGCAGAAGATCGCCGAGCTCTCCGGCGTCGGACTGGTCAGCATCGGCGGCGGCCAGCGCCCGGCGGTGCGCGTGCGCGCCAACCCGGCCGCCCTCGCCGCCTACGGGCTGACGCTGCAGACCGTGCGCGAGGCGATCGTCGCGGCCAACGTCAACCAGGCCAAGGGCGGCTTCGACGGTCCGCGCCAGGCCTTCATCATCGGCGCCAACGACCAGTTGCTGTCGAGCGCCGAGTACCGCGCCCTGATCGTCGCGCAGCGGCCGACCGGGCCGGTGCGCCTCGCCGACGTCGCCGAGGTGCTCGACGACGCCGAGAACCAGCGCCAGGCGGCG
>JANRJF010000223.1:0-17430 GCA_033764095.1 Deltaproteobacteria bacterium | reverse complement strand
TTGTCTTGTTCACTTCTCTGGTTGGGAGGGGTGGCGGGGGGGTGGTCGGTCGGGGGACGGTGGCCCCCCACCCCCCCCCCCCGGCTCGGGCGGGGGCTCTACCACACCCCCGGGGGGCGGGGGGGCGCCCCCCCCCCGCCGCCGCAGACGACCGCGGTGATGGACCAGGTCAACAAGCAGTTCGTGCCGCACGTCCTGCCGGTGGCGGTGGGGACGGCGGTGTCGTTTCCCAACCACGACCAGATCCATCATCACGTCTACTCGTTCTCCAAGCCGAAGACCTTCGAGATCCCGCTGTACAAGGGCGAGCTGGCGGCGCCGGTGGTCTTCGACCAGCCGGGCGCGGTGACACTCGGCTGCAACATCCACGAGTGGATGCGCGGCGTCATCCTGGTCCTGCCGACGCCGCTGTTCGCGCTGACCGATGCCGATGGCAGGTTCACCTTGCGCGAGGTGCCCGACGGCACCAACCGCGTCGCCGCCTGGCACGAGGGCGCCAAGCAGCTGCCGGCCGACAGCGCGCAGACGGTGAGCGTCGGCGCCGCCAGCCCGCCGCTGACCTTCACGCTGGCGGTAGCGCCGCGCAAGCCGGCGAGCGACGGCGGCGGCCTGCGGGGGGGCGAGTGAGCCAGTGGTGGGCACAGCGCCGCCTGCGCGCCAAGATCTTCCTGCCCTACGCGCTGCTCATCCTCGCTGTGCTGCTGGCGACGCTGTGGATGATCAACGCCGCGGTCGGCGAGTGGGTCGAGCGCAGCCTGACGCGCCAGTTCACCGTCACCACGCGCGTCTTCACCGCGCTGCTCGGCGAGCGCGCGCAGCGGCTGGCGACGCTGGCCGAGATGCTCGTCAGTGATTTCGCCTTCAAGCGCGCCGTCGCCACCTACGACAGCGACACGCTGGTGTCGATGGCCGGCAATGCCCGCTACCGCGAGGTCGACCTGCTGTGGATCGCCGACGCCGGCGGCATGCTGCTGGCCGACTTCTCCGGCCGGCGCGCGCCCGGTGCGGCGGTCGGCGCGGTCGAGCCGCTGGCGGCGGCGTTGCGCGCCGACAGCGACCGGCCAGACAGCGCGGTGAGCGCGGTGGACGGCCGCCTGCTGGAGCTGGTCGCCGCGCCGGTGCTGGGCCCGGACGGCGAGCCGATCGGCTGGCTGCTCGCCGGCGAGGCGATCGACGACGTCACCGCCGAGCAACTGCGCCGCGCCACCGGCCCGTCGGTCTCCTTCGCCACCGCCTCCACCCTGTTCGCCAGCTCGCTGGCGCCGGCGACGCGCGCGGCGTTCTTTCCCGACGGCCGTCCCGGCGCCGGTCCGCTCGGCGGCGCGCTGCGCAGCCCCGGCAGCGCGGCGAAGCCGGCGACGCGGCTCGCCGCGCTGCACGGCGAGCGCTCGCTGGTCAGCCTGATTCCGATCGCCGCGGCACTGCCCGAGCCGCTCTATGCGGTGATCGAGAGCTCGTACGACCGGGCGCTCGGCCCGCTGCGTCATCTGCCCGGCCGCGTCGCCGGCATCGGCGCCCTGGCGCTCGCCGGCGCGTTGCTGGTCGGCGCGCTGATCGCCGGCGGGGTCACCGCGCCGCTGCAGGGCATCGTCGGCGCCATGCGCCGCGTGCTGGGCGGCGACTTCACCCAGCGCATCGCCTCGCGCCGCCAGGACGAGATCGGCTTTCTCGCCCGCGCCTTCAACGAGATGGTCGGCGGCCTCGCCGAGCGCGAGATGATCAAGGACACCTTCGGCCAGTTCGTCTCGCGCGAGGTGGCCGAGGCGGTGCTGAGCGGCCGCCTGCCGCTCGCCGGCGAGCGGCGCGAGGTGACCATCCTGTTCCAGGACGTGCGCGGCTTCACCACCATCGCGGAGCGCACCGAGCCGGCGGTGCTGGTGCGCATCGTCAACCGCCTGTTCACCGAGATGGTCGCCGCGGTCGAGGCGCAGGGCGGCATCATCCGCGTCTTCACCGGCGACGGGGTGATGGCGCTGTTCGGCGCGCCGGTGCAGCACGACGACGACCCCGAGCGCGCCGTGCGCGCCGCGCTCGACATGGTGGCGCGGCTGCCGGCGCTGAACGCGCAGCTCGCCGCCGAAGGGCTGGAGGCGATCCGCATCGGCATCGGCATCCATACCGGCGAGGTGGTGGCCGGACGGATCGGCCCCGACCAGCGCAGCGAGTACAGCGTCGTCGGCGACGCGCCGAACCAGGCCAGCCGCATCGAGGGCCTGACCAAGGAGATGCAGACGCCGATCCTCTGCTCCGCCGTCACCGCCGCGCGCCTCGGTCCGAGCTTCCGCCTCGGCCGCCGCGCGGTGCTGCCGGTGAAGGGCAAGGAGCAGCCGGTCGAGGTGGTGGAGATCCTGGGTGACCCGCCGGCGTGAGGGTGGCGGCGCCGCGGCGCTGCCGCTGCTGATCCTGCTGCTCGCCGCCGGGTTGCGTTTCGCCGCGCTGGGGACGGTCCCGCTCGGGCTGCACGGTGACGAGGCGATCACCGGCATCGACGCGCGGCGCGCGCTGCGCGATGGCTGGCTGGGGCCGTACCTGTATCCGAGCGCGCTCGGCCAGCCGTCGGGGCCGGTCTACGTCGCCGCCGCGGCGCTCGGCCTGTGCGGCGAGAGCACCGCGGTGTTGCGCGGCTCGATGGCGCTGTTCGGCGTCGCGAGCGTGGGGTTCACCTATCTGGCCGGGCGCGCCATGTTCGGCCGCGTCGTCGGGCTCGCCGCGGCGGCGCTGCTGGTGGCGCTGCCCTGGCACCTGCACCTGAGCCGCACCGCGTTCATGGTCAACGCCTGGCCGGCGCTGCAGATGGCGGCGCTGTGGCTGCTCTTCCGCGCCCGTCGCGTGCGGGCGCGCGGCGCCGGCGCCGCCGGACGCTTCGCGCTGTTCGGCGTCGTCGCCGGTCTGGGTCTCTACACCTACAACGCCTATCCGCTCTCGCTGCCGGTGCTGGCGGTGCCCTTCGTCTGCGATCTGCTGCGACCCGCGGCCGGCCTGACGCGCCGGCGCGCCTGGCGCGACGCGCTGTTGGCGGCGGCGGTCATCGTCGCGATGGCCTTGCCGATGGCCGAGTACGCGCGCACGCACGAGGAGTACTTCTGGCATCAGGAGGAGGTCGGCGTGTTCTTCACGCCCGCCTGGCGCGAGGCCGACTGGCCGGCGCGCGCCGCGCTGCTCGCCGCGCGCGGTGCCGAGTGGGGCCGCGGCGTCCTGTTCGGCGGCCGGCGCGACGACGGCGACGGGCTCGCCGAGCGCGGCTATCCGCTGCTCGACCCGCTCAGCATCGCGCTGCTCGCCGCCGGCGTGCTGCTCGCGGCGCGGCGCTGGCGCGAGCCGGCCGCCGCGACCCTGCTGGCCGGCTGCCTGGTGCTGCCGTGGGGCGCGTTGCTGACCATCGAAGATGGACTCTATCGCCGCACCTACGCCCTGGTGCCGATCCTCGCGCTGCTGGCCGCACTGCCGCTCGCGCGCGCCTGGAGGGCGGCGGCGACGCGGCGCTGGCGGCCGCTCGCCGCCGCGCTCATCGTCGCGTTGCTGGTCGCCAGTGCGGCGCGCAACGCCTGGCGCTACTTCGGCCCGCTGCAGGACAGCGAGCAGATGCGCTACGTCTTTCCCTACCAGGCCGATGCCGCGGCGCGCTTCATCGCCGCGCTGCCGGCCGGCGCGCGGGTCTACTGGTACAGCGATCGCTGGCCCGCCAGCTTCGAGACGCTGCGCTGGCACGCCCCCAACGCCGACGTGGTCGAGCGCGCCAGCCACTTCGGCGTCACCGCGCCGGACGGCTCGCCCATGCTCGGCATCGACGGCGGCCATCCCGCCGTGGTGATGCTGCTCGGCAGATACCAGTCGCTCGCCGACACCTGGCAGTCCGGCCTCCCCGGCGGCGAGTGGTACACCGCGCAGCGCGGCGACGAGGTGCTGTACCGCGCGTACGTGCTGCCGTGAAAGGAAGGCTGTTAGGCTGTTACGCTGTTAGGCTGTTAGGGGGCGGAAGTTCTCGCGGATGGCCCTCGCAGTTCAGTGATCTGAAGTTTTTCCCCCTAACAGCCAACAGCCTAACAGCCTTCCTCCCCACGCTCGTCGACACACGTCCGTTGCCGACCGGCGACGCGCTGGACTACGGTCCGCCGCATGCGCTCGCGCTCCGTGCCGATCTTGCGCACCCGCCGTTGAGCACTCCGGGCTGAGGCAGCCGAGCGAGGCGGCGGCGGGTCATCCGCCTACGCCCCGTGATATCCAAGGAGCCGCCTCATGTCCGCCGCGATCGATACGCCCGCCACGTTCTCCCGCAGCCGCCGCGCCGGCGGCATGCGCGAGCTCACCGCGCTCGCCTGGCCGGTGGTGCTCACCAACCTGTCGCAGACCCTCATGATGGTCGCCGACACGGCGATGGTCGGCCGCCTCGGCGCCGCCGCCCTCGGCGCGGTCGGCTACGGCGGCATCTGGTACTGGACCATGCTGTCGGGCTTCAGCGGCGCCGCCAGCGGCGTGCAGACCTTCGTCTCGCAGGCCGACGGCGCCGGGCATCCGCGCCAGTGCGGCGCCTGGGTCTGGCAGGGCTGGTACGCGGTGGCGCCGCTCGGCGCCCTGGCGCTGGCGCTGTTCGCGCTCGGCTTCCCCGCGCTGCTCGAGCTGCTGCAGCCGGATGCGGCGCTGCGGCCATTCGCCGCCGACTACGTGCACGGGCGTGCCCTCGGCGCCCCGGCGTTGCTCACCGCCATGGTCGTCGCCGCCTTCCTGCGCGGGGTTGGTGACACGCGCACGCCGCTCTACGCGATGATCGCCGCCAACCTGCTCAACCTGGTGCTCAACTACGGGCTCATCTACGGCAACCTCGGCCTGCCGGCCTGGGGCGTCTTCGGCTCGGCGGTCGCCACCGCCACCGCCGAGTGGCTCTACGCCGCGTGGCTGCTGATCGCGGTTCGCCGCGCCGTCGTCGCGCGCCGCTACGCGACCCAGTCGCGCGCGCCGCAGTGGGAGTCGATGCGCCGCTTCGCCCGCACCAGTGCACCGATCGCCGGGCAGTGGTGGCTCGACATGCTCGCCTTCGCCGCTTTCAGCACCGTCGTCGCGCGCATGGGGACGAGCGAGATGGCGGCCAGCCAGGCGATGCTCAGCCTCATGCACCTGTCGTTCATGTTCATCGTCGGCGTGCAGATGGCGGTGGCGACGTTGGTCGGCCGCTACATCGGCGCCGGCGACCTCGCCGCCGCGGCGCGCAGCCGCATGAGCGCCGTGTGGCTCGGCCTCGCGTGGTCGGTCGCCGCCTCGCTGCTCTACCTGAGCGCGCCGGAGCTGGCGCTCGGCCTGTTCACCAGCGACGGCGCGGTGCTGCGCCTCGGCGCGCCGCTGTTGCTGGTCGGCGCCGCGTTTCAGATCTGTGACGCGCTCGGCGTGCTCAACGGCGGCGCGCTGCGCGGTGCCGGCGACACCCGCTGGCCGTTCCTGGCGCAGACCATCCTCGCCTGGGGCCTGTTCCTGCCCGCCGCCTGGGTGTGCGGCGACCTGCTCGACGGCGGTCTCACCGGCGCCTGGATCGGCGGCGTCATCTACGTCGCCGTGCTCGGCGCCGCGCTGCACTGGCGCTTCAGCTCGGGCGCGTGGCGGCGGGTGCGGATCTGATGCTTTGCCGACAAGTGTCAGGTCAGCGGCTTTCTGAACCCCAACCCCCAACCCCCAATCCCACGGCTGCACCCCGCCCCTTGACTGTCCCACCCGGTGCCCGTAGCCGAGAGCGGTGCTGTCGAAGCGCGCCAAGTACGGGCTCAAGGCGCTGCTGATGCTGGCGGACCGCTATGGTCAGGGGCCGACCCTCAACGCCGACATCGCGCGTACCGAGCACATCCCCGCCAAGTTTCTCGAGCTGATCCTGCTGGCGCTCAAGCGCGAGGGCCTGGTCAGCAGCCGCAAGGGCCGCCATGGCGGCTACCAGCTCGCCAAGCCGCCGCAGGAGATCACCGTCGGCCGCGCCGTGCGCGTGCTCGACGGCCCGCAGGCGCCGCTGCCGTGCGTCAGCCGCACCGCCTACGAGCGCTGCGAGGAGTGCCACGACGAAGCCGCCTGCGCGCTGCGCCTGGTGATGGAGGAAGCCTTCCAGGCCTCCGCCCGCATCCTCGACACCACCACCCTCGCCGACCTGCTGCAGCGCAGCCGCACCGCCGGCAAACTGCCCAAGGGCGTGCTCAACTACGCGATCTGAGTGATCCGTCGCCCCGTTTGCTGCGGCGCATGCGCGCCGGCGTGCGTCGGACTTCGCTGGTGAGGGAGCGGAGCCGTGGGGATGATCCACGCCGCAGTACGGTCTGGGTCCGTCGCATAGATGCCCAGACAGGTAGGGAAAGCACCTATTGAACAACTGTCGGCGGCGCCCCTAGAAGCACGCACGCTCGGCGAATTGGCGCAGGCGTAGCGGGCAGCGGGGGTTCGGATGTTCGGCAGCAGGCAGCGCGGCGCGGCATGGGTGGTGAGTCTCGTCCTCGGTGTGGGAATCGGGCGCGGCGCGGCGGCGGAGTCGGCTGACCCGGCGTTGGGTCGAATGATGCCGGCGGGCGCCAGCGAGGTAACCGAGGCGCGCACCGCCCGTACCAAGCGCTTCCGCTTGCCGGGGCGCCCCGGTGTCTTTGCAGAGGTCGCCAGCGGTCGCCCCATGCACGTGCGCGACCGGGCCGGTGCATGGGGCGAGGCGCGCCCGGGCTTCGTCGCCCGCGGTGGTGCGCTGGTCGCCGAGCAGCTGCCGCAGCGCGTCGAGATTCGCGCCGACGGCGTTGCGGTTGGCGACCCGGACGGCGCTGGCGGCGTGCTCTTCTTGAGCGGCAGCGTGCCGAGGCTGAGCGGCGCGCATGTGCGCATGCGCACGCCGGGCGATGCGTTGACCTGGGAGTGGACGCCGTCGGCCACCGAGCTGAAGCTCGCTAGCCGGCCGGTGCCTGCGCCGCGCGGATTGAAGTCGTATGCCTTCCCCTATCTGCCCTGGGGCGGTTTTGCGCCGCTCACCCTGGACGACACCGGTGCGCTGCGCAGCGGCGCGTGGATGTTCGCCCGCCCGTTCGTGCTCGGCGCCGATCGCGAGTCGTACGAGGTGGCGCGGTGGGTCCTGGGGAATCGGGAGGGCGACCTGCGCATGGTCGTCGACGATCGCGTGTTGCCCGCCGCCGCGTTTCCGTATGTCATCGATCCCCCGGTCACCGAGGCAGGGACAGCGACATCGGTGACATGGGCGCCGTACTTCAACGGCTCGCGCGTTGATTGGGACGATCCCTCCCGAGTGGTCAGCAACAACAACGCCAAGGCCAAGGCGGTGGACCTCACCCCGGCAGGGATCGCGCGCAGCACCGGGCTCTACGTGCACGACTTTGGCTTTGCCCTCGACGCGCCGGCCAAGATCGTCGGGATCGAGATCGCACTCGATCGCAGCGTCGGGGGCTGCGGGGGGTGCAGCGTGCCGAGCGATTGCGTTCGCACCGAGCACCTCTTCCTCACCAAGGCCGGCGCGGTGACCGGCGATGACAACGCCGATTCCGCCTGCTGGCTCGAGACCTCCAACGACATCGTGACGTCCGGAGGCGACGGCGACACCTGGGGGACGACGTGGACCGCCGCCGACATCAACGATGGCGCGTTCGGCCTCGTGCTGTCCGCCGAAGCCACCGCTGCCCAGGGCAGCAGCTATCCGGACGCCGAAGTCGATTTCGTCGAGATCACCGTGTTCTGGGAACAGCCCGATCTGCCGGTCGGACAGCTCTACCCGACCGACGACACCTTCATCCGTGCGGCGTACCCGAACACCACCGAGGGCACCGAGACGTTCATGCGGATTGACGAAGCGGCCGACAACCGGGCGCTGTTGCGCTTCGATACCGCCGAGATCGCCAGCCAGCTCGCCGCGCTCGGCGGCGGTCTGAGCAGCGCGACACTGCAGCTGTTCGTCGAGTTGAACGCGCAGAACTGGGGACCGGGCCGAACGATCGACATTTACCGGGTGACCCAAACGTGGAGCGAAGCGGGAGCGACCTGGACCTGCGGCATCGACACCGACCCGAGCAATCAACAGACGGACTGCGTGACATCCTGGAACGGGGCGGCATACGCCCCAACGCCGACGACCAGCGACTTCTACACCGACGCGACCGGCAATCCTCCCAGCGGCGCCTGGGTGAGCTTCAATGTCACGTCGGACGTGGCGGGATTTCTGGGTGGAGCGGACAACTACGGCTGGGTCATCAAGAAGCGCGACGAGGTCCAGTTCAACGGGCGCGTCGAGTACACCTCGATGGAGGGCACCGCCGGGTATGCGCCCCGGCTGGTGCTGCAGGCCACGGGCGTTCCGACGGCAACGCCGACACACACCCCCGTCCCTTTCACATCAACCGCGACGCGCACCAGGACCGCGACCGCGACCGTCACGCCGACTGCCACGCAGACCCCGACCGCCACGCCGACGCGAACCGCGACGGCGGAAGCCGGATGTGGCTACGTCTCGTTCACACCGGCGGCGACCGCCGACGATGCGATGGCGACGTCGCTGGCCAACGCTGCGGCGACCGTCGACGCGGCCAGCGCCAACGTGCGCGTCGGTAAGTGGCTCTACGGCACCCTGGCGATCGAGGACGTTGGGTTGCTGCGCTGGAACACGGCGGCTCTCCCCGACAACGCGATCGTCCGCGCCGCCGCGGTCGATCTGACGCTCTCTACGGTTGCGAGTCAGGGTTCGCGACTGCTCATCGGCAAGTGGACTGGTGCCGAAGGAAGCTGGGCGGCAAGCGACTTCGAGGACGTGCTCTCACCCACCGATGCCCTGTCGGTGCCGTTCGCGGACCTCCGCGTCACCGCTCCGTACACGCTCAACCTGACCAACCCGTCCTCAGGCATCGACCCTACTGGCTATACGGGGCTGAAGCTCGGCAGCTCCGGCGGCGACCCGGCGGCCGGCAACCAGACCCTGGCGGTCTTGGATACGCGGGAAACCTCTGGCGGCTCGGCCGCGGTTCTCAAGGTGTACTACTGCGACCCGACGCCGACGGCGACCTCAACTTCCACCGCGACCAAGACCTCCACTCCGACGGTCACCGACACGCCGACGGCTACCGCCACTCAAACCTCGACGGTCACGAGCACGCCGACCTCGACCGCAACGGCGACGGCGACTTACACCTCGACCGCCACCGCGACGTCGACTGAGACCGCGACGGCCACGGCAACCGATACAGCGACCGCAACGCCGACGCCGACCGACACGAGCACGCCGACGTCGACAGCGACCGCAACCGCGACGCACACCTCCACCGCGACCGCCACGGCCACCGACACTGCGACGGCAACCGCCACCGACATGGCGACTGAAACGCCCACGCCGACCTCGACGGACACGGTGACGTACACGCCGACGGAGACGGCGACGGTCACCGATACGCCGACCGCCACCGCGACCGACACGCCGACACCGCCCGACACCGCCACCCCGACCGACACCGCGACGGCCACCGAGACCGCGACGAACACCGTCACGGCGACCATCACCGACACGCCGACCGCCACCGCGACGGTGACCAACACGGCCAGCGTCACCGTGACCGCAACGCCGACCGCCACCGCCACCCCGACACCGGACGTCGTCGCGCCGATCATCGTTCTGCTGGCGCCGGCGGAAGGACTGGTCACCAACCAGTCGGCGCAGACGATCACCGGAACCCTGAGCGAGCCCGCGACGCTGACCATGAACGGCGACCCGGTGAGCGTCACGCCGGAGCTCACCTTCAGTCAGCCGGTGACGCTCGCGCTCGGTGCCAACAGCTTCGCCTTCAGCGCCGTCGACGCCGCCTGCTTTGGCGGCGGCGCCACTCGCCACCTGACCTACGACCCGACCGCGCCGGCCACGCCCGGCCCGCTGGTGGTCAGCGATCCTGCTCCGGGCGGCGGCATCACCATCAGCGGCCCGGCCGGAACGGTCGAGGCCGGGGCGACGGTGGAGATCACCAACCCGCGCACCGGCGTGACCGTCACCGTGGTCGCCAATCCCGACGGCAGCTTCACCGCCCCCGCGATCGCCGCCCTGATCGACGACGAGCTCGTCGTCGTGGTGCGCGATCCGGCCGGCAACGAGAGCCCGAGTACCACGGTGATCGCCGGCCCGCACGATCCGGCCGAGGTCGCGCCGCCGGTCGACCGCAGTGTCGCCAGCACGGTCGCCGACACCACTGCCTTCCTCTACACCGGCGCCGAACCGGTGCAGGTCGACGTCGCGCCCGGCACCATCGTCGAGGAGCGCGCCGCGGTGGTGCGCGGCGTGGTCACCGACCGCGACGGCGAGCCACTGCGCGCCGTGCTGGTCTCGGTCGTCGATCACCCGGAGTACGGCCACACGCGCACGCGCGCCGACGGCACGTTCGACCTGGTGGTGAACGGTGGCGGCCGCCTGACCCTCGATTACTCCGGCGGCGGGGTCTTCCCGGCGCAGCGCGTCGTCGACGTCGAGTGGCAGGAGTACACCCAGGCGCCCGACGTGGCACTGGTCGAGCCCGATGGCGACGCGACCGCCGTCAGCTTCAGCGCCGCCGCACCGGCGCAGACCGTGCGCGCTGGCACCGAGACCGATTCGAGCGGAACGCGCGAAGCGGTGCTGCTGGTCCCGGCGGCGACCACCGCCGAGTTGGTGGCGCCGAACGGCACCCACACCGCGGTCACCGATCCGCTCACCGTGCGGCTCACCGAGTACACAGTCGGACCGCGCGGCCCGCAGGCTATGCCCGGCGCGCTGCCGCCGACCAGCGCCTACACGTACGCGGTCGAAGTCAGCGCCGACGAGGCGATCGCCGCCGGCGCCGTGCGCGTCGCGCTCAGCCAGGCGGTGCCGCTCTACGTCGACAACTTCCTGCACTTCCCGGTCGGCACGGCGGTGCCGACCGGCAGCTACGACCGCGACGCCGGCGCCTGGGTGCCACAGCCGAACGGCATCGTGTTGAAGGTGGTGGCGATCAGCGGCGGCGCCGCCCAGATCGATGTCACCGGCGACGGCGTCGCCGAGAGCGACGCGACGCTGCAGAGTCAGCACGGCATCACGCTCGCCGAGCGCCAGCAACTGGCGGCGCGGTACAACTTCACCCTGCCGACCCCCTCAGGTATCAGCCTCTGGCGCGCCGGTCTCACCTTCTTTTCGCGTTGGGACTGCAACTGGCCGGGCGGCGCGCCGAATGGCGCGATTGCGCCCAACGGCGGCGATCCCTCGGGCGGCCTCGGCCGTGAGCATCTCGACGAGCCGGATCTGCTCGGCGGCGGCGAGATCGACGTGCAGAACCAGGCGCTGCGGCTGACGGAGTCGGTCGCCGGCACTCCGTACGCGCTCACCTATCAGAGCGACCGCCAGCTCGAGTCGACCACCGACAACCCGATCACCGTGCCGCTGATCGGCGCGACGGTGCCCAGCGCGCTCGAACGCATCGAGGTCTTGATCGACGTTGCCGGGCGCCACTTCACCCAGGTGTTCAAGAAGACGCCGGTCGATCAGCTGACGCCGAACCTGACCGCCACGTTCGCCTGGGACGGTTACGACGTCTACGGCCGCCTCCTGCAGGGCCGCTTGCCGATCGACGTCGAGATCCGCTTCGTCTATCCACGCGTTTACAACCAGCCGGCACAGGATACGCGCGCTTTCGCGCTCGTATCGGGCACCCCGTTGATCGGGATCGGCGATACCCGCGCCGAGATCACCAGCGGCCGCCAGTTCAGCGGCGTCATCGGCGGCTGGGACGCGCGCGCCCTCGGGCTCGGCGGCTGGGATCTCGATGTGCATCGCAGCTACGACCCGGTCAGCGGCCTGCTCGCCGGCGGCGACGGCTCCGAGCGCGCCCGCGAGCAGCTCGCCGCCTCGAATACCACTGTCATCGGCGGCGGATCGGCTACCACCCTCGTCGACGGGGTGACCAAGGCGACCGATGTCGCCCTCGCCGACCCGGAAGGCATCGCGGTGGGCCCCGATGGGCGCGTCTACCTCGCCGATTTCAACATTACGCGCCGCCACATCGTGCGGCTCAACGCCGACGGGACGCTCACCCGCATCGCGGGCGGCGGCAGCTCGCTCGCCGAGGGCGTCCTTGCCACCCAGGCGCGCATCAATCCCCGCGGCCTCGCCCTTGGACCGGACGGGCAGTTGTACTTCACCGAGTGGCCGGGCAGCGGCGCCGACCCGCATCGGGTGCGGCGCATCGATCTGACCAGCGGCATCATCACCACCGTGGCGGGATACACCGACCCCAGCGGCCTCCTCTCGTGCTCCTCGGGCACCTGCGGCGACGGCGGGCCGGCGCTCGCCGCCGGGCTGTTCCGGCCCTCGGCGGTGCAGGTCGGTACCGACGGCACCATCTACATCGCCGACCGCGGCAACCGCGTCCGCGCCGTCAGCCCCGATGGCATTATTCGGCTGATCGCCAGCGGCTTCTTCAACACCAAGATGGATCTCGCCGTGACCGCCGACGGTTCGCTTTACATCTCGGGCGTATCGGGGCGCGTGCACCGGCGCGCGCCGGACGGGACACTCACCAGCCCGATCGGGACCGGAACCTCGGGCGATGCGGGCGACGGGAACCTGGCGAGCAGCGCGGAGATCTTCAACATCACTGGCCTGGCCCTCGGCGCCGACGGCGGCGTGCTGCTCGCCGACTACGCCACTCGCCGCCTGCGCCGTGTCGATCCCGACGGCTTCATCTCCGCCCTGGCCGGCAAGACGCCAAACGCCGACGGCTTCTACGTCCCCGCCGACGAGCAGGGCCCGGCACTCACCGCCGCCTACGGCAACCCGGTGCGACTGGCGCCGGCGCCCGACGGCAGCCTGTACTTCGTCGACCAGGGCCAGCTGCGCGTACGGCGCATCCGCTCCCCATTGCCCGGCTTCGCCGCGCTCGGCGACATCGTCATCGCCAGTCGGGATGGCACTGAGATGTACGTGTTCAACAGCCGCGGCCGGCATCTGCGCACGGTCGACGCGCTGACCACCGCCGTGCGCCACGAGTTCGCCTACGACGCGGACGGCCGACTCGCACGCGTCGCCGACGTCGACGGCCGCGAGCTCAGCATGGAGCGGCCGACCGCAAACACCGTCGTCATCACCGGGCCCGACGGGCAGGTCACCACCCTGACCCTGGACGCGAACGGCTATGTCGCATCGGTCGCCAGCCCCGCCGGCACCACCTCCTACGATGCCAGCGCCCAGGGCCTGATCGGCGGCATCACCGACCCCAACGCGCAGACCCGCAGCTTCACGTACAACGGCAACGGCCGGCTCGGCCTCGCCGCCGACCCGGTCGGCGCCGACGGGACCGACACCTTGGTGCGCACCGAGCTGAGCGTGCCGGGCGGCTCCGGCTATCAGGTCACGCACACCACCGCTGACAATGTGCAGACGATCCACCGCGTCGAGCTGCAGCCGAGCGGCGTGGAGCGGCGCACCACCCTCAACCCCGACGGCACGCAGTCGGTTACGACAATCAACCCCGATGGCAGCCGGACAATCACGGCTGCCGACGGCACGGTGCAGACCAGCGCCATCGGCCCCGACCCGCGCTTTGGCTTGCAGGCGCCCATCACCACCAAAGCGACCGTCACCACCCCGGGCGGCACGGCCTCAACCGTCTCCGGCGCGCGCAGCGTGCCGAACTATGGCGGCAACCCGCTGCTGTTCAGCACGCAGACCGACACCACCACCATCAACAGTCGCCCGCCCAGCACCAGCACCTACAACAGCGCCACCCGCGTGACGACCGACACCTCGCCGGCGGGGCGCACCACCCAGACGACCGTCGATGCCAAAGGACGCGTCATCCGCGCACAGGCCACCGGCTTGCATCCGTTGCGCATCGGCTATGACGGCGAAGGGCGGCCGACGACGATGAAATACGGGCCGGAGAATCCGGATACCGTTGCGACGCGGACGAGCTCGATCGAGTACGTGACGGACTTCGACACAGTGGACCTCCCCAGCCAGTATCCGCCGGCGGCCAAGGGGCAAGTGAAGAGCACCACCGATGCCGCCGGGCGGAAGACCATCTTCGAGTACGACCCGCAGGGGCGCGTCAGTGCGCAGCTCCTACCCGACGAGCCACCGTTGTTTCGCCGCGTAGAGTTCCACTACGACCCCGCCGGCAACGTGACCTCGATCACGCCACCCGGGCGACCGGCGCACGGCTTTGGCTACACGCCGGTGAATCTGGAAGAGACCTACACCCCGCCACCGCTGAGCCCGGCGGGCGAGGCCACCACCTACGCCTACACGCCGGATCGCCAGCTCGACCTGGTCACGCGCCCCGAAGGGGGCACGATCGACTACGCGTATGACGACGCCGGGCGCCTCGATACCCTGACCCTCGATCCCGCCGACGGCACCCCGGAAGTCCATCACTACGTCTACGACGATCCAGGCGGCGCCGGAGACGAGAGCGGCAACTTGGCGCAGATCATCGCGCCCGACGTGACCCTCGAGTTCGCTTACGACGGATCGGTGCCGATCAAAACGGTCTGGAGCGGCACCGACATTGCTACCGCAAGCGTGACGCAGCACTACGACTTGAGCCTCCGTCCCGACCGCCAAGAAATTGCGATAGGAGTGAATGCTCAGCCGGCAATCAGCTTCGGCTACGACAACGACAATCTCCTAGTCCAAGCGGGCGACTTGACGTTGACGCCTGACACCAACAGCGGCTTGCTACGCGCGACCTCTATAACGGACGGCGGCGGAACCGTGAGCGACATAGTTGATTACTCCGCAGGCGGCCCGCATTTCGGCGAGGTCCAACACTACACCGCTAAGTACAATAACCAGCCCTTCTTCGAGCGGGCCTACGAGCGCGATTCGCTCGGGCGGCTCACCAGTGTTACTGAGACTCTCACGCTGCCGCTGAGCGCCCCAACTACGACGATCACCCACTACAAATACGACGCGGCGGGACGACTCGATCGGGTATGCAGTGACTCGGCGTGTGCGACGATCCAAACTAAATACCTCTACGACAGTAACGGCAACCGAGCCATCGGCACTACCACTTCCCACGGCACTGTAAGTGCCGCCTCATATGACGATCAGGACCGCCTCTTATCGCTTGGCGCCGGGCCGACGACCTTTGCGACCTTCAGCTACACTGATAATGGAGAACTACTCACTAAGGTCGACTCCAGCGGCACTACCACTTACACATACGACGGACTGGGCAACCTCCGCCGCGTCGTCCTGCCCGATGCCACGGTGATTGATTACCTCATCGACGGGCTCAGCCGCCGCATCGGAAAGAAGGTGGACGGCAACTTGGCTCAACAGTGGCTCTATGGCGGCTCGTTGCAGCCAGTGGCCGAACTCGACGGCAATGGACAACTCGTCGCCGAATTTGTGTACTCCAGTCAGCGGAATTTTCCATCGTATATTAGGAGAGGCGGCGAAACCTACAGAGTTGTCACCGATCACATAGGTAGCGTTCGTTTGGTTGTACGGGTCAGCGACCTTAGCGTGGTTCAACAAATAGAATATGATGCCGCGGGTGAGATCATCTCCGATACCAACCCAGGCTGGCAGCCCTTTGGCTTCGCTGGTGGATTCTACGACGGCGACACGGGACTTGTTCGATTCGGAGTCCGCGACTATAACCCGTCCGTCGGCCGATGGACGGCTATTGATCCCATACGATTTGCCGGACTCGATACTAATTTGTATGCATACGCGGGAAACGATCCTGTTAATGCAACTGACCCCACTGGGCTAAATGCTGACCAGAGCAATGCGGGCCTGGCGACTAGCACGAACGTCTCGGCTAACCTCAACCGCATCGCGGTCCGGTCTGTCGCCAGGGAGAGCCAATGGGGGAGAACCTTTCTTTGTAATGGGGCGGGCCACGCTCACCATAGCCTTCCCAAATTCACCAAGATCGCCTCAAAGGCGGACGTCAACATGAACCCGGTCATGCATATCGCTATATTCCACCCGCTACTGAACGCCCTACTGAAGGAGATGGGCTATCCAGGAAGTTACGCGTCGAGTGGCTCCGGCTTCTGGCCGGTCCTGATCGCAGCCAGCCCATCGGCAAAGATTGGCTTAGCGGCTGCGCTGATCGCAAGTGCGGCTTGGGTGGACGGCTTCTGCGCGGGCGTTCCGAATTACACTGCAATAACGCCGGAAGTGGCGAAGTCGGTCGGGCGACTTTGGGCCCCTTGAATCATCATGGAAATCTATTGCCGTGACATTCTTCCGCCTGAGTTTATTGACATCGTTGCCGCTCAGGTGGCGCGGGCGAGGTGCTTTTTTGTGGGGATGGTGCCCTCGACGTCAGAAATGTCCGAGGCCGACTTTTGGGAGGTGTACAGTCAGTTCGTGCTGCCGGCGCTGACGCGAAGCGGTAGGTGCGTAGTAAGTGGCCTGCGCCCCCCACCAATTGGGACCGTCACCGGTGCGACGGTCGACGCAGAAGACTACGGATGGTCGATGTCATCGCCAGACTGGAGTAACGTGGAGATGCCGTTCTGGAGCATGCAGCTGGCTTCACGGTATGTGTATGATTTAGGCGTCCCACTCTCGTTGGGGCGTGACCGAGAATGGCTTGAGCAGCTATTCGACCGTCTTTGGGATCCGACTTGGGTTAGCAACCCCGGCCCTGCAGTCGGCGCAGCGTCCCTGCGCCTCGGCAAAGCCGCCAGCCGCGCAGACGGAATGTGGCTCTCCTATCAAATCACATCGATGAAAATCGGGATCATTGCCGCGGCGAAGCCTGTTTCAGAACTGTACCGGACTGCAGTATCCAGATGTCGGGCGCGTTTCACGGTTCCGGTTGATTCCCAGTACCTCTCCTCCATGAAGAAATTCTACCTGTCGTCTCGGAAGCGTAAGTAGCTCCGGGAGCGCAATTGGCGCGCTTAGGCCCGCCCCAAGCGCTCCAATTGCCCCCTGTGCAGCGGTGCCGACATGGAAAGCGGACCGCGGGTCGCGATGGGCGCCTTCTGGCATGGTGATGAGCGAGCAAGCGCTGCAGGCGGGGGGAAGTGTTCGGGGGCGGTGAAACCTTCGGGGTGCCCATAGGGTGCCCATAGGTGTCCGCTCGGGGCCGCTTCAGGTCGCTCCAGGCACGATCGCCCGCGCGCCATCGCGTATGGCGGGTCGAGCGGCTCCGAGGCTGAAGGTCTTGAACTGCGCCCACTGGCAGAGGCGCCGCGGATCATTGGGGATTTGCGTCTGGCACTTGTGTCGGATCTGCCGTTGTCAGGAGCGGGATCCGCGCCAAGCGAAGCGCCCATGCGTCAGCGCGCGCCATGTGGTGTCGTCTGCGCGCTCCCAAGGGTTGCGCGAAGCATTTCGCCCCGTCACGCGACATTTCACCACTCGTGCGCGTGGGATCGAGACGCGCTCGAGGCGGCGCGAGTCTTGAATCGACCCGAATGCGTGGCGATCGGGTCGGCGCGGGAGTCGCGCACGGCCGCTGC
>JANRJF010000222.1:0-17350 GCA_033764095.1 Deltaproteobacteria bacterium | reverse complement strand
CGCGCCGAGCGCGGCGAGGAAGAGCAGCGACGACCCCGCCACCGCCGCGAGCAACGCCGCCGGCGGCGCCAGCGCCGCGACCGCGAGTGGCAACGTCGCGCCGGCGGCAAAGCTGGCAGCCGAGGCGAGCGCCGCCTGCAGCGGCCGGGCGCGCAGCGCCTCGGTGATGCCGAGCTCGTCGCGCGCATGCGCCCCGATCGCGTCGTGGCGCATGAGTTGGGTCGCCACCTGCTCCGCCAGTCCCTGGTCGAGGCCACGCGCGACGTAGAGCCCGGTCAGCTCGGCATGCTCGAGGTCCTCGTCGGCCTCGAGCTCGCGGCGCTCGCGCTCGAGGTCGGCGCGCTCGGTGTCGGCCTGCGACTGCACCGACACGTACTCGCCCGCCGCCATCGACATCGCGCCGGCGACCAGACCAGCGACGCCGGCGACCAGCACGCCGGCGCGGCCGCCGTCCGCCGCCGCGACGCCGAGCACCAGGCTGGCGGTCGAGACGATGCCGTCGTTGGCGCCCAGCACCGCGGCGCGCAGCCAGCCCATGCGCTCGGTGCGGTGTCGCTCCCAGTGGCGTGTGGTCATGCCGTGCGGTGCATAGCAGAGCGCCGCGCGGCTGGCTCCCCCGGCGCAACTTTCTCCAAGCGGGCACCGGATGCGCCGCCGTAGAAGGCGCACATCACGCCCCCCGAGGAGGATTCGCATGGCTTCGATTCACACCGAGATCACGCTGGACGCGCCAGCCGAGCTGGTCTGGGACGCGGTGCGCGACGTCGGCAACGTCCACCGCCGGCTGGTGCCTGGCGTCCTGACCGGCACGACGATGGAGGACGGCGCGCGCATCGTCACCTTCGCCAACGGCCTGGTGGTGCGCGAGCTGATCGTCGACGTCGACGAGACTGCCCGCCGCTTGGTCTGGGCGGCGGTCGGCGGCCGCCTCGCCCATCACAATGCCTCGCTGCAGGTCTTCCCCACCGGCGCACACCGCTGCCGGCTGGTGTGGATCGCCGACCTCTTGCCCGACGCGATGGCCGGCGACATCCGCACGTTGATCGGCATGGGCGCGGCGGCGATCCGGCGCACCTTCGCCGCGCCGGTGCACCGCGAGGCGCGGTCATGAACGACACGCGACGCGGCTTCCTGGTGCTCGCCGACATCTCCGGCTTCACCGCCTTCGTCACCACCACGGCTGGAACACGGCCCGCTGATCATCGCCGAGCTGCTCGAGGAGGTGGTGCGCCACATCGCGCCGCCGCTGGAGGTGATCGGCATCGAGGGCGACGCGATCTTCGCCCGCGCCGTCGACGGCGCGGTGCAGCCGGCGGCGGCGCTGCTCGACGTGCTGCGCGCCGGCTTCGCCGGCTTTCGCGATCGGCAGCGAGCGTTGCAGGCGGACGAGTCGTGCGCCTGTGGCGCCTGCCGCGCCGTCTGGCGCCTGCGCCTCAAGGCAATCGGCCACTACGGCCCCTTCCTGCAGCACCGCGTCGCCGGCCGCGCCCAGATCGCCGGCGCCGACGTCATCCTCGCCCACCGCCTGCTCAAGAACGGCGTCGGTCGCACGGCGGACTACGCCCTGCTCACCCGCGAGGCGCTGCGCGAGATGGACGTCGATCCGGCGCGGCTCGGCTTCATGCGCCACGTCGAGCACTACGAGCACTTCGGCGCGGTCGAGTGCTTCGTCGCCGACCTCACCGCCACTCGCCCGCGCGCGGCGTGAACGGCGTCAGCTCGGCGGCGGCGGGCGCAGGCGCTTGCCGGCGCGGCGCACCTGCGCCGTCGCCGGCTGCGTCTCCAGGTACGCCTGCCAGCCGAAGCACCCTGAGCAGTGGTTGATCAACCAATTGTAGAGCACGTCGGCCTCGCGCAGCGCGGCGCGCGACTCATCCGAGCGCGGGGCGCGACTGAGGTAGGCCGCGTAGGCCTTGAGCGCCAGCCACGTGGCGTCCTGCAGCTGCCGCTCCTGCGCCGCCGCGCACTGGAAGTCTGCCGTCCACTGCCGCACCACTCCCGCGGGGAAGTTCGGCCACTTGACGCTGGCGCAGACCCATTCGAGCGAGCGGCTCGTGGCGTTGTCGATCGGCCACAGCAGCGTGCGGCGCTGCGCGTTGAGAAAACGGGCCCAACGCAACCGCTCGGCGGCGGTGTTGCCGCGGCTCAGTTGCGCCGCCGTGCTCCACTGCTTGGCGCGCGCTGGATCGTACGGAGCGATGATGGCGGCAGCGCGTTGCCAGTGCCCGGCGGTCGCCTGGCGTATTCCAAGTGTCAGCGCGGCCCGACTGGCGAGCGGCGTGCGCAGCAGCGCGCGCAACTGCTGATCGGTGAGCAATGTCTCCAGCAGGTATCTGCGTTCGTTCTCGGACAACTCCGGCACCTGCAATGCGGCGGCGATCTGACCGAGTGCTAGGTGAGCGGTGAACGCGATCTGCGCCGTGTCCGAGCTCGGCGGGGTCACCGCCGCCTGCTCCACCGCCTCCTGCCAGCGGCCGCGGCGCGCCAGCTCGGCCAGTCGCAGCGCGCCCCACAGCGCGGTCGGGCTGCGTGGCGTGTCGGGATAGCCTTCCGGCAGCGGTCCCGGTGCCACCCCACCGTTCATCACGCCGCCGCGGGGCTCAACGGCGCGCAACAAGCGTTCCTGCAAATTGACCGCCCACGCAGCGTCGGGATGCGCCTCGGCCAGGCGCCAGAGACGCGTCCACTCGGTCGGCACGATGGCTGTGGCGACCCCGACCATCGCGGTGAGCAGCAGCGGATCGAACGGCTGGCGGGCTTCCAGCTTGGCCAGCGACACCTCCGCGCTACTGTAGGCGAAGAGGTAGCGCAGATCGGCGAGCACGCGCTGCGCGTGGCGCGGATAGACGTCGAGCAGCATGGCGGCGGCCTCCGATGGCCGGCCCTGGAAGCGGCGCAGGCGCACGCGCTGCAACTCGACCAGCAGGCGCAGCGGGTGCTGCGGATAGTCGTGCAACCAGGCGTCGATCGCTTGATCGATCGGCGCCGCCGCGCCGTCGGGGATCGTATCCCAGGCATCGCCGATCTGGGCGCGCAGCATCTGCTGCATGACGACGAAACGCAGTGACGCGGCGCGCGCCTGGGCCGGATCCTCGGCCAGCAGGCGCGCCGCGTCGGCACGCGACATGCTCCGGATCGCGGCGGCACGCTCAAACACCGGCGGGAGCGGCGCGACGTCGTTCGGGACGGCCTTGTCCCAGGCCAGGAAGTACGCGGCGGCCAGATCATCGCTGAGCGCGCTGCGAAACGGCGCCAGCTCGTAGTACTCGACCGCGCGGCGGAGCGCGTGGTTGTGGGTCTGTGCCACGTCCTGCGGCATGTCGAGGATGACCGCGACGATCGCCTCGGCTGCGGCGGTCGCAGCCGGCCAGTCGCGCGCGGTCAGCGCCGCGTCGAAGGCCGCGACGTCCGGCTTCGGTGCGGCCACCGGCTGCGGCCGAGTCAGCGTCCGACAATGCGCGCGCAGCGCGTCGCACAACTGGATCTCGGCCAGATGCGGATTCGCCTCGAACGACGGCGGGGGCGAATTCACATACTCACGGCTGTTGCCGTCGTCATAGCGCTCGATAACGAGCTCGCTGAACCCCGGGCTGCTGCCGTCGTACGGGTAGTCGTACGCACTGACCCAGAGCGCCTCATACGCCGGGCCAGCGGCCTGGCGGAACGGATAGAGGAAGCGGAACTCGTCGCGCAGGACGTTGTCGTATCCCAACGTCGGGTTGCTGATCCACTCAGTGTCGAGCGGGACGAGCAGCCCGGGCAGGAACACCATAGCCGGTCCGCCGCAGGCCGCGACCGGCTCGCTGCGCGCGCCGCACACGGCGAGCAGCGCCAGTCCGATGCACGACCAGCGGCTCATTCGATGTGCGCCAGCAGCGCCGGCGACCAGCGCAGGCCGGCCGGGAACACCCACACGCCGCCGAAGCCCGGCTGGCGGGCGAACAGCGGCAGCGCCGCGATCCAGGCGCCGTGCTCGGTGGCGGGCGCGGCGGCGCCGCGCCGCCGGCGCTCGAAGGTGCCGACGCCGACGCGAAACGGCAGGCGTTGCGCGGCGACCGTGTCTGCAAGGCGCTCGGCCGCGGCGCTGCCGAGGGCTGGGCCGGTGTCGAACAGCTGCAGGATGTGGCCGTCCACCGCGCCGCGCAGCCACGCGCCGTAGCGCGGCTCGCTCATATGCGCCGGCAGACTGGTGATCCACACCGCGCGTCCCGCCAGCGCGCCGTCGTGCAGGCGGTGCAGGAGTGTGGCCCACTGCCGCAGGCGGCGCACCGGCGCGTCGTAGTCGAGCTGGATCTCCAGCGGGCGCACGCCGAGTTGCTCGCAGCGCGTCAGCAGCGCGGTGAGCTTGTCGGCCACCTGCGTCGCCAGCCGATCGGCGTCCGAGTCCCATGCGGCGTGGAAGCCGTCGTCGAAGCGGACGACCAACGCGACATTCGACGCGTCCGGCACGAGCGTCGGCGCGTTCGCCTTGCGCATCGCCACGGCGCCGTCGCGCCAGTCGATGGTCGCCACCCAGATCGCCGGCACCAGGTCGGCGCGCTCGCGCCGAGCGGTGGTGAAGCGGTCGCGATCGGCGGCGCTCCACACCCACTGCCCATTGCGCGGTCGATCCGCGGCGGCGGCGAGCGTCGCCAGCGACAGCGCGGCGGCGAAGAGGGTCGCAACCCGAATCCAGGCGACGTGACGCATGCCGAGCGGGCGATGCGCAGCGGCCGTCGCAGGATCAGCGCGGTGTGGACATCGCTGTCCTCCCGCCTCCGCCGCTGCCGGGGCTGCAAGCGCTGCGCCGCGACCGCGACGACGCTCGGGAGCCGACGTCATTGCGAGCGCACGGTAAGCGCAGATGGGAGGCGGCTCAAGCGCGATGTTGTGCGACAAGCGCGGCCGTCGCTCGCAGGGTGGCGGACCGCGCAGTGCGAACCAGATGCGAACCGCTTGGTCCGGCGGGCGGGCCGCCCCGCTCCCAGGGCTAGCCGGGGAGCTGCTCCGGCACGGCTTCCGCCTCCGCCAGCCACAGCGCCGGCGAGGCGTCGGAGGGCATGCGCCAGTCGCCGCGCGGCGAGAGCGCGCCGCCGGAGCCGACCTTGGGGCCGTCGGGGATGGCGTCGCGCTTGAACTGGTTGGCGAAGAAGCGGCGCAGGAAGACCAGCAGCCAGCGGCGGATCTCGGCCAGCTCGTAGCGGCCGTCGAAGGCGTGCAGCGCCAGGCGCGCCAGGCGGCGCGGACCGCTGCCGAAGCGCAGCACGTGGTAGAGGAAGAAGTCGTGCAGCTCGTAGGGGCCGACGACGTCCTCCGAGCGCTGCACGATCTCGCCGTCCTTGGGACGCAGCAGCTCGGGGCTGATCGGCGTCGCCAGCACGTCGCGCAGCACCGCCTGCACGGCCGCGTCGCCGGCGAAGATCACCTCGGCGGCCCAGGTGATCAGATAGGTGATCAGCGTCTTCGGCACGCCGGCGTTGACGCCGTAGTGCGACAGGTGGTCGCCGCCGTAGGTGCACCAGCCGAGCGCGATCTCGGAGAGATCGCCGGTGCCGAGGTCGATGCCCTGGCGCTGCGAGGCGGTGGCGAAGAGCAGGATCTTGCGCAGCCACGCCTGCACGTTCTCGAAGGTGACGTCCTCCTGCTCGGGCGGATGGCCGATGGCGGCGAAGACGATCTCGCTCAGCGCGCCGATCGGCAGCTCGCGGAACTCGGCGCCCAGCGCGCGCGCCAGGCGCTCGGCGTTCTGGCGCGTGCGCGGCGTGGTGCCGAGGCCGGGCATGGTGACGGCGAGCAGGTGCTGGCGCGGCAGCTGCAGCAGGTCGAGCGCGTGCGCGGCGACCAGCAAGGCGTGCGTCGAGTCCTGTCCGCCGGAGACGCCGATGACGACGCGGCGCGACTCCGGCGGCAGCGCCGTCAGGCGGCGCGCCAGCGAGGTCGCCTGGATGAGGAACACCTCGCGGCAGCGCAGGTCGCGCTCGGCCGGATCGGCCGGCACGAACGGGTGCGCGTCGACGCGGCGCTCGAACGACTCCCAGGTGGCGCGCGGGCGGGTCTCGGCGCCCGGCCCGGTCTCGACGGCGCGGAACGCGCGCCCGGCGTGATCGCGTGCGTTGTCGCCGAAGGAGGTCTGACGCATGCGATCCTGGGCGAGCGACTGGAGATCCACGTCGACCACCACGTGCGTGCCGGCGAGCTGGAAGCGGTGCGTCTCGGCGATCAGCGCGCCGCGCTCGGCGACCAGCCCCTGCCCGTCCCAGGCCAGGTCGGCGGTCGACTCGCCGAACCCGGCGGCGCTGTACATCTGCACCGCCAGGTTGCGGGCCGCGGAGGCGCGCACCAGATCCTGCCGGTATTCCCACTTCGCCACCGTGATGTTGGAGGCCGACAGGTTGGCGAGCACGGTGGCGCCGGCGAGCGCCGCCAGCGTGCTCGGCGGCACCGGCACCCAGAGATCCTCGCAGATGTCGGTGTGCAGCACGAAGCCGGGCAGATGCGGCACGCGCACCAGCACGTCGCTGCCGAACGGCACCGCGCCACCGAGCAAGGCGATCTCGCTGGCGCGCGCGTCGGCGGCGGGGCGGAACCAGCGCAGCTCGTAGAATTCGCGGTAGTTGGGCGGATACGACTTCGGCGCCACGGCGAGCGCGCGGCCGCGATAGAGCGTCACCGCGCAGTTGAACAGCAGCCCGTCGACGGCGAGCGGCGCGCCGACGGTGAACAGCAGGTTCCAGTCGGCGGTCGCCGCGGCGAGCTGCTCCAGCGCGGCGCGCACGCCGCGCAGCAAGGCGTCCTGGAAGAAGAGATCGCCGCAGGTGTAGGCGCTGATGCCGAGCTCGGGGCAGACGGCGTAGTGCGCGCCGGCGCGATGCACGCTCTCCAGCATCCGCAGATGCGCGACGCCGTTGAAGGCCGGATCGGCCACCCGCACCGGCGGCACGCACACCGCGACGCGCGCGAAGCCGTGCGTGCGCAGGTCGAGGAAGTCACGATCGTGGTCGCCGGCCGGGCGCGTCATCGCGGCGCAGTGTACACGAAAACCTGCGTCCGCACCGCACCAACCCCCCTTCACAACGGTTGCGAAAGCAGATAGGCGCGGGCTCTACGTCTTTATGGGGTCGGTCGTTCATCTCCACTCGCGCCTGCGCCGCCGCACCGGCGGCGGCCCGCGGCCCGCGTCCGCCGGCGGCGCGACGATCGTCACCTGCTGCCAGTGCGGCGAGCCCCACCCGATCGTGCGCCTGGCCGGCGGCGAGCAGCGCTGCGTCACCGCGTTCTTCGACGGCACCTATTGGTTCTGCCGCAACCGCGGTTGCCGGCGCGCCTGGCTGGACCTGGTCGAGAGCAGGTCGTGAAAAGGCGGCTGTCAGCTCTTAGCTGTCAGCTTTCAGCCAGAATTCCGTCGAAACCCTGCGCATGACGGGACGGGTCATGCGAAGAGCGAGACCCAGTCCGTCCAGCTGATAGCCGATCGCTGACGGCCGAGAGCTTCCTCCCCGAATTGCCCACCCGCCGCGCGTTGCCTATTCTCGCCGCATGGGCATCCCACGCACGCTGATCGCATTGCTCGCGTTCGCCTCCCCGGTCCTCGCCGCCGATCCGCCGTCGCCGCGCACCCTGTCGGTGAGCGGTGAAGGGCGCGCGCAGGCGGCACCCGACCTCGCCGTGGTGTCGTTCGCGGTCGAGACCACCGCGCCGACCGCCGGCGCGGCGGTGACCGACAACGCCAAGAAGAGCACCGCGCTGGCCGAGGCGGTGAAGGCCAAGCTCGGACCACGCGACAAGGTGTACACGACGCAGTATTCGCTGATGCCGCGCTACGAGCAGCAGGAGCGCAACCTCGGCGGCCAGGTGGTGCCGCGCATCATCGGCTACGTGGCGAGCAACGCGGTGCGCGTCGAGCTGCGCGACGTGCGCAACGTCGGCGCGCTGATCGACGCCGCGACCGGCGCCGGCGCCAATCGCGTCGACTCGCTGGAGTTCACCCTCGAAGAGCGCGCCGCCGCCCAGAGCGAGGCGCTCAAGCTCGCCGGCGCCGACGCCAAGCGTCAGGCCGAGGCCGCCGCCGCGGCGCTCGGCGTCTCGCTCGGCAAGGTGCTCACCGCCAACACCGGCAGCGCGCCGATCATCATGCCGAAGCAGATGGCGCGCATGGCCATGGCGGCGGACGTCGCGACGCCGGTCGAAGCCGGCGACGTCACGGTCAGCGCGACGCTGCAGGTCACGTACGAGATTCAGTGAGCCGGTGAACCGGTGTGCCGGTGTGCGGACGATGGAAGCACCGTTCACCGGCACACCGGCACCCCGGCTAACCGGCGCACCGGCTGACCGGCTCACCGCTTCAAACATCTCCCCTCGGAGGATCATCCCATGTTCACCCGCATCCAGCGCCGCACCGCGGCAACCGTCGCGGCGGCGTTTCTGTTGAGCAGCTGCGCCGCCTGGCAGGAGCAGAGCAACACCACCAAGGGGGCGGTCTACGGCACCGCCGCGGGCGCCGCCGCCGGCTCGGCGATCGGCGCCATCGCCGGCGGCGGCTCCGGCGCCTGGAAGGGCGCCGCGGTCGGCGCCGTGGTCGGCGCCATCGGCGGCGGGCTGATGGGCAACTACATGGACAAGCAGGCGAAGGAGATGCAGGCGGTGGTCGGCGAGAACGATCGACTGCGCAAGGAGCAGGAGACCATCTACCTGTCGCTCGGCAGCGACGTGCTGTTCGACTCCGGCAAGGCGACGCTGCAGCCCGGCGCGCAAACCAAGCTGGCTGAAGTGGCGAACATCCTGAAGAAGTATCCGCGCACCGTCATCGAGGTCACCGGCAATACCGACAGCCGCGGCTCCGCCGCGATGAACGAGCAACTGTCGCAGCAGCGCGCCCAGGCAGTGGCCGACGCGCTGATCGCCAACGGCGTCAGCCCGAGCCGCATCCTGACCCGCGGCCTCGGCTACACCAACCCGGTAGCGACCAACGACACGCCGGAAGGCCGCCAGCAGAACCGCCGCGTCGACATCGTCATCAAGCCGGACGAGGGCCTCAAGCAGGAGTCGGTGCAGCAACAGCAACAGGGTGGAACGGCGCCGGCGTCAGAGCCGAAGTGAGCATCCTTGTCGCGAGCGCGCGGAAGCCACGGATCACACGGATGATGTTTTAAGATTTCACGGATAGGGCGATGGACTCATTGGCTCTTTTCTTTTCTCAAAGAAGCAATCTGACTGAGTCCATCGCCCCATCCGTGAAATCTTAAAACATCATCCGTGTAATCCGTGACCGCGCGGCATCGCGACAAGCGGCGCGTCACAAGCCGAAGAGGGTCACGGTGATGCGCAGGCGCTGCTCGGGGCTGTCGTGGCCCTGGGCGTCGCGGACGGAGACGAAGTAGTCGAAGTCGGTGTCCGGGCAGTCCTCGGTCGGACAGGTGAATGCCCCAAAGTCGAGGCTGAGCGAGCCGCCGCTGCCATTGGCGAGCGAGCCCGCGCCACCCTCGAACTCGAAGCCGTCGTCGCGCCGCGCGCGGATGTGCCAGGACGTCGCGTCGCCGTCCGCATCGCTGTAGCTGAAGGCGAGCGCGAACGGCGTGTCGATGACCAGGACGCAGGCGCTCGAGCCTTCGTCGCACTGGAAGTCGCGCACCACCGGCGCCGGCGAGTTGGGCTCCAGGCACCAGCCGAGCAGCGCGCCGGTATCGTCCGCGACCCGATCCGAGAGGTTGAGCCGCCAGGTGCCGGCGAGGGAGTCGCCGTTGAACGTGCTCAGTGGCGTGATCGGCTGCACGCTTCCGTCGATCGCCGCGAACGGCGGCCCGGCGGCGCAGCGGTTCTCGGCGATGCGCAGCGCACCATCGTCGAAGGTCGCGGCGACGTCGTCGAGATGGCAGCCGTTGACCACGGCCGGCGCGCCGGGACGATCGAGCAGTACCGCACTCTTGCCGCTCTCCAGGTGCGTCAGCACGACGCGCAGGTCGCCGACGTAGGTGTGGGCGATGTTCAGCGCGACGTTGAGGTCGCCGACCGCTCCGGCGCCGGCCGCCACGACGATGGTGTCGTTGACGCCCATCACGTTGTTGTCGGGGATCAGCGCCGGCCCCGACAGCGTGTCGCAGAAGCGCGGCACCTCGGCGACGGTCGGGCTCGGCGACGGCGTCGGGCTCGGCGTCGGACTGCCGGTCGGGGTGTGGCTGAGGCTCGGCGTCGGCGAGACGGTCGGCGTCGTGGTGATGGTCGCGGTCGCCTGGCCGGTGGCGGTGCGGGTCGGCGAGGCAATCGGCGTCGGCGTCGGACTGGCGGTGACGGTCGCGGTCGACGGCAGCACCGGCGTCGCGGTGCGGGTGACGGTCGCGGTCGGCGTGGCGGCGCTGGGCGCCGCGCAGAGCAGCGGCGCGTCCTGGCAACTGGCGAGCTCCTCGTCGACGGTGCCGTCGCCATCGGCGTCGAGCCCCACCCCGCCGCCGGCGCGATAGGTGAGGCGCGTCTGCTGCCCGCCGCTGGTGATGCGCAGCAGGCCGGCCTGCGGACACGGCGCGCCGACCGCCTGCGCCAGCGCCTGCAGCGTCTCGAACTGCAGCGGGCTGGCGGCGCAGGCGACGCTCACCGCGCCGCCCAACGCGCTGAGCGTCGGCGTCCCGGTGGCGTTCTGCGCGACGGTGAAGTTGGTGAAGGTCACCGGCACCGAGCCGGCCGCCGCCGCGCCGCCGACCAGCCCGCCGACGCCGCCGACGATGCCGCTCACCGTCGCCGGCCCGTTCAACGTGATGGTGTAGTCGATCGGCACGCAGTCGGCGTTGAAGGTCGCGACCGTGATGCCCACCGCGGTGTTGGCCAGCGTCAGCGCCGCTTCCGAGCCGTCGGCGAAGACGGTGCGCACGGTCCCGGTCAGCGCCATGGTCGCGGCGGTGGCGCCGCAGCTGCCGCCGAGCTGCGGATTGACCGTCCCCTCCAGCGCCGCGGTGGCAGTGAGTTGCAGCGCGTCCTGCGGGCTGCGGAAGACCGCCTGCACGGCGATGGTCGCCGCCCAGGGTGGGATGACCAGATTGGGACAGACACCGCTGCCACGCAGGCTGGCGGCGCTGCTGGCCGGCGGTATCTGACCGAGCGTCACCGAGCCGGCCGAGGTCGGCACCTCGCAACTGGTGAAGGCGATGCTCAGCTGCGGCGCGCCGATGCCGCCGCTGCAGCTGCGCGTCGCGCTGCCGCCGAGCGGACAGTTGCCGGCCGGCCCGCCGACGCCGTCCGCCAACGCGGCAAAGGTGGTCAACGCGTCGCCGAACTCGAGGCCGCTGACCAGCGCGGTGATCACCGCCGGGATGCCGCTGAGGCCGTTGGCGATCTGCACGGCGGTACCGGCGATGGCGTCGGCCGGCGGCGCCGCGGCGGTCGGGCTGGCGGTCGCGGTCGCCGGCGCCGTGGTCGGCGTCGCGCTGCGCGTCGGCGTCGATGACGCAGTCCGCGTCGGCGTCGCGCTGGCCACCGCGGTCGTGGTGTTGGTGGCGACGGCGGTCGCGGTAGCGCTGTCGGTGGCAATCGCGGTCGGCGTCGGGCTGGCGGTCGCCGCGCCGCTGGCAGTCGCGGTCGGCGTCGAGCCCGCGATCGTCGGACTGGCGGTGGCGGTCGGCGGGAGCTCAGTCGCGGTCGCGCTCGCCGTCGGCACGACCTGGCTGGGCGTGGCGGTCGGGGTGGCCGAGCCGGGGTCGAGATAGATGCCAACGCAATCGAAGATGTTGGCCGCCGTGGCGGCGAGATCGGCGGCGTTGACGACGCCGTCGCGATTGGCGTCGGCGCCGGCATTGGTCTGGCTGCCGAGCGCGCGCGCGACGCCGACCAGATCGGCGGCGCGCACGACGTGGTCGCCGTTGGCGTCGCCGGGCAGGACCGGCGGCGGCGCAACGCCGAAGTCGCGCCCGCTGATCGACTGACCGCTGCTGCTGATCTGCAGCGCATAGCGCCCCGGCGGCGGCGGCAGCACCACCGCGAACCCGCAGCGGGTGCGCAGGCGCACGGCGTGCGTGCCGGCGCCGAGCCCGCCGAGCTGGTAGTCGCCCGCCGCGTCGCTGTTGGCGGATGGCTCGCCGGCGTCGAGGCTGCCGTCGACGTCGCTGTCGGCGAACACCGTCCACCCCACCAGCGCCAACTCGCTGCCGGCGCGCGTGCCGTCGCCGTCCGCGTCGAGGAAGGCGTGCCCGCTCACCACCGCAAAGCGGAACTGGCCGAAGCGCACGTCGTCCACCACGTCCTCGTCGCTGACCAGCAGCACGTCGAGCGCCACCGGCGTCGTCGCGCGCGCGATCGGCTGCGCGACGAGCGTGACGCGATGCACGCCGCCAACCAGCCCGCTGATCCGCCAGGCACCGCCCGCGTCGCTCAGCGCACAGCGCTCACTCGCCGTGCCGTCGCAGACGCCGCTCGGATCGAGCCGGCCGTCGCCGTCCTCGTCGACGAACACGGTCCACCCCGGAAGGCCCGGCTCGCCCGAGGTGAAGCGGCCGTCGCCGTTGCGGTCGTCGATCACCGCGCCGCCGATCTCGGCCGCCGGCGCGGCGGCGGCGATCAGACCGAAGGTGACGACGGCGAGCACACCGGGCAGCGCGGCGGAGAACGGGCTCACGGCCGACTCGCTCCAGCCGGCAGGTTGTCGAATTGAACGGCCGCGATGCCGGCCTCGGGCTTCGGACCGAGCGATTCGAGCCCGATCGAACCCGAGCACAGCTCGTTGCTGTCGGCGTCGAAGGCGACGAAGCGCAGCGAGAAGCTGCCGGTGCCCTGATAGAAGAGCGTCACGGTATAGACGCCGCCGCCGCGCGGCTGCAGGTCGAACTGGCCGCCGGGGTTGATGCTGGTGACGCGCGTGACCGTCTCCGCGTCGACCAGCGCGACGGTGATGGTGAACGCTTCGCCGATGTAGCCGGCCGGCTTGTCGACCTGGATGCCGCCGTTGCAGGTGTCGAGCACGCCGAGAACGTTGACCGTCGTGGTCACCGCGCCGCACGGCGTCTGGTGCATGCCGCCGTCGAGCGCCGTGACGCTGATGCGGATGGTGAGGTCGTCGACGTCGCGCAGCTCGTCCGACGGCTTGACCGAGATCGGAAAGCGCAGCGTCGAGGTCGGCTGCGGCCCGGGCAGCGGCAGGCGCCCGGACACCGGCGCGACCAGCGCCGGGCCGGTTGCCTCGTAGATGAACTCGGTGACGCCCTTGTCGTTGGGTTGATTGTCCGAGCCGTGTGCGACCACCAGCACCTGCGAGCCGGCGTTCACATTCCCGACCGGCTGCTCGAAGGTGACGATCGGACACTGGTCGTCGGTCGCGACGGTGAAGCTCAGAACCTCCGAGGAGGCGGACTTGAGTCCGGCATCGATCGCCGTCGCCTGGATGGTCACCGTGTTCTGGGTGAAGTCGCTCTGCTTGAGCGTCACGGTGAGATCGGCGCTGCAGGTCTTCTTGCCGACGCAGTCGATCACCGTCTGCTCGCCGCCCGATGCCACCGCGTCGCCGGTCGCCTTCAGGGTCACGTCGCCGAGCCGATAGTTGTCGGTGGCGGTGAGCCGCACCGCGATCGTCCCGCCGGACTGCACCGGCGACATGGTCGAGCTGCTGATCGCGACGCGCGGCTTGGCGTTGTCGGTCACCTCGACGGTGACCGGACCGCCGCTCGCCAACGCCCCCTTCGGCCCCTGCAGGTTCACGCTGATCTGCGTGCTGCCGATGCTGCGCGCGGTCAGCGGCGATTCCGGTTCAGCGGTCTCCTCCTTGATGGTGGCGCGATTGCGACTGCTCGAGCTCCACACGAACGACGTACCGTCCAACTTGTCGCTGCCCTCCGGCAGCAGCGTGGCGCGGCACAGCGGCACGAAGGTCAGCGCGGCGGAGAACGGCGCGCTCGGCGTATCGGGAATGTCGATCGGCGTCGCGCACACCAGCGTGATGCCGGTGAACGGATTGGTGACGTCGACGAACTTGTCCTCGATGCGCTCGCTGCGCAGTCCTTCGACGGTGACGCTGGCGCGATACGGATCGGGCAGGACGTTCGGCACCTTGATGTAGGCGATGCGGTCGCCGTCGGCTTCGACGCGAGTCGACTTGGTGTACGAGCTGCTCTCGAAGGTCGTGATGCCGGCACACCCATTGAGGCCGCGCACCGAGCCCTCGAGGGTCTCGCCCGCCTTGCCGGTCGGCTCGATCTGCAGCAGCTCCGGCTGCACGCGCGTGGTGACCGGGTTGGAGCGGAATCCGCCGGTGCGCACCAACTGCAACGTCACCTTGCCGCAGAAGCCGACGCCGTCGGGCACCTTGAAGATGATGGTGTCGCCGTTCACCGTGGCGGTGCCGGCGTCGAAGCTGCCCTTCGCCTGCAGCTCGAGCGAGGTGGTGAGCGAATCGAAGCGCGCACCGGTGATGAAGACGAAGCCGCCGCCGACTGGATAGTTGCGCGGCAGGCCGGCGGCGTTCTGGTATGCCACGTCGAAGATCAGCGGGGTGGCCGGATCGCTGGCCGCCAGCACCGCACCGCCGAACACCGCCGCCGCGGTGGCAATGGCGGCGATCGCCGGGCCGCTCAGTACGGTGCCAGCCGCCGCGGCGACGTTGCGCACGACCTTGATGGTGCGCGCCCCGTTCTGCACCGCGCGGACTGCGAGCGTCTGCGCGATGCTGCCCGCGCCGGCGCCGAGATCGGCGTCGATGGCGGCGATCGTCGCGCGCAGCTGTTCGGGCGCTCCGGAGGCGTCGACCGCCGCGTCGAGCGCCAGCCGCTCGGCTGCACTGACGCTGAGGTCGCCGGCGAAGTCGCTGCGCTGCGTCGCCAGCGTCGCGCGATAGCGCTGCATCTCCTGGCGCACCATCGGCGTGGCGTCGGCGTAGACGCTCTCCAGCTCGAGATCGAGCAGCCGGGCGACCAGCGCGTCGACCAGCGCCAGCATGCCGTCGAAGGTGTCCGGCGCGCCGACCGGCGCCGCCGGCGCCACCTCGAGCGTGAACGGCGCGCTGGCGACGTCGTCGTTGAACACCACCACCTCGGCCGGACCCGGCGGCAACGTCGCCGGCAGCGCGACGACGATCTCGCCATCGCCCAGCTCGATGACCTCGGCCTCCAGCCCGCCGACGGTGACGCGCGCCACCGCCTCGCTGGCGCCGAGGTTCTGCGCCGCGATGCGCACCACCGACGCGGGTGACACGGCCGGGGCGCTGTCGGCCGCCACCGAGACGACCTGCGGCGCGTGCGGCGGCACCGGGCAGAGACCGAACAGGCAGCCGGTCGCGCAGACGACGTCGGCCGACGTCACGGCGCCGTCGCGGTCGCAGTCGTCGTTGCCGCACCCCGCGGCACCGCCGAGGCCGCGCAGGGTCGCGACCAGGTCCGCCGCCGTGACGTTGGCGTTGCAGGTCGCGTCGCCGCGCGGGTACGGCAGCGCCGCCGCGGGAAGGGCCAGCACGGCGGTCAAGGCGAGGACTGCACAGCTGCGAGGGAGGTGATGTCTCATTGATCGACGACTCTGGTCTCTCTCTGGCTTATGCAGTTTTTCCCGCGACATTGTCGAATGTGTTGCTGGCGGCCGGCAGGGTGAACCGATCCGCTGCCTTCACGTCCCCATCCTCGCACGGGCGCGCAGCAAATGGCGTGGGGATTGCCTGAGGATTTGCCGAGGATTCGGTGGTAGGAGCCGGACGGTGACCACCTACGCCTTCGGCGACTACCAGCTCGACCTCGCGCTGTTCGAGCTGCGGCGGCGCGGCAAGCCGGTGCGCATCGAGCCCAAGGCGCTGGATTTGTTGGGACGCCTTGCGGCGGAGCGGCACCGGGTGGTGACCAAGGCCGAGCTCATGGAGGCGCTCTGGCCGCGCCAGCGGGTGACCGAGGACTCGCTCACCTACTGCGTGCGGGTGGCGCGTCGGGCGGTTGGCGACGACGGCACGCGGCAGCGCGTCATCGCCTCGCAGCGCGGGCGCGGCTACCGCTTCGTCGCCCCGCTGCGCGCCCTGCCGCCCGCTCCCACCGCGGCCGCGTCGCCGCTGGCGGCCGGCGGCGGGCTGTTCGTCGGCCGCGAGGCGGCGATGGCGACACTGGTCGGCGCGCTGGAGTGCGCGTTGGACGGTCGCGCGCGCGTCGCGTTGCTGGTCGGCGAGGCCGGCATCGGCAAGACGCGCACCGCCGAGGAGCTTGCCGGCGCCGCCGCCGCACGCGGCGCGCTGGTGCTGTTCGGCCGCTGCCACGAGGGGGCCGGGGCGCCGGCCTTCTGGCCGTGGACGCAGGTGGTGCGCGACTACGTCAACACCCAGCCGCGCGCGGCCGTGCGAGCGGCCGCGCAGTCCGGCGCCGCCGACCTGGCGCAACTGGCGCCGGAGATCGCCGCCGAGCTCGGCGTGACCGCGACGCCGTCCGAAGCCGATGCCGAGCGGGCGCGCTTCGCGCTGTTCGACAGCCTGACCGGCTTCCTGCGCCGCGCCGCGCAGCGCCAGCCGCTGGTGGTGGTGATCGACGACCTGCACTGGGCCGACGCCGCCTCGCTGCTGCTGCTGCAGTTCCTCGCCCGCGAGCTGGCCGGCGCGCGCATCCTGCTGATCGCCGCCTACCGCGACGGGCGGCGCGACGGCGACGCGCCGCTCAGCCGCTGCCTCGGCGAGCTGGCGCGCGTCGATGCCTGCCAGCGCCTCGCGCTCGGCGGCCTGCCCGACGCCGAGATCGGCCGCTTCATCGAAGCCGCCACCGGCACCCCGCCGGCGCCGGCGCTGGTCGCCGCCGTGGCGGCGCAGACCGGCGGCAACCCGTTCTTCCTCACCGAGCTGGTGCGGCTGCTCGGCAGCGCCGCAGCGCGCGGCGGCGGCGCCCTGCCGGTGCCGGGCGGCGTGCGCGAAGCCGTGGCCCGGCGGGTCGGCCAGCTGTCGCCCACCTGTCGCGCCTGGCTGAACGCGGCGGCGGTATTCGGACGCGAGGTCGAGCTGCCGGCGCTGGCCGCGGCGGGCAGCGGTGCGGGTCGGCCGCGCCGCAGCTGTCTCGATGCGCTCGACGAGGCGGTCGGCGCCAATCTGGTCGAGCCGCGCGGCGGCCTGCCGCCGCGCTATCGCTTCGCCCACGCGCTGGTGCAGGAGGCGCTCTACGACGCCTTGCCGACGCGCGAGCGCGCCCGCCTGCACGCGCGCGCCGGCGCCGCGCTCGCCGCGCTGTACGCGCGCGATCCGACCCCGGTGCTGAGCGCGCTGGCCCATCACTACGGCGCCGCGGCGGCGGTACGCGGCGACGATGGGCGCGCCCGCCGCTTCGCGGTGCGCGCCGCACGCCACGCCGCCGCCACCTGGGCCTACGAGGAGGCGGCGGCGCAGTTCGAGCGCGCGCTGCGCTGGGCGCCGGTGCGCCGCGGCGGCGCCCGCCGTGACCGCGACTCGCGCGAG